>JAKSOY010000279.1 GCA_024405255.1 Kiritimatiellia bacterium
CGCCCTTCACGATATCCTCGTGACGAATCTTCCAGTCCGTGATCGGCTTGCCGTTGAGTGTCACCGACTTCACGTACTTGTTCTCCTTTGAAAGTCCTTTAGCCAAGACTGTAAAAGAGGTGTAGGTCGAAGGTGTAGGTCTACAGTGGAGTGTCACCTTCTCTATTTGCGGTGCGCCGAGGACGTATTCGCCGCCGCAGGGGTTGAACGGATAGAAGCCCATTGCGGAGAAGAGATACCACGCGCTCATCTGTCCGCAGTCGTCGTTGCCGCAGAGTCCGTCCGGCTTCGGCAGGTAAAACTTGTCGAAAACCTCACGAATCCGCTCCGCCGCCTTTTCGGGATGTCCGACCTGCGGATAGAAATAAATGACATGATGGCTCGGCTCGTTGCCGTGGACGTACTGTCCGATGAGCCCCGTGACATCCACAAGCTCCCCCATCCCCTCTGTCTTGGACGGGGCCTTGAAAAGCGAATCAAGCTTTGCGACGAATTTCTCCCTGCCGCCCATTGCCGCCACGATTCCCGGCACATCCTGCATCACATGCCATGAATACTGGAACGCATTGCCTTCCGTAAAGTCATTGGCGCGGTCGGCACCGTGGCCAAGCGCATATGGATCGAACGGTTCGCGCCAGTTGCCCTTCGTGTCCTTGCCGCGCACAAGTCCAAGCGACGGATCGAAGACATTCTTCCAATACGCCGAGCGCTTGAAGAAAAACGCAGCATCTTCCTTGTGCCCGAGCTTCTCCGCCATCTGCGCCGCGCACCAGTCGTCATAAGCGCACTCCATCGTCCGCGAAACGGACTCGCCCTTGATAAGATCAAACGGATAGTAGCCGTATTGGTCGTAAAGGTCCCAATTCTCTTTCTCCCGCCCTTCGTGCTTCTTCGTCAGCGTCTCCTTAATCTGCGCATAGCATTGTTCGATTGTTCGATTGTTCGGATTGTTCGATTGCGGCCAGATGCCCTTCAACCACGCGTCCACGATCATCGGCACCGAATGCGTTCCGATCATACACTGGTTGTCCCGTCCCCACAGCGTCCAAATCGGCAGATACCCCGTCTTCTTCCCCTGCTCCAGCATCGAGTCCACGAACTCCGCCGCCTTTTCGGGATAGAGAATCGTGTACATCGGCCCCGCCGCGCGAAACGTGTCCCAGCACGAGAACGTCGAATAGAACGGCTTCTCGCCGACATCTGCAATGTTATTCGGCTGAATGCACAGATGGTAGAGCGACGTGTACCAGTTTTTCTTCTGATCATCCGTTCCTTCAATGACCGCCGTGCCGAGAACTTTATTCCACTTCTGCCGCGCCGCGTTTCTCACCGCATCAAAGTCCCAGCCCGGGATTTCCGCCTCCAAATTCGCCTTCGCACCTTTTCCCGCCGCCAGCCCGACTTTCACCATCAGCGTCTCGCCGTCCTTGAGGTCGAAGTCAAAGACATACCGCTCGCCCTTCTCCTTCGCGTCCGACTTGAGAAGCTTCCGATAGGTCTTGAGTGGATGGTCGAACTCCACGACAAATCCTGTCTCGCGAAGATTCCAGTTATGCGTCCGTTTCCAGCCCACAACCCGCGTCCGTCCCTCGACCGTCAGGGAGCTCTCCAAGACATACTTCGCAAGGTTGCCGCCGTTGACAATCCCCCATTGGGTGTCGAGGAGAAGGTGCGCTCCGGCTCCTTTTTCGAAGGTGAAGCGGTAGATCGCCGCCCGCTCGCTGGCCGTCACCTCGACCCGCACGGAAGAGTCCGTCAGTGTCACCGCATAATAGCCCGGTTTCGCCCGTTCGGATGACTTGTCAATTCGTGCCGAGAAGTCGGTAGGGCGCGTCGCTCCGCGACCGCCGCAACCAAGGGGGAGGATCCGCACGTCGCCCAGTTCGCAACCTCCCGTGCCGTTCAAGTGCGTCTGCGAGAAGCCCTTGATTTCCCTGTCCTCGTAGCGGTAGCCGCTGCAATAGTGCCACGATTCCGTGCCGCCATCCGGCGACGCCTGCACCATCCCGAACGGCACGCACGCCCCCGGAAACGTATGTCCCGTCGCCGACGTCCCCACGAACGGATCGACATAGTCCGTCAAATCCCCAAACGCCGCGGACGCGCACAGCGTCCCGACGGCCACCAGCCCTATCTTCTTTCTGTTCATCTGTTCCTTTCGTTCACACAAATTGTATTTACGACCAAGACAGACTGACGACGGATTTTATAGGAAATGAAAAACGCGCGGGGGAACCCCGTGCGCGACTGCCTTAAGCGCTTATTCGCATTCGCTAATCAAGAGGGCCTTGGGAAACCCTTTTCTTCTGCAATCATATCATAGAGATAAAGCGGTCCTTCTCGATAAAGGCCTGTCTCAGGATCCTGCAGCTTCTTGTATAGCTCAGATTCATAGACAATCCGCATCGCTTCCTTGACGTCCAGCGAACGTTCGCGTGCAACCCATTCTACGAGTTCGGAAGTTGCCGCACGGAAAATACTGTCCTGAAGATCAGACATGAATGGCCTCCACGAATTTCAAAAACTTGTTGGCGACATCTTGCGAATGAATCGAATATTGCATCGTTTGATGTTCGACCTCCTGCAATCTCTTGAGGACATATTCCTCCGACATCGTTCCTCGGCGCAATTCATGCAAAAGGTTAACGAGTTTGTCATCCGCCACATATCCATGGACAAGATCATAGCGCCGATCAAGATTATGATCCGTAGCTGACCAGACACTGTCTCGATTTGCAACGATAAAGTGCATCCAGTCGAGATCGATACGCGAAAACATCTTCGCTCGGATTCCTGCTTCTGCAGCAGCCCTCTCGTCAAACGCAAACTTTAGGACAATCTCTTCGCCCACGGCCCTCAACCGTTTGACGCGCTTGGCCATGAACTTTGCGGACTCTAAATTCGGCGTCAGGTAAAACCCCTTGCCAAAATCCATGCCACTACGCCCCGCATCCACGTCGGGGGTGTGAAATTCGACATTCGTCCCATGATAAAGGACAATCATGCGAGCACACCTCCGTTATTGGCACACACCGTTTTGAGGTCGTCCAATGCAACCTGCAGGGAAAGTGTGGATTCCTGCGGGAAGAAATCCATCAGGAATTCAAGCCCCTTGTTCTTGTACAGGTAACCGAATGAATCACGGTATGCAAGACCATGTGCCTTTGCGAACTCATTGACGCAAAGCACGGCATAATCTATCATGTCCACGGTCTTCCCATTCATGCCCGTTATTATACCACAATCTCCCCAGGCTAAGCCAGCGGCATTCCGCACTAAGCACTAGGCACCAAGCACTGCGCGACCTCCGGTCGCGCCCATCCGTCGTCAGTTGTCAAAGATCAATCAACGCGCCGCTGTCCTCCGTCCTGTCCACCGTAGCATTTGCGCAGGTGGAAGCCTCGGCGAAGGAGGATCGTCGCGCCACAGTCACATTCCCTTTTCGTCCACCATCTTCTCCTTCATTTCATGCCATCACTTATCTACATTTTCCGTCCATGGGGTCAGACCCCATCGCGGCCCGGCCCCTTCTACTTTATCGGCTCTCAACGCTCTTCAACAACAAACACATCCGCATTCTTATCACGCAGAAAGCCCGCCGGCAAGTCAAACGCCATGCCGAATTCGCCCAGCGCCGGATTGTCGATCTGACGCAACGGGAAGCTTTCACCCGTCGTCAGGTGACGCAGGGTCTTCGCCTTGTCCGTCAGCGCATTGCGCCCGATGAACACCGTCGTTGCGGGAGTGTTCTCGCCCCACATCCGAATCGCATACACCGTTCCGTCCTTGCCCTGCGTAAACGCCCAGTCACCGAAACGGCAGGGCGCGATGGGACGCGTCCCGTAAATCGCCGCGCCGAAGCGGTTGAGCCACGCGCCCATCTCTCGCATCCGCTCCACGGCAGGACGCGGCAGGCGTCCGTCCGGCATCGGACCCACGTTGAGCGCGAGGTTGCCGCCCTTCGCGACGACGTCGATCAACATGTGGATGAGCTGCCGCGACGGCTTGTAGAAATCATCGTAGTGATAGCCCCAGTTGTCTGTCATCGTCATGCAGCTTTCCCAGGCGTTTGAACTCGCCGCCCCCGGCACGAACTGCTCCGGCGTTCGCACGTCCTCGCACGCGCTCCCGCCCTCGCGGTCAACGGCGATAAGCCCGGGCGTCGTCTTCCGCGCCTCGACGATGACGCTCTCGATGTCGAGGTCCATGTTGCCGCCCTTCTTCATCCATCCGCCGTCCAGCCAGACAATGTCCAGAGGACCGTACCCGCTCACGAGTTCCAAGAGCTGATTGCGGAAGAACGCCTTGAACTGGTTCCATTTCTCCGGATGTGCCTTCGTGTCGTAGGTGACGCCGCGATCCGTCACATGCCCGATGCCGCGATTTTCCCAGTAGTCATCGTGATGCCAGTCGGCCTTTGAGAAATACGCGCCAATGCCAAGTCCACGCTTGCGGCAGGCGTCAAAATACACCTTCACAATGTCCGCGTTCGGATTCGTCGAGAACGGGCACGCCTTGTCCGTCGTCTTGTAATCCGTGTACTTCGTATCGTAGAGGCAGAAGCCGTCATGGTGCTTCGTCGTGAAGATGACGTACTTGAACCCGCCGCGCACCGCCTCGTCCGCCCACTCGTCGGGACGGAAACGCACGGGATTGAAACTGCGATTCAGCGCATAGTACGCCTCCTTGAAGCCATTCGTCGCCACATCCCGCTCGACCTCGACCCTCGACCAGTGGGCGTCCCTGTCCGACAGCGGCCACGACTCGATGATCCCCGGCTGCGAGTACAGCCCGAAGTGCATCATCAGCGCAAGCTTCTGGTCCTTGAACCACTCCATCCGCTCCGGCGAAACACCCGCGCACACGGCCCCGCATATCAGCGAAGCCGCACAACCGATTAGCATCTTCTTCATTTTCATTCGTCCTTTCTCAATAGTTACTTGTCAGTTCTGAAAGGCGAAGCCGGAAGCCCTTCCTTATTGTAAAGGTTGCAGTCACCCATTGGATTGTCGCGGAACGCGTAGCGGACGGCGACCGGCGCGGGAACGTCTTTCGACGAAACGACAACATCATTGCCGTCAATGGCCGCCTCGGCCCAGAACCACTTCTTGTCCGCCCCAGCGATTGCGAAACCGCGAAGCTTGCCGTCAGACTCCGCAGTCGGCATCACGCCGGGCGTGTTCGGACCCTTCTTGCCTGCGAAGAGTCCGGACCCGACGTGATCGAAGACAATGCGGGCCTTGTCGCCCTCGACCTTCAATTCCCGGAAGATCGGACCCGAGACGACAAGATCCTTTTCTCCGTAAACGTCACGCCGCGCCCAGAGGGACAGCCTGTAGCCGACGTCATACTTGTTTTTCGGATGAATGTCCTTGGCGTTGCCGATGTCGA
>JAKSOY010000028.1 GCA_024405255.1 Kiritimatiellia bacterium
TCGTCGGCATCAAGAAGGGCATGGCCGCCAAGTTCTGCACGCAGATCTGCCTCACCAAGCAGGACTACGTTGCGGACGGCGAGATCTCGGTTGAGAAGTATCTCGACGGCGTGGCGAAGACGGTCGGCGCCCCGATCACGGTGAAGCGCTTTGCGCGTCTCCAGCTCGGTGCGTAAATCGACGCGGTCAGAACCGAAGAAATGGCGGACGACATAAGTCGCCCGCCATTTTACTTCTTTTGACCTCTGCTGAAAATATGCTATACTATTCACCGATGAAAGAAATAGACAATCTTCTGAAAGAACGCGCGGTCCTGCAGGATGCCCGGCGCGTTGTCGTCAAGGTCGGTACCCATTCCATCGCAAAGAAGTCGGGTCGACCCGATCACACGGCGTTGCGCCGCGTGGTGGACGGCGTTTGCGAACTGCGGGCGAAAGGCCTTGAAGTGTTGTTTGTTTCGTCCGGCGCCGTGGCGGCCGGCGTGGAGGCGCTGGGACTCAAGTCGCGTCCGACCGATGTGGCCGATGTGCAGATGTGCGCGGCGGTTGGACAGGCCCGCTTCATCACCGAATACGAGAAGCTCTTTCAGATGCGCGACGTGAAGATCGGACAGGTCCTTCTGACCCATTCCGATTTCGCCGATCGCCGCCGCGTGGCGAATCTGCGCCGTTCGCTGGACCATCTCGTGCGCGCGGGCATCGTGCCTGTGATCAACGAAAACGACATCGTGGCGGACGAGGAAGTCAAAGGACTGACCTTCGGCGACAACGACTGGCTGTCGTCCTTGATCGTGAAGCTCGTGCATGCGGATGCGCTTGTGCTGCTGACGACGGTGGACGGACTTCTGGATGCGGACGGCAAGCGCGTGCCCGCCATCGGAAAGGTGCGCGATGCGCTGAAGCTGGTGAAGCCGAGCGAGAAGGGCACGCTTTCGCGCGGCGGGATGGACTCCAAACTCAAGGCCGTGGACAATGCCGCGAAGAGCGGTGCCAACGTGGTGATGGCGAGTGCGGCGCGTCCGCATGTTCTGGCGCATATTTTCGCCGGCCGCGATGTCGGCACGTTCGTACCGGGACGCGCGCTCTAATTCGTGAAGGACCTACCCCATGCGTTACGCAATCATCTCCGACATTCACGCCAATGAGGCCGCTCTGCGCGCGGTGCTCACGGATGCGGCGGATGCACATGCGGAGAAGATCGTCTGTCTGGGCGATGTGCTGGGGTATGGTCCCGATCCCGTCTCGACGCTGGAGCTTGTCTATCGTCGCGTGCACGTGTGCCTTGCGGGTAACCATGACGATGCGGTGGCGAATCGCTACCCGACGACCGACTTTACGCCTTTTGCCGCCGCCGCTGTGGCGCGTCACCGCGCGGCGCTGTCGCGCGAGGCGATCGACTGGTTGCGCCGGCTGCCGCATGTGTGCGAGTTCCCCGCGATCTACGAAGGGGCGGACGGCGCCTTCGCCTGCGCGCACGGCGATTTTGCCGATCCGAAGAATTTCAACTATGTGCTTGAACCCGCCGAGGCCATGCCGTCCTGGCTTGAACGGACGGAACAGCTTCTCTTCGTGGGCCACTCGCACAAGCCCGGCATTTTCGTTCTGGGTTCGAGCGGACAGCCCCACGCGCTTGAACCGGCCGATTTCGTTCTCGAACCCGGCAAGCGCTATCTGGTGAACGTCGGCAGCGTGGGCTATCCGCGCAACGGCGTGTGCCGGAGCTTCTATTGCATCTACGACGACCTTTCGCGTGCGGTGTTCTTCCGCTCGCTGCCGTTCGACCTGGAGACCTATCGCGAGAAGATGCACGGTCAGGGGCTTGATGAAGCGCCGTGGATGAAGAACCGCGAGAAGGAACGTTCGGGACAGGTGGTCGATGTCCGCAGCGCCGCGCATTTTGCGAAGGAAGGCAAGGATCCGGGGAAGAAAATCATCGTGCTCAAGCCGTTGAAGTCCGCCCCATCGCCGTCAAAGGCCGTCTTGCCGAAAGCGGCACAGGAATTGCCGAAGAAGAATCCGCCCAAGGTGACGCTCAAGCCGCGGACGCCTGAGAAGAAGGCTGAGACGCCGCCGACGACGACCTGCAAACTGGCCGCGCCGAAACCGCTGATACCACCGCCCGCGCCGCCGGCACGGCCGTCGAGCGGACTCGGCCCGGCGATTGTCGTGGGGGCCTTGGCAATCGCCTTCGCGGCCATCCTCTGTACGTGGGCGTTGGTTAGGAAGTCGTCGGATGTGGAGCCGCGTTCGCGTCCGGCCGGGACGATTGCAATGAACATGGTGCAGCCCGAGGCTTCGTCCGTGCAGGTGCAGCCGGCCGCGCCGGATTCGCTGGAGGCCCAGCGGTTGCCGCAGGATTGGTCCGTCACGTTCGACCATCCCGATCTGCAGAAGGTTACGATCGAACCCAATTCGCGCTACGGCGTGGTGGCGTTTCGAATCGATTCGCAGAAACTCGGTAACGTGACATTCAGCAAGACGCTGTCGCTGATTGAGAAGCCGCCGAAGTTGTATTGGACGGTCATGCTGTTGTCGAAGGCGACACCGGGGCAGGCGATGAATTTTTCATTCAATGTGCGTATCACGTTTTACGATGAACGCGGTGCGCAGGTCGGCGAGGCTTTGGCGGGCGGTAAACGTTCGGCGACGAACAAGTATGTGACGGTGCCCCCGGGAACGACGCGGGCGATGATGACGGTGACGTGTCCGTGCGAGGGCACCTACGATCTCGCAGTTCCGTATTTCCGGTCCGAGCCGGATGAGAGGAGACTGAAATGACGGTGGAAGAGGAAATCCGCGCATTGGGCAAGAAGGCGCGGGCTGCGGCGCATGCTTTGCGGACGCTCGATACGCGTGCGAAGAATGCCGCGCTGCTGGCGATTGCGGAGGCTTTGGAAGGGGATCGCGCCGCCATCGATGCGGCGAACGCCGAAGACGTGGCGGTGGCGAAGGCTGCGGGCCTTGCGCCGGCGATGGTGGATCGTCTGACGCTCACGCCGGCGCGCTTTGCGTCGATGGTGGCGGGTGTGCGGACGGTGGCGGAACTGCCGGACCCCGTGGGCGAGACGCTGCTGGAACGCGATCGTCCAAGTGGCATCCACATCACGAAAGTGCGTGAACCGCTCGGGGTTGTGGCGGTGGTGTTCGAGTCGCGTCCGAACGTGTTCGTCGATACGGCGGCGCTCTGTTTCAAGACGTCGAACGCGATCATCCTGCGCGGCGGCAAGGAGGCCTTGCGGTCGAACCAGGCCCTTGCCAAGGCGGTTCAGAAAGGTCTTGCACGCTGGTGCGGAACGGCGCGTCCGCTTGCGCTGTTGGATGCGATCCAGCTCGTTGAAACGACGGACCACGAGGGCGTGCGGGCGCTTGTGCGGATGCCGGAATACGTGGATGTGGCGATTCCGCGCGGCGGCGAGCGTCTGATCCGTGCGATGTGCGAGGCGGCGCTCGTGCCGGTGTTGAAGCACTACAAGGGCGTGTGTCACATCTATGTGGACGAAAACGCCGATCTCGAGATGGCGCTCAAGATCCTCGACAACGCGAAGACGCAGCGTCCGGGCGTGTGCAACGCCGCCGAATGTCTGCTCGTCAATGCGCGTGCGGCTGCGGCATTCATGCCGAAGGTCGAGGCGTGGGCGGCCGAAAAGGGCGTGACGCTGCATGAACAGGACGTCGACTGGGGTCGCGAATTCCTGTCGCTCGATTTGAACGTGGGCGTGGTGATGGATGTCGACGAGGCGATTGCGCACATCAATGCCTACGGGTCGCACCATTCCGACGCGATCGTGACGCGCGATGCGGAACGCGCCGAGAAGTTTCTGCGGCTCGTCGATTCCGCCGCCGTCTACCACAACGCGTCGACGCGGTTCACCGATGGCGGCGAGTTTGGCATGGGGGCGGAGATCGGCATCTCCACCGACAAGCTCCACGCGCGCGGTCCTATGGCGCTGGAAGAGCTCACGAGCTACAAATATCGCATTACCGGCAACGGCGCGATTCGATGAATTCTTCGGGCCGGTAGGTCTTGGTTTCCGTGGGAAAGGTGGACGGTACGCCCGTCTATGAACTGCCACTCCCCGAGGCAGACGGCCGTCGCCGCTACAAGGTGGGAACGATCGAGTTCAAAACATTGCCTCTTGCAATCAAAAACGCAATGTGATATAATGGTTCTCAGTTTGAATCTATGGAAGGGTGAAAGAGGGACGAATGAAAGCAGCGAAAACGAAAGAAAAGAAGGATCCGAGAATCACGCCGGAAGATCAGAAGAAGATCGCCGCCTACGAGAAGAAGCTGTCGGACTATATGCGACCGTCGGTGACGGCCGACATCATTGCCGTTCGTCCTGCCTTCGGCGAATTGCGCTCGGACCAGTGGCGCGAGAATCCGAAGTTTTCGCTTGAAATCCTGTTCATCAAGCGCGGCCGTTGGCCTTATGAAGATTCGTGGGCGCTTCCCGGAGGTTTCATTCAGGGGAAAAACCAGGAGACCGTGGAGGAAGGTGCCTTGCGTGAACTCAAGGAGGAGACGCAGCTCGTACCGCATGAGTTTATCCCTGTGGGTGTTTTCTCCGAATGGGGTCGCGATATGCGGACATGGGTGATTTCCAATGCGTTTATCACGTTCCATAAGCGTGATGAAGGAAAGGACGTGAAGGGCGGCGACGATGCCAAAGAGGCACGTTGGTTGCGCCTCGTGGAGCCCAAGTTCAAGAATGGCTCATTTGAATTGCCGTTCTACGACCTGGTGGGAACGGAGGCGGAGGCCCAGAAAAAAGTGCGTGCGCTCTTTACGATTCGCGGTAAGTACCGTGAGGATGGATTCGGCGGCTATGTGGTGACGGCCGTTGAAAAGACCCCGCTGGCCTTCGACCACGGGCGCATCGTGGCGGCGGCGTTCATGCGCCTTCTTTCGCTTGACCTGTTGAAGCTCGTCTTTTTCTTTTTGCCGGAAAAGTTCACGCTCTCGAACTATATCAACGTCTACCAGTATCTGACGGGGAATTCGATCGAGCAAGTCAACATCCCGAATTTCCGCCGTCAGCTCACGGAGAAGAAGAATCCGCTTCTGGAGGTGTGCCCCGGCGAATTCGAACCCGAAGGGTGCGGCCACGCGACGGCAAAACTGTACCGTCGGCGGAAGTAGGTAAACAAGACGGACGGATGTGCCGAATTCCGGTTGGTCGGTTGCATCCCTCCAGGCGGCCCTTTGGGCGTTCAACACCACGACGACCTTCGAAGAGGGTCTTATCGCGGCCGTGAATCTCGGCGGCGACTCGGATTCGATCGGTGCCATTTTCGGTCAGATCGCCGGTGCCTATTATGGTTTTGAGGCGATTCCCGAACGTTGGGTGAAGGCGGTGAAAACCTGGGAAAAGGTTGACGCGTTCATCGAAAAATTCATTGCCGCTTTAGAGAAGTAGGCGAAGGGATTGCGTCCTCCCCGATAAGAAAACAGGACGGGTCCATCACCTTGTGATTGATCTGGGTCAGGAAATTTATCCTAGACATTACCATTCTGATTTGCTAAACTTCTGCTGAGATGATTCTTGAGGGAATAACACAGAAGTTGTTGTCAAGAGGACAGAGGACTATGCGTATCAAGACGAATGCTGTTGAAGCCGGTGTTGTCCGGCTCGTTGTCGGTTTGCTGGTTGCGGGGGCTGCGTGTGCGGCATGTGCGGCCGAGGGTGTGTTGCCGGTGGCATTTACACGCCTTCTTTCGGTTACGGCGCCGGTGAATGCGTATGTCAATACGGGGTTTAGTCCCAACCAGAATTCACGCGTGGTGATGGATGTGGCCGTGAGCAGTATGGACGAATACTGGTTCGGCGCCTGGAACAAGGCCTATAACAACGGGGCGTTTTGCCTGGGCAATGACGCGCAGGCTTCGAGCAATCAGGTCTATGCCGGTTATGACGGCCAGGGTGGCGGGTCGTTTGCCCTCGTTCCCGTGGGGCGTCACACGGTAGAACTGGATAAGAATGTCGCGAAGGTGGATGGCGAGGCGAAGAAGACGTTCACCGAGAGTGCCTTCCAGCTGAGTTTCCCGCTTTACCTTTGCGGGCAGAACCGGCAAGGGACGTTTAAGGCGATGAACAACCAGAAGGTCGTTTGCTATGGCTGCCAAGTCTATGACGACGGAACATGCGTGCGCGACTTCGTGCCATGCC
Organism: Kiritimatiellia bacterium; assembly: GCA_024405255.1. Next base: position 6,169 of record JAKSOY010000028.1, read on the forward strand.
GGCGCAATGAAGATGGCGTGGCGGGATTCTACGATCTGGCGGGTGAAACGTTCTATGCAAGCGCCAATGCCGGGGTTGCCTTCGTGGCGGGGCCGGTGGGGCAGCGCATCGGTACGACGTTGACAGTTGAGAGCGAAGGTGCGGCAACGCCGATTACGGCGGCCGATCTCGCGGGTGTTGAGACGCTCGTCATGAAGGGGAATGGAACGTTGATTCTCGATGATGTGCCGTTTGCCGGTACGCTTGCCGTTTCAAATGGCACGGTGGCGGCGTTCTCGCCGTTTGCGGCCGTCAATGTGGGCGCCGTGGTGCTTGATGATGGCGCGCGTTTCGCCGTGGGCGATGCAACGGGGTATGCGCAGATGTCCGTGGCCGGTACGGCGCGCATTCAGGGCGCGGTGAAGGTCAACGTGCATCCGGCTTGCCGCCCCGGTACGTACACGCTCATTTCCGCTTCGGCGCTGCAGGTCGAGCAGGGGGCGTCGATTACGCTCGCCGAGGATTCGCTCACGGGATTTGGCCAGGCGCCGCGTACGCTGCAGGTTACGGAAACGGGCGTGACGCTCGAAGTGGGCGCGCCCGTGCAGTTGCCGGCCGGTTACACGGCGGCGGCCTATTTGCAGTCGTCCGGGCAGCAGTGGATTTCCGCCGAGGTGGTCTGCAATGCGCAAACGGTGGTGGAAGCCGATTTCGGCAATATTTCCTATGGCCATTGCTGTGTCTTTTTCGGTGAAGATTCCTGGGCGGGCGGACGCTATCTCTTCAACATGCAGAGCGGAAAATTCTATTTCCACGATACGGGGATCGTCTTTCAGAACGTCGAGTCGAATTGCGATTACTATATGAAGCATGGACGCAGCCTCACGAGCGTTGCGAAGGCGGATGGTACGAGCACGATGACGCTCGCCTCGCCGAATGCGATTTCGTCGGCAGACCGTAACCTCGCGCTGTTCGGCATTAACACGGGAACCTATCGTGCGTCCTATCGTTTGTACGGGCTGCGCGTGTGGTCTGAAACGGGCGCGCTCCTTCGGGCCTTTACGCCATGCGTGAATCCGCAGGGCGAAGCCGGACTCTATGACTGGGTGGAACGCCGCTTTTTCCGCAACCGCGGTACGGGCCGCTTCCTCACGGCGCCGATTCCCGAGACCCGACTCGATTATGCGCAATCCTATGGCGCGCAGGGTGTTCGGCTTGATTATGCGATGACGGCCGACACGACGGTGAAGATGGATTTCGGGCAAGTCACCTACGCCAATTCGACGGCTTTCTTCGGGCTCAAGTGGACTGGGAATTGCTACCTCTTCAACCAGCAGAGCGATCGTTTCCATTTCCACGGTTCCGGCACCACGATGATCGACGCCGCCGGCAAGCCGGAGGCGGGGGTGAACTATTCGGTGGAGGTGACGGACAACAACGAGATCGTCATTCAAAAGGAGGGCGCCGATGCGCCCACGACGATGGCGGTTTCCCGTTCGATTGCGAATTCGACCGCCGATCCGTATTTGGCCGTCTTCAACGACAACGCACTCGGGCATGGGGCGTCGTTCCGCTTCTACGACATGGTGATCGCCAAGGTCGGCGTGGAACAGCGCCGGCTGATCCCTTGGCGCAACGCGGATGGCCTCGTGGGCCTCAAGGACGAACTTTCCGGCACCTTCTATCCGAATGGACAACGCGATGCGTTGGGTTACGGCCTTGCCTATCGGCGCGAAGGTGAAACCCTCACGGTCTATGATGGTACGTTGACGGATGCGGCGCTAGCTGAGACGACGAACGTGATCAAGGAAGGCGAAGGCGTGCTTTCACTCGCGGTAAATGGTCTGTCGCCGACATTTACGGTGAACGCGGGTACGTTGAGTTTGAAGGACGGCGTGGCGGATTCGATGGTGACGATTGGTTCGCTCACGCTCGCCGGTGGGGTGCATCTCGCCCTTGAGGCCTCGCCGAACGCGACTGACGCCCTTCGGGTCGATGAACTGGACCTCTCTCGGGTCTCCTCGGCGAATCCGGTCTATCTCGACTTCTCGGCGCCGGCCGTGATGGCGCTCGGCGCGAACGAGACGCGCACGATTCTTTCGGGCGTGACGCTGACGGCTGCTGATGCGAACAAGTTCAAGCTCACGGGCATTCCGGCGCGGTTGACGGTGGTGGATGGAGCGCTCGTGTTGGCGGCTGCCGTACCGGTTGATGCCGAGTGGACGGGGGCCGAAAGCGAAGAATGGTCGCTTGCGGGCAACTGGCTCAATTCTTTGCTGCCGACGAGCGGTAGTACGGTGAAGTTCAATCTGTCGGCGGGCGGCGAAACGGTGGACGATCTCGTGGGCGTGCAGCCGGGCGTGGTGACTTTCGGAGAAGACGCCGGTGCCTTCACGTTCCACGGCGCTGAGACGCTCACCATCCTTTCGTCCATTACGAACCTTTCGGCTGCCGCGCAGCACTTCCTGCTGCCGACCGCTTTCGGCGTGCAGGGCTATCCGTTCACGGTACGTGCCGAGGGCGATCTGACGTTCGATCAGACCACGACCTCGACCTATGGAACGTTCACGAAGACCGGTGCGGGTACGCTCACGGTGAGTGATCAGGCGCTCTATGCGCCGCGCGCGATTACGATCGAAGAGGGCACGCTCAAGATCGGCGAACGGGCGGGAACGCAGTCCGACCGCTATTATCCGGGCGTGATTGGTACGTCTGATACGTTGCTCTGGCGCGACACGCAGCTGTCGGACGTCATCAGTTTTACCGCGCGGAGTGCGGGAAACTACTTCGGGACCTATGTTGTGACGCCTTATTTCTACGCCAACGACGGCCAGGCGGCGTCGTGCCAGTTCCAGGCGTTTGACGGGACGTACACGAAGTGCGTGTGCGTGACCTTCACGCAGAAGGGCCAGCATGTCTACGCGCGTACGACGCGGGCGTGCTATATCCAGCAGCGCGCCGGCCTCGGGCACAACTGCGAAACGGCGATGAAGATCAACAATAAAAATGTCAACTTCTCGAATCAGACCATTGCGACGTCCCAGACGGGGAATGGCTACAATGTCTACCATGTTCGCCCGGTGCTGAAGTCGAGCGGAATTGTGTTTTCGGACAGCATCATCGGTACGGGTACGCCGGGCACGAAGGTGTGGACGAACGTGCAGCTGAGGGATGTTGTCGCGGCGCGTGCGACGGGTACGGGTGGTTCGGCAATGAACGGTAGCCCGGGCTTCCATTTCTGGGAGAACAACGGCCAGACGGCAAGTTGCCAGTTCCAGGGCTACGACAATTCGTATACGAAAAATGTCGCCGTCGTTTTCACGCAGGTCGGCAACGATGTCTATGCGCGCGGAACCTTTGCGAGCTACTCGAATGGCAACACGGTGGGGACCGACATGACGAAGTCCTATTACAAGAAGTCGACGGTGGCGACGACAGCGACGATGCGCGACTATGGCCTGAAGATGCTGCGGCCAGTCTTCGCGGATCCGCCCGGCTTCGATGCGACGCTCACGGTGAAGGCGGGGGCGCGGCTTGATGTCAATCTCGACCACGGGAACACGGCTTCGCTCGCCAAGACGGAAACGGCACATGGACGTACCGTCTATGTGGCGGGCGACGGCCCGGACGGCAAGGGTGCGCTCTACAACTCGATTACGAACAATACCTGGGGTTGTACGTTCGGCAAGATCGTCTTGACGGGCGATGCGTCGGCGGGCGGCGGCAATATGGACCTGCGCGCGTTGACGGCTTCTGCCGTGGGTGCGGACAATGCGTCTGTGTCGATGACGGGCCCGTGGACGTTCACAGTACACAACCTCTACCGGTTCGATTTCGTGAGCATGTCCTTCGGATTGAAGAAGCTCGTCGCGGACGGCTACCTCCTGTTCGAAGGGGCGATTGGCGGTACGATCACGAATGGTGTCGATCTGCTGGATGGTTCGACGCTGCGCCTCTATGGCGCGACGGTCGGCGAGGGTATTCCGGTCAATGTGGCCAATGGTGCCGCTGTTAGCATGCTGTCCGAATCTTCGACGTGTACGCTGAAGGGGCCGCTCTCGGTGGGGGCCGGATCTGTGGTCTCGCTCGCCGCGACGCAACCGCTTGCGCTGTCGAATGCGGTGCGGGTGGACGGTGTCGTGTCCAACACGGCGGCGGGCATGGTTTCGATGAGTTCGAGTCTTGCCGGCACGGGTACCTTGAGCGGCAAGTTCGCCTTCTCGGGTACGAACACCTGCTGGTATTTGAAGGCGGATGCGGCTGGCTTCACGGAGCGGGTCGATCTCGCGGAAGCGGTGGCGGCGAATGCGGATGCCTTGTTGCAGCTCGCACGAATCAATGCGTCCTTCTCGTCTGTGCCGGATATCGCCCAGCGTTGGCCGCTGGCACCGGCCGGCAACCTGACGAAGGTTCAGGCCGAGGCGATCGAAGTGAAGGCCCTCGATGCCGATCAGGAAGAGGTCCCTGGCGTGAAGGCCACGGTGATCGACGGGGTGTTGACGCTCTGCGTACTCGACGATTCGATGCCGATTTCTGCCTATTGGACGGGTGAGGGTAAATTCGGCGATCCGAGCGATCCGAAGAACTGGTCGTGTCAGAACGGGTTTGGCGAAAATCTTCCCGACACGGTGCCGATGGGTCGTACGACCATCTATTTGGGGAATGGGTGTACGTTCAACTGTCCGCCCGAGGCCGAGCTCATCTTCAAGAAGATCGTTCTTGCGCCGAACATGGCGCTCGGCGGGGCTTGCGATTGGCGTGGTGTGCCGTTCAGCGCGTTCGTGTCGGAGGATGATGCGGCTGTGACGGTCATCGACCTCGCGGGGCACGACCTTCGCCTGCTGATGGACGTGACGCCGACGGAATCGATCATCTTCACCGATACGTCGGCGGCGGGTGAAGGCGGGGCGCTGCATGTTGAAGTGCCGGAGGGCAAGTCGGTGCAGAACAACACGCTCTCGTTGTTCGGTTCGCTGTCGTTCGTCAAGGACGGTGCGGGCACGTTCGATGCGCGCAAGGGCGACCAGGACTACACGGGCGGTACGGAAGTGACGGCTGGTACGCTTACGCAGATCGCGGGGTCGAGCGCCGATACCACGTACTCGCCGGAGGTCTTCCATGCGTTCGGGCCGGTGGGTTCGCCCATTGTGGTGCGGACCGGGGCGACGTTCGACATGCGCGGCCTGCGCAACCTCTACAACTATCCGATCACGCTGGACGGCGGAAAGTTGTACAACGCGGGGGATCTGGGCAGCCCTGACAGTGGTTGGTTGAGTATCGGCAATCTCTCCCTCACGGCCGATTCGACCCTGCAGGCCGAGAATCGGACGATTATTCGAGGGGGTCCGCTGAATTTCAACGGCCATACGCTCACGGTACCGCTGAAAGTCGGTTCGTACATTTTTGTGGGTGGAGGGACCACTTATGTGGGACCGGGTAAGTTCGATCTGACGTCGGGTGGTTGGTTTGACGTCTACGGTGGCGTGACTGAGGCTCGTGACGTCGACTTCCGCATCAACGGGGCTTTGAGGCTCTGGGGTACGTTGAACGTACATGACTTTGAAATGGTCTATGGGAACGGGGATTACGCTGAAGGAACTGGCAAGATCAACATCTTCGGTACGTTCGCGCCGCCGAATCACACCTATATGCTCGGCTTGGTCATGCAGAACGGTTCTACCCTGGACCTGAGCGCGAAGACGAATGTGTGGTCGACGGCAACGACGCTGGCGAAGTGCACGGATCTGACATTTGAGCCGGGGGCGCGTGTGAACGTCGACGTTACGGGTCGTCCCCTCAAGCCGGGTGACCAGGTGATCACGTCCAAGACGGATCTGACGGGTCTCTCGTTCAATCCGGTGGTGAAGGAAGGTCCGCTGCTGGTGGGGCTTACCGTGCGCGGGAATGGCGTCTACTGCATTTCCCGTTCCACGGTGATTTTCTTCCGATAGTCGCGAAGGAATTTTGAGAAATGATGGAGGATGCGCATAGGACCTCTCTCCCCTGAAAAAGAGTTGTCTCATATTTGAATTGAATGTTGAGGACTATGCCGTAACACTGACAGGTATGAGAATGAAAACGCTTGCCAAAGTCTTTTGCCTGGTTGTTGATTGCGCCGTGCTGAATTTCGCCGTGGCGAAGGGGGCCTGTCCCGAACCGTCGTTGAGGATGGGGTTTGACGACGAGAGAGGGATGGGTTGTTATTCGTCCGGTGGAACTTGTGCCGCCTTGTCGATGACGGGTACGGTGGCTTTCGATCCGATGGGGGTTCGGGGCGGCTGTGCGTTTTTCGACGGACGCAGTTGGCTCTCGGCACCAAAGGTTCCTGCGGGCATTCCCCGCGGAACCGATGCCTATACGGTGTGCGCGTGGATCCGTGTGGCGGAGGGCTGTTCGCCACACGGTGGCTGGGTGAGTTGGGGCGACAGGACGACGGGGAAGGGCAATTCGCTCCGTTTGGAGGGAAACGATGCAATCCACAACTATTGGAACAACCGTGACCTGACCGTGGTGGCGTCGGGGGTGGGCGATGGACGCTGGCACCATGTCGTCGCCACGGCGGGTTCGGGCCGCCGATGCGTCTATATGGATGGCCTGATGCTGGGGGACGACGGGTTGAGTCCGAATGCGGGCCAGGGTATCTTCCTCGTGGGTAAGACCATGCATGACGTACCCTTCACCGGTTGGGTCGACGAACTGAAGATCTGGCGGCGGACCTTTTCCGCCGACGAGGTTTTCCAGCTTTACAAGGACGAACTCACGCGACCGGCGTTGGCTCGGAAGGAGGACCTGCCACGACCGGCAATTTCGAGTCGTCCGATCGACGCCTCCGCTGATCGGGTGTTGTGCGACGGATTTACGATCGACTTGAAGGTCGATTTCGATCAGGTGACCGGCGACGAGCCGTTGTACGAGGTGGGGCCGGTGCGGCTCGCGTTGCGGCAGGCGGGGCGGAATCCCGCGTTCCAAGCGTATGATGCCGCCTGTGGCAACTATCTTTGCTTCCCAATGCCCGACGGGACATGTCCCGTGATTGAGGCGACGATTGCTGCGAAGGCCGGGCGCGTGGGTATTCCGCTGGCTGTGCTTGCGCAACCGCGTGGTGTACACGAGGTGACGCTGCAGTTTTCTCCGGTCAAGTGGGCGATCGTCGTAGACGGGTGTCATGTCGACGAAGACTTCCCGATTCCGTCGTGTCCCGTGCGGTGGCCGGATCGTGCCTTTGAACGACGGCTGTCGACCCGCGTGCGGTCGTCCACTTTCATTTCACCCGCGAAGCGGGATGTGGTTCCCGAAGTCGCGGCGCCGCGTGCGGTGACGCGTTCAATCCAGTATTGGACGCCGGAAGGACACAATCGCTGGGTCGGCGATGTCGCGCCGGCGTATCTCAACGGCAAGCTTCATGTCTTCTATCTGATCGACCGGCGCCACCACAGGTCCGGTGCGGGTACGGGGCGGCACCAGTTCGCCCATCTCATGACCGAGGATCTGGTCCATTGGACGGAACTGCCGCTTGCGGTCTCCGTGCGTGAACCGTGGCAGACGGTTGGCACGGGAACGCCGTTCCTCAAGGACGGCAAGTTGGCAATCGCGTTCGGGTGGCACACCTCGCGCTATCCGGGTATGCAGGACAAACCCCTTGGCGGAACCTATGCGAGTAGCGCGGACGGAATCCATTTCGAGAATTCGGGGGTCATGATCTCCGAGGCGCAGAATCCCAGCGTCTACAATCTGTCCGACAGGTGCTACGAACTGGTAACGAGCTATGGCGGGTCGATCGGCATCTACCGGTCGCGGGATCTGCACGACTGGGAACTTTTCGATGCGCGGTTGCCGTTCCGCGGGGATTGTCCATCGCTCTTCTCCTGGAAGGGGCATCGCTACCTCCTGCAGGGGTTCGTCAACATGGCCTACAGTGTGGACGGGACGTCGGGGTCGTTCGTCGATTGGTCGCGGGCCCCCGACAAGCTCTACGAAGGGTTGAGCGTGCCGATGGTGACATCCTGGAAGGACGATCGTCGGCTCTACTTCGGATGGCTCAACCATCTGCATGGTTGGGGTGGATGGCTTGTCGTCCGCGAAGTCGTCTATTATCCGGATGGACATCTAGGCCTCAAATGGGTTCCGGAAATCGTACCGCCGGTACCCCCGTGCACGTATCGGGTGCGGCAAGGCGAACGATTCGAGCGGCGGTTCCGTCCACAGGATGGCGGTCCGGAACTCGTATTGGCCGTCGATCCGGCGGCACGGACAGCTTCATTTGCCGATGCGGTACCGGAGGTTCGCTTTGGCGAGGCGAAAGACGGACACAACGTGCGCATTGGCGGAGTACGCGGTCTAGAGGGAGACTACGAAGTGAGGGTGATCGTCTACTACGATGCGAAATCCCACGCAACCATCTTCGACGCGGAGATCGCCGGGCAGCGTACGCTCATCTGTCGCCGCCCAGGCCGTTTTGTCAGCCTCAAACCTTGACGCCTTTCAAGGCTTTATGAAGAACGCAGATACCATCGGCTGAATTTATGAACCGAACTTTGAGGTAAGGTATGAACGGATGTATGAGACGAATCATCTGGAGCGTGTGCGTGGGGGCGGCGTTGTCCGCTTCGGCGGTGACGCGTGCATTTTCCTTGATCTGCGTGGGTGATTCGATTACGGAAGGCGGAGCGACGTTTACGACATACCGCATCCCGCTTGCCGAGCAATGCGTGGCGAAGGGGTGGGAGGTTGTCTTCCGCGGCTCGCGCGCGACCGAAGCTTCGGGCACGCGGCTGCGGCACGAGGGCTATGGCGGCAACACGGCCGAACAGGTGGCGGCGAAGTTTGCGACGCATTTTGCGACGAATGTTTCCGATGTCGTGTTCATCCACTCGGGACACAACCATTTCGTCGACGAAGGTCCGATACCCGGCATCCTCGGAGCGTATCGGTCGATCGTCGAGACGGCGCGCGCGGCGAATCCGCGTGTGACGCTGCTTCTGGCGCGTCCGATCACATCGGGGAAGCTGCCTAAGTATTCATACTTACCTCAATTGGGCGAGAGCGTTTCGGCGCTCGCCGCGGAACTCGATACGCCCGCCTCGCGGGCGCTCGTCGTGGACGCGGCGGACGGGTTCGACTGGCACACGGATACGGTCGCCGACATGGTGCATCCGAATGCCGCGGGCGCGGCGAAGATCGCGCGCAAGATCGTGGGCGCGCTTGAGGCGTTCTTCGCCTCGCGCGAAGCCGTTTACACGGTGCCGAACGGCCTTCTCGTCGAGGCCGAGTCGTTCGCGCAGCCCGGGGGGTGGGCGAATGACACGCAGAGCGTCGAACGGATGGGTTCGCCCTATTTGCTCGCCCACGGACTCGGTGTGCCGGTGGCGGATGCGACGACGCGCGTGACGATCCCCGCGGCGGGCGCGTGGCGCGTGTGGGTGCGGACGCGCGACTGGACGCCCGACTGGTCCGGTGAAAAGCCCGGTCGTTTCCGCGTGACGGTGAACGGCGTGCAGCTGGCGCCGGTCTTCGGCACGATGCCGTCCGACTGGGGCTGGGTGGACGGTGGTACGGTGACGCTGCCGGCTGCGGCGGTGGAGTTGCGCCTCACCGACCTCACGGGTTTCGACGGCCGTTGCGATGCGCTTTATCTGACGCAAGACCTCGCGGCGTCGGCACCGCCTGAAGATCCTGTGGCGCTGGCCCGTTGGCGGGCACAGGCGCGTGGCGAGGCGGGGACGCCCGAAGCGACCACGCAGGCGGATTTGGTTGTCGTCGGCGGCGGCATTGCGGGAACCTGCGCGGCAATTGCCGCAGCGGAAAGCGGACTCTCCGTCGCGCTCGTGCAGGACCGGGCGATGCTGGGCGGCAATGCGAGCGGCGAGATCCGCGTGAAGACGCAGGGCGAGGTGCGCCATCGCATCGTGCAGGCGGTGGCGAACACGAAGGAGAATACGAACCCCTATGCACATGTGGACGACACGAATCGTCTGGCGTTCGTGAGCGGATTCACCAACATTGCGGTGTATACGGGCTGGCGTGCGTATGGGGCGGTGACGAATGGTACACGCGAGATCGTGGGCGTGGATGCGCGGGATGTGGTGACGGGTGCGCGGCGGCGGTTTGTGGCACCGCTCTATGTGGATGCGACAGGCGACGGCTGGCTGGGCTATTGGGCCGGTGCGGCGTGGCGGATGGGACGCGAGGCCAAGACCGAGTACAACGAGTCGCTTGCGCAGACGCTGGCCGATACGAGTACGATGGGCAACAGCGCGATGTGGACGAGCCGCGTGGCGGCGGGTGCGCGCACGTTCCCCGACGTGCCGTGGGCGCTGCCTGTGAGCGGCACGCGGAGCGCGACGAGCGGGTCCTGGAAATGGGAGGCGGGGCTTGGTGTGGACGAAAACACGATCTGGAACGCCGAGATGTTGCGCGATCGTCTGCTGCGTGCCGTCTATGGAAGCTTCTGGCGGGCGAAGCAGAATGCGTCCAACGCGAACCGCGAGCTCGACTGGGTGCCGTTCAACGCGGGCAAGCGCGAGTCGCGCCGCATCTTGGGCGACTACGTGGTGCGGCAGGCGGATGTGGAGAAGGCCGTGTGGTTCGAAGATGCGATCGGCACGTCCACGTGGTCCATCGACCTTCACTTCTACGAGGACGCTTCCGGCTTCATCGCCGGCACGAAGCAGGTGAGCGTGCCGCGCTGGTACATGCCCTATCGCGCGCTCTGCTGCCGCGACGTGCCGAACCTGTTCCTGGCCGGCCGGTGCGCGAGCTTCACGCATGTGGCGATGGGATCGAGCCGCGTGATGAACACGGGCGGGCAGATGGGCGTGGCCGTGGGCTACGCGGCGGGACTCTGTCGGAAGTACGGGTGTCGTCCACGCGACGTCTATCGCGATCCGGCGAAGACGGAGGAACTGCAGAAGCTCATCGGCGGCACATGGCCGCAGCGTCCCGACACCGGTTTGACGGGATATAGCAAAGCCCAGCTCACGAAGGTGATTGTGGACAATGTCGATGCGCAGGTTTCGGGCACGTGGACTTTGAGCTCGAGCGAGAGCGAACGCTATGGCGCGAACTACCTGCACAACGGCAAAGTTGCGAATGCGAATACGTGGGTGTGGTACAATGCCACGTTGCCCGAGGATGGCGTGTGGCGGCTCTTCCAGTATTGGAACGGCAATTCGAGCCGTTCGGAAGCGGTGCCGATCCATGTCGTGACGCTCGAAGGTACGGTGACGGTGTATGACGACATGACGTCGCCTTCGGGCGGCTGGAAGCAGATCGGGTTGTGGCGGTTTGGATCGAATCCCGCCGCCACGGTGCGGACGGATGGCACGACCGGCTTTGTGATTGCAGACGCCTTCCAGTGGGTGCGTGTGGCGGGCGAGACGCTCGTCGACAATTCGGATTCCGAAGGTGTGGAGATTTCAGGCAAGTGGGTGACGAGTTCGTACAACGCCAACCGCTACGGCTCGAACTATCTGCATAGCGACAAGAAGGCGGGGGCGGACCTGTGGGTCAAGTATACGCCGAACCTCCCCACGGGCGGCGTCTATCAGGTAAAGGGGATCTGGAATTCGAGCGAGGAACGGGCGAAGCACGCCGTCTATGAAATCACACATGCGGACGGCGTGACGCGCGTGACGGCGGACCAGACGGTGAACTCTGGACAGTGGACGATTCTCGGCGCGTGGCGTTTCGAGGCGGGCCGGAAGGGGAGTGTGCGGATTCTGACGGAAGGGGCCGAAGGCGAGTGGGTGATCGCCGATGCGGTGCTGTTCTCGCCGCAACCCGACCTCACGGATCTCGACGGCAATGGATTGCCTGATGCGTGGGAGCGGGCGAATTTCCTCGTTCGCAACGGCGTCGATCCGGCCGCCGATCCCGATGGCGACGGCTACACGAACCGCGACGAGTGGTGGGCGGGAAGCGATCCCAACGACGTGCGAAGTGTCTTCCGCATCGATTCGGCGACGGTGGGAACCGCACGTCGGATCACGCTCAGCTGGCCGAGCTGCGAAGGCCGCACCTACACGGTGTGGCGTGCGAACCGGCTGGGCGATCCTTTCATGCTCTATCGCGACGGCATCGAAGCCACGCCGCCGGAAAATGAAATCACGCTCCCCTCCGATGACGCCGATTCCGCGTTCTACCGCATTGGTGTGCGCTGATGGTGTCCGTTCGTGAACGGGTTTGTCGATGAGGCTGTGATCGGTTGTTCGCGGAGGTAACGGATGAGGACGGTGAACGAGGAATATGGGAGGCACGAGTCATGTCGTTGACGGCATGTGTAATAATCTTTATTGTCGCGGTCGTGCTCAATCTTGCATGGGTTATGATTGAGAAGCGTCTCGATGCCGAACCGTCGGTTCCTAATTATCGTCCAGACGAAGGTGTTGACGATGTGTCGTTGAAAGCCGTTCCAGAAGTTCTGAAGAATTTTGGCGTAGCAGCATCCTCGGCTTGCACGATCGCAACGTCTCTGCCGCAGGACGTCAAGTCGTTCTTTGAACGTTACGAGAGGTTGCAGTTTGAAGGTGTGATTGACCTGAATCGGTCGTACCTGGAAAGTCCCTACGGCGAAAACGAAGCATTCATTAAAATCGGATTGATGAGCGAGGAGGATGTCCTGCTCGTCAGGAAGTCCGATTCAGATGCAAACATCTACATTGTCGGAAGCGAGGATGGCAACCCGAAGACCCCAGAACTTTTTGCAACATCGTTAACGAATCTGCTGGCCATTGCCTGGCATGACTACAATCGGCTGGAAGAGACGGTTCAATGATTTTCTCCGTTGCTTCGTGACTCCGTGTGAACGCCGCAGGCCGTGAGGGAGGGCGCGGCGAAAAACTCAGCTGTACCTAGTGACCTAAGAAACGAAGTGACTACTTTCGGTGATTTGACCGATTACAGACCCACGTACACATACCAGGTGATTTCGGGTGTGAAATCGAAACACAGGTATGGTATAATAATGACAAATCGTTAGGGATGATTATGGTTCAGAAACGCTTGAAAAAATCAGATCGTAAAATCGCTCCGCAGAAAGAACCAGAGAATGCGGTCAAGAAGACCGTTCTCGTGGGAACATATAAAGGCGACCAGCTGAAATCCTGGCCGGGGTTTTACAATTATCCGATTTCGCCCAAGGATAAAATCGACATCGAAAGTGCGAAACGGGTGAATGAACTATGGCTTTTCCAAGGAGCGAAAGCGGGGCATTTTTTCGCGGCGGAATATGTGGGACAGTTCACTCGTACGGAATTGAAGGAACGTTTCGCCTACCCGGCCAAAGGGGAAGGCCATGGGAACACCTACCTTCTTTATCGAACAACAGAGACGGAGATATATGACCCGGAGACGGGTCTCGCCGAGGCGGTTATCGTCCGTTCGTCCGATTTTGCCACCGCACCCAAGGTGCGCAAGCAGATCAAGGCCTATCTCGAATCGCCTGATCGCAAAGATCCTATCGTTTCGAATCTTGTTCCGAAAATCCTTACCAAGCTCCCTAAAGAAGTTCTGCGCGTGTGTGAAGAAGCCGTTCAGCTGGACTTCCTTTGTTCATTTGACCGTGAGGCGCTGAAACTAAAAGTTCTTGAGGCGAAAAGGATTATGGATGATGCATGCCAAGATGGGCGGTTGACGTGCGTTGAAATTTGTGCAGGCGCGGGTGGACAGGCAATCGGGCTGGAGCGAGCCGGCTTTTCTCATGTTGCACTAGTGGAGTATGAGAGTGAGTATTGTGAAGTTTTGAAGCGGAATAATCCGCAGTGGAATGTCATTTGTGCGGATGTCCATCAATTTGACGGTCGTCCATACGAAGGCGTTGACTTGTTGGCTGGAGGAGTCCCGTGTCCACCGTTCTCAGTAGCGTCAAAACAATTGGGAGCGAATGATGAACGCGATTTATTCCCCGAGGCAATTCGACTTATATCTGAGATAAAACCTCGTGCTGTCATGATTGAGAATGTTCGAGGCTTGCTCGATCCCAAGTTTGACGAGTATCGTACGTCAATTTTGGATCGTATTACCAAGTTGGGATATGTGACACAGATTAAATTACTGCATGCAAGTGATTTTGGCGTTCCTCAAATCCGCCCTCGTGTTGTGATTGTTGGAATCCGCAACGACCTTGGAACGGTTTTCACCTATCCCGAACCAAATGAAAATCCAGCACCGACTGTTGGCGTCGCTTTATATGACATGATGGCAGCTAATGGCTGGCGTGGGGTTTCAGAATGGGCACGAAAGGCAAAAACGGTAGCTCCTACGATTGTAGGAGGAAGTAAGAAACATGGTGGCCCCGATTTAGGCCCAACACGTGCTCGAAGAGCTTGGGCAGAACTTGGAGTCGACGGATTGGGGGTTGCGAACGAAGCCCCTGCTCCTGATTTTACGGGGATGCCAAAATTAACAAAGGAAATGTTGGCCGTAATTCAAGGGTTTCCCCGTGAGTGGAACTTTGGTAAAAAGAAAACGGCCGCTTGCCGTATGATTGGGAATGCGTTCCCACCTCCGGTGGCGGCAGCGGTGGGGAATCAAATCAGAAGGTGTTTGACAAATGGAATGTGATAATCCTGTAATTACAGTCGCTCGGCAGGCTTTTCATCGGGAACTCATTCAAAAAGGAGTTCTCTCGGTCAATCAAGACGGGGTTCCATCGAATTCCGATGGAAGTAATCAGCCTTCTCGCGAGATTGGCAGACTGGTGGCAATCCAACTCGGGGCTAAAGTCGTTAAAGAGAAATTGTTGGCTCAATCGGCAGGAAGACTATTTGAATCCATTGTTTGTGATTTTTTAAAAGCGACATTCCCTCTCCTCCAACATCTTCGTCCGGGGAATTGGGAAATTTTGAACCTTGGAAACACCAGCACAACGACGACATCCTCATTTGCACAATATGAGCATCTTTCATATTTGGCAGAAGTCATTAATGCAAACCGAGGGCTGGCGACGATGATTGGTAATAACTATATGGTTGCACCGGATATTGTGATTGCCCGTGAGTTGTATGATGAAAAAGGATTGAACGGGCCAGGATGTTTTGTAGACAACAAAATCGGCTTGAAGGCGGATATTCGAAAAATCAACGGGGGGCATCCATTAATGCATGCCTCGATTTCCGCCAAATGGACGATGAGAAGTGATAGAGCGCAGAATAGTCGTACCGAAGCCTTGAACTTGATTAGAAATCGGAAAGGACATCTTCCACATATTGTTGTCGTGACTGGAGAACCGCTCCCTTCTAGATTGGCGTCATTGGCCCTTGGAACGGGAGACATTGATTGTGTTTACCATTTTGCTCTGTATGAGTTAGTTGCTGCAGTAAAAGAATATGGCGAAAATGGGCGGGAGGATATCATTGAACAATTGGAGATGCTCATTGAGGGTAAACGATTGAAAGACATATCGGATCTTCCTTTGGATCTTTGTTGTTAGATAGCTGAACGAAGTGTACGACGGTCATGGAGAATAAGATTGTAACAATAGTGGAAATTGCTCAATCCTTGGATGATCTAAGGCTGAGGATTGAGATCGATTGTCAGGGCTTTATCTCTTTCGCCGACAAGTACTGTGATTCGATTCTGTTTTTGCGTGATGCAGATGGGATTGTTGTTGGTGGAAAATTGTGGACGACATACGACCGGGATTTTTCCTATTGCATAACGGAGACGCATTTGTATACGGTTCATGGCGATGCCGTTGTTGTGTCGGAATTGTTCACCGATGAAGTACAAGAATGCCTTTGTTCTTTTTTCATGGCAAGGAGCCGGAGCAACCAATGATCACTCACGCCTTTACTTGTACGGGGCCTTATGCGATTCTCATCATGCTGGGCATCAAGCGGGTCGAGAATCGGAGCATGCGTCCGGAGGTGGGGAAGGGGCGGTGTGCCGTGGGGTGTTCGAAGTCGTTTTGCAAGGAAGAGTATGGCAACTTCGTGCAGTGGGCTTCGCGGGCGCTGCCGGAAGTGGCGTTCGAGGCGATTCCGGCTTGGCGCGACGTGAAGGCGTGGCCGGGGACGATTGTGGGGACGTGCGACTATGCCGTGCGCGGGCGGAACGATTTGGTACTGGAGAGCGAACCGCGACAGCACGCGTTCCTCCCTTGGGACGAGGGCTATGATTATTGGTGGGACCTCTCGGGGGTCATCTGCTTCGATCGGCCGATCCCCTGCCGGGGGAACGTGGGGATGTGGATGATGCCGGAGACGCTCGCGGCACAGGTGACGGCGGCCGACAGCCTTGCACGAAAAATTGTTGTGAATCATAAGGCCTAAAAGGAGACGGCAGAGATGAAGAGTTGGATTTTCAATTCGAGGATCGTTCGGCGATTGACGATGGTTGGGGCGGTCCTTCTGGCGATGTCGGCTTTGGCGGCGGAACCGTTTCCGGAGATTGTTTCGCGGGAGGCGATCTTCTGGTTGGATGCGGCGGACGAGGCCACGATTTCGCGCGATGGGTCGGGGGCGGTTTCGACATGGCGGTCGAAGGCTGGGGACCGGCGCGTGGCCACGAGTACGGCCGCGCGCCCGCTCTATGACACGACGACCTACGGCTTCCCGGTTGTCGATTTCGGTGCGCCGGGGAGCGGGAAGGATTTCCGTTATCCGCGCATCGAGGGCATTCGCACCGTCTTCCTCGTGGCGAAAGTGGCGAAGGGGGAATATCAGGCCTGGCTCGGGAACATCGGCACGGCCCCCGATCCCTATCCGCCGCCGTACTTCGTGCGCAATCAATACCGCGGCTATCTCTACGGCGACAGCGCAGCCGCGAATCGCGTGTGGCATGGGCACGATGAAGTGCTTTCGCCGGTCCAGGAAGAGGTACCCACCGATTCGTTCATCGTCCTCTGCCTCGGCACGAAGGCGCCGGGCGTTTCCGATTCGCTCACGAACGATCGGCTCCTGGTGAACCGCAACGGCGGGCGCCAGCAGGCCGAACTCATTCTCTTCAACCGCGACCTCTCGGATGCCGAGCGTCGGCGTGTGACCGACTATCTGACGCGGAAGTGGAAGGGCCTGGCCGGTGCGCGGGCCGAGGCGTTGTTCCGTCCGATGCCGCCGCCGCAGATGGCCTCCGTCGCGAGCGGCAAGGTGAATCGTTTTGTGAGATTCAAAGACGGCAAGATCATGGGCGCATCCTACCGCCTTGCGACGGGCGGCGAATTCATGCAGGCGAATTCGCGGGAGTTTTCCCTTCAGGTCAACGACAAGACCTATACGGGCTGGAACGAATGGAAGGACGTGCGGGTGACGCGGCGGGATCGTCCGGACGGGGGGCGGGAGACCGCCGTCTCGTTCACGGCGCTCGACGGGTCGTTCGCCCTCACGCTCGCCTATTCGAGCTTCCCGGATCTGCCGCTCGTTTCGAAGACGCTGCGTATCGCGAACACGGGGACGGGCGACGCGAAGGTCGAGTCCGTCTGTGTGGAGGATTTCGCCACGACGATCGACCCCACGGAAGGCCTGACCTATCGGCAGTATGGACGTTTCTCGGTACCGGGTCCGTATGTGGGCAATTGGGACGATCCGCTCGTGGTGCTCCATGAGCTACAGAAGCGCCGCGGACTCGCCGTGGGCAATGAGACGGCGGGCGTGATCAAGCGCACGTCGACATTCGAAGGCGGCCACGCGCTTCGCGCGGGCGTGACGATGCCGAACGATCCGCATCCCTTCCGCCGGTGGCTGAAACCGGGCGAGTCCTGGACGAGTGCGGCGGTGTTTACGGTTCCCTTCGCCGAGGAGAGCGACCCGCAAGCCGTGGTGAACGGCGCGGTGAGCGACTACGTGCGGAAGTACATGGGCGTGCATGTCGCAAAACTCGCGCACCGGCCCACGCTCGTCTATGCGAACTGGGAACCGTTCACCTCGCGGATCGACGAACGGACGTGCAACGAACTCGTCGATGCGGTGGCGGACTGCGGCGGTGAGGAATTCCTCCTGGATGCGGTCTGGTATGTGAACCGCCATCAGGCGAAAGCGCGGTCGACCGACTTCCAGCATTTCTGCGGCGACTGGATCGTCGACGCGAAGAAGTTCCCGAGCGGACTGAAACCGCTCTTCGACCATGTGCGGGCGCGCGGGATGCGTCCGGGCCTTTGGTTTGCGCTCGCGTCGACCGACTTCACGAGCGAGGTGTATCTCGCCCATCCCGAATGGCACGTGAAGGACGCGCGCGGGAAGTCCACCTACCTCCACACGTCGATGGGCGAGTCGCGCGCGATCATCACGATGTGCCTGGGCACCGACTGGTACAACTACATCCGCGATACGATCGTTTCGGCCGTGAAGGAACATGGACTCGCCTACGTCAAACTCGACCTGACGATTGCCGCAAGCGCCTACATCTACCGGGCGGATCATAGCGGCTGCTACGCGACGAACCATCCCGGCCATCGCGACCGCGCGGAGTCGTTCGACGTCATCTACGCGCGCTGCCTGCAGCTCTTCGACGAGCTCCATGCGGCGGCGCCGGACCTCTATGTGGACTGCACGTTCGAAACGGCGGGCAAGCTGCAGCTGATGGACTACGGCATCGCCCGCCATGCGGACGGCAACTGGCTCTCCAACATCTCGGGCACGCGCGCGAACGGCAATCTGCGCATGCGCTCCTATGCTTGGGGCCGAACGCCGGCCCTCCCGGCGTCGTCGCTTGTCATCGGCAATCTGCGGATGGATGCACCCACGCATCTCGTCGACTACAAGTCGCTCATGGGCGCCTTCCCGATGATGCTCGGCGATCCGCGAAAGCTGTCTCCGTCGGCGCGTGCCGAATTCAAGCGGCTCGCCGATTGGGTGAAGGGCGTCGAGGTGCGGCACAGCATCATGCTCTTCCGTCAGGACCTTGCCGGCTTCGGCGAACCGGGCGAAGGACGATGGGACGGCTACCAGCGCATCAATACCGAAACGAAATCGGGCGGCTTTGTGGGCGTCTTCCGCCAGAATGCCGCCGAGGCGTCGCGCCAGGTGACGGTGCGCGGTCTCGACCCCGTCGCGCGCTATGCCGTCATTCGCAGTCCAGAGGAAAAACCGTTCGCCACAATGACCGGAGCCGAACTCGCCGAAAAGGGCTTCCGCGTCGAATTCGCAAATCGTCAAGACGGCGAACTCTTCGAAATCCGTCGTCAATCGGGGCATTGAGGACGCGACCTTGGAAAACCGTGAGTTGGATACGCAATTCACCTTGGATTTCCGTGACTTCACACCTGTTTTAACCTTGGATTTCCGTGACCTGTGCTTGACTTGGTACCGTTAGATTTGCGCTTCTCGAACGAGCCCGCATTGTGAAGCGTATTTCCGGCGTCCATGCGAATGGCATTCCCTTGGGAGGAGACATCAATCCCAAGCAGACGAAGTTCATCTTGTTGGATACGGGCCTCTTCCTCTGCGAATCTGGCCTTAATGTCTCCACTTGGGTACTTGACGCTCCGGCAAAGTTCATTAACAGGGGCAAGCTCGCAGAGATGTTCACCGCGCTCGAGCTCGTCAAGAATGCGTCGTCGCTAGATGACGCACAACTCTTCTATTGGCATCGTGAAGCCAGAAACTCGAATGCGGAAGTGGACTATGTCGTTCAGTTCCGAAACCAGATCCTTCCCATTGAGGTCAAGAGCGGTACAAGCGGATTGATGACGAGCCTCCGCCTTCTGATGAACGAGAAGCATTTCCCCCTGGCCGTTCGTACGTCCGTGGAGAACTTCGGCTTGCTTGATGACGGTGTGCGTATCATTCCGCTCTACATGATCGGCGAGTACGCCCGAATCCTTCGGGAAGCAGAGGCCTGAAAGCACCGTCAATGCGACAGAAAAGTTGGTGCAAAATGTGAGTAAGTTTTCAGTCAGATGTTTACGATTGGATTTCCATAGGGACAGACCCCGTGTTAGGGACGAAGATTTCAGTTCGGAACCGTTCCGCACCGAAATCTTCGCGGGGACTGTCCCCATACGAATCTATGAAAGGCTGGGTGACTTCGATCAGGCAGATGACGCGGGGGATTTCTTGTCTGGATTGGAGGCGGCGAAACGCCTGGCAAAGGAATCAGAACGCACGAAGAATATGATTGGTTGGAGGGAGGCAAAGATCTAGGGGGACATGATTCGAGCCGATCAAAAGATTTCGTGTTGGGACAGACCCCATCGAATTAAATTGGTCAACCCTGATCTCCCTCTGTCTTTATTTGAATAAAAATGTTATAATGGCACTGTTCCTTTGGGGATACAGTGAGTCAGAACTAGGGGAACAAGACAAAACGCTGCAAAGCAATCGTCGGAAGAAACTTAGGAAATTTCTGATATGGCGATACTGGTGCAGAGGTATGTGCGCACATCCGCGTGCCTCTCTCCGTATTTCATATCGGGCATCCTAAAGCCTCTACCGAAATCGGAGAGAGGCCGTTTCCTTTCTTTGATGGTTGCGATGCGAGAAAGGTGAGACATGAAACGATATAGATTCTTCATGGTGATGGCGACTATTGTTGCATTAATGTTGCCGTGCAACGCAAAGGCGTCGGTGCAAGTGGCGGCGAAAACTGCGGCGGAGAATATGACCGTCAAGAACATTGCCAAGTTGTACAAGGTTAGAACGGAGGCAGAGAATCCCGATCAGCGCGAAGTGATTATTCAGGCCTGTATTGCTGGTTTGTATGCGATTGGCGACACGAAAAACGCAAAAAAGATCAATCAGGACAAGAACAGAGATGGGTTCATACATTCACTCATGAAAGAGTGTGATCTTTGTCGTGGGGAAGGGCGTTCGCAAGTGGGCTGTTACAAGTGCAAGGGCTCGGGTGCTTGCCAAAACTGGAAATGCAAAAATGGAACCGTGATTGGCGTCGGCGGTTAGGAGGTACGAGACTTCTGATGAACCTGTGAAATTCTTCTGCAAAATGAGTGATAGATACGGCAGAGGGATGTACTCTGGCGAGGTTACGGCGCGGTGCGGTAGTAGCGATCAGTCTGTGTGGCGTGAAGGCGAAGATGTACGCTGACATCCCATTTTGGCGTTCGCTTTCTTTCATGCCTGGAGGACTTGCCGTTCTCGCGTGGTCGAGCGATGTGTTCGTCGAGGTGCTGGACCATCTGATCGTGGCAGGGGACAAGTGGACATCGTGTGTG
>JAKSOY010000280.1 GCA_024405255.1 Kiritimatiellia bacterium
CGTACAGTTCACGCCCTTCGATTCAAGGGACATTGAGGGTCATTGATTCAGGACGCCCCAACCCATGTCCCTTCCACCCCTCAAATCTCTTGCCCATCGTCGCAGGCGAGGGGAAATCAAACCACGGAAGGCACGGAAACCGGCTCCGCCGGACACGGAAGGCGATTGGAAGTTTTCGCTTCGCACACCCATCGGCCCCTCGCCCGAAATCCATCTGAGGCTGGAGGATCGTCAGTATCGAATCCGAAGGCGAATTTTTCAAACTGCCTTCCGCGTCCCGCGAAGCGGGTTTCCGAGCATTCCGTGGTAAAATCTTGGATGCCCGCTCCGTGCAATCCGTCTATCATTCGAGCATTCTGAACATTCGAACATTTGAAATACGGCATGGGGACAGACCCCTGCGGTCGAAACGGACCGTGAGGCGGCGAGATTTCGGCGTGGGACCGATCCCGAACCATCGTCTCGCTGTCAGGGTCTGTCCCCTCGAGACTTCCGCGCTGCCGCAGGCATAAAGCAGGAGGGAAAGAGGAGACAGGAGGGATTAAAGAGTTGCTTCGCAACTCTCAATCACCTTCATTTTACATTCTCCATTCTCAATTTTCCATTTGGCATCGGTGCAGCCCGCGAGGCCCCTCTTCACCGACTCCTGTCTCCTGCCTCCCTTCCTCCTGTAAGAAGCCCGCGGCAGCGAGATCGTACAGTTCACGCCCTTCGATTCAAGGGACATTGAGGGTCATTGATTCAGGACGTCCAGGTGACTTTTGCTTGAACAAAAAGCCATAATATGGTATAATATGTATATGAAAGTAGTGAAAATTATGAGTTGTGATACAAATAACCGAGGCAATGGCTTCATTCGCGACGAGAACCCTGACGAGGTATGGGAGATCACGCCTCTTGACCCCGACGACAACCTTGAAGAAATGGATATCTTCGAGTGCGACGAGGATGACGACAGTTCATTCTATACGGAAGAGGATTACGAGAATTGTCCTGTCCTGCGCGTGCTGATGCGAAAGCTAGGCGGCGAAGACCCGCTCGGACGCGACTATGCCGACCTCGACGGAGAATGACGTTGTAAAAATCGTGCCACACGAAAAACGGTACTTCTGCCACATCCCACTGACCAGTCGGCTGTAATCGTTGCTTGCTATATTGGACAGGACACAAGCCACGCGTGTCACGCATGTACCGTCTCACCAGGACTGGGAATCTCCTCCTCCGCGTTCTCTGCGCTCTCCGCGTGAGACATCTTCCTCACACAGAGAACGCCGAGCGCGCAGAGATCCGACTCTCGGCGACACGCCAGGCCGTCTGGGATCCACGGATGTCACGGATTGTGCACCAAGTTGTCTTCCATTCGAACATTCCGAACAATCAAACATTCCGAACATTCGAACATTCCGAACATTCCAAACATTCCGAACATTTGAACATTCGAACATTTGAACATTCCCCATCGGCCCTTCGTCGACGAGGTCAATACCCTACGGGAGATTCGCCCGTGCCGGATCCGAAGGGATTCCTTCGAACGGATTTTCCGCGTCCCGCGAAGCGGGCTTCTGAGCATTCCGTGGTCTCTCTGCCAACGACCTTCGTTTCAATCTTGGATCAACTTCACGGGGACAGACCCCAGCTGCCGTCTCGTTCTTCACCACGGACACTCATTGTGAACAGCGTTTCACACTTTCTTTTAAGAACAGGAGAAACACACCAAACGAAAGCATTTCCAAACCGTCGATCAACAACGAATGATGGTTGTGATAACAGCAACGGGAAGCCAGTTGAACGAGTGTTCCGACAAGATGGAAACCGATCAACACATAACCCAATCGGCCCCTGGTACGGAATGTGCAAACCAAGAACGACCAATATTTAGCACCCGCGAAAGCAAGTATCAAGAACCCAACCGTCATAAAGGTCCCAGTTGACGCAAACACATATCGCGCAATCACAACGCCCCAGGGGACTGCAAACAACGCAATGTCGGCAGTCTGTTCAAAATGGACGCAACCCCATAGAAATACGAACAGGCTCGCACAGCAACCGAGAACCGGAATTGTCTTTCGCGGGAACTTCATTCTGCCCTTTCTTCCGATCATTTTCCGTTCTGCCTTTCCTTAGATCCACTCACTCACACGCCAAGCAAAACACTCATTTCATTGAACCCTTGCACATGAGAGGATTGGACATTACACAATATTATTATAACCCAATGACTTCCGCACAAGACAATTCATAACCAGCGGCACAACCGGGCATGATCGACTTGCCTTGGTAGAAGAGGTAGAGGCGACCGTCATCATCTCGAAAGATCCCGGGGTGACCCGATTCGCAGGAATTCCACGACCCTGCGCAACCGCAGGGGAAGACGAGACCGTCCGGTCCAAAACGTTTGAAATGGAATCCGTCAGTCGATGTGGCAAGTCCGATTTGCTGACGCTTGTTATTGAATGAGCCTGCGTAGAACAGATACCATGTCTTGCCGATCTTTTCGACCGACGGGGCCTCGATACAATTCTGCTCCCAGGGCATCACGGGTTCCAAGAGCGGACGATCTTGCGAGAGTTCCGTCCAACGGGAGGACGAATAATCGGACCCATACGGCGCCTTCGCCATGCCGAGCATCTGCCGCTTGCCCGTTTGCGCGTCACGCGACGCGTAAAGGAGGACGAGATCATCGCCCACGCGATAGACCTCGGCATCAATGGCCTTCGACTTCGACCATTTGTTCTTGGGGACGAAGACCGGCTCGTCAAAACAGTTGGTAAACCGCAAGCCGTCCGGACTTGTCGCGTACCAGATGGCGTTGTTGGTGATGGCGGGGGTCCAATGCTGATAGAACAGCACGATCTTCCCATCGAGCTTCCGCACACACGGCGCCCCCGCGCTGCCGGCCGGCCGACCATCCTTGCGCCGAATCATCAAATCGCCGATCCGCCGCCAGGTTACCAAATCCCGACTTTCGGCAACGGCACAAGACCAAAGTCTTTGGGATGGCGTTTGAAGTCCCTTCGTCTTCCACGTCTCATCGTCCATCGGCGGCAGCGTATAATACAGGAGATAGCGTCCCCCCTGCTTGATCACCGTGGGGTCTTTGGCACAAGGCCGAACCGTACGCGACGTATCGCCAAAACGCATCGGCAACGGCCGAAACGAAAGCGAGGCGGCCAGCAGGGGCTCAATCCCTCCAAGAAGCAAAGCAAGCGCGAATGCAATTTTCATTTTACACACGCGGGTCAGCGGATGAAGATGTGCATCGCACCGATGTAGGCGAGGGTGTAGCCCTTGCCGTCTTCCGTGAGTTCGGCACGATAACCGTTCTTTCCGTATGTGAATTCAGGCTCGCCGAGGAAAGCCTCTTCAACCGTGAGGAACGGCAGCCCCGCCGTCTTGATCGCCTGGGGATCGGCAAGACGGATGGATACGCCGTCAAGATCGGCCGTACCGGCGAAGGCGAGCGTACTTGCCCCTTCCAGAACGAGCCCCGCTTCGTCCGCGAACGAGACATCAGCGAGCTTCAACGCCCCGGCCATCGTGGTCGTTCCCGTGAGCGTGCCGTCCATGAGCGTACCGTCGCCCGTCACACGCGTGAGCGCCTTCGTCTGCGCGGCGAGATCGACCGAGGCTCCCTCGGCAATGGCGAGCGTGAGACCGTTCGCCGCCGTCGTCTTGAGCCACGTGCAGCCGGATTGCGCGTCCAGCGCAAGCGCGCCCGTGCAGGTGCAACCGAGGAAGTAGTCCGCCGCACCCGTCTTGCGCACCGTTACAGAACCGTTGAGAGTTCCGTCGAACGCGGCCACGCCGGCATTCGCGAGTTCCAGCGTGCCGCTGAAGGCGAGCGTGCCCGTGCCGCAGAGACGCGAAAGGACTGGTTCCGCACCCGCCGCGAGCGTCACGCTCGCAGGCGCCTGCACGATGAGGTCGCCCCCTTCCGCGATGCCGTCCGCACGGGCGAGGGAGAGCGCACCCTTGCCGGCGATTACGGTTGATGGAACGGGATCGGACGCCGGAAGCGTGGCCGTGCCAACCCCCGTTTTCACATAAGCGGACTCTGAAATCCACTCTTCGTTCACACCCGTCGTCACGCCTTCGATCACGCCAAGGTCACGCACCTGGATCGCATTCACCTGCGCGGCGGAGGCCACTGATGAACGCGTTTTCGACTTGATGTAGATCAATTGCGTCGCCGCCGAAGCCGTAAAGAGGCCCACTGCGTAATCACCGCGCGAGGGCGCGCCGGTCGTCTTCTTGAAGCTGAGATCGACGGAATCGTCAAGCGTCTGGTAGCGGATAAGACCGGGCGTGTCGCGGAAATCGTTCACCCAGAGCTGCACGAGATAGCGGTGGCCGGGGACGAGGCGCTTGAGCGTAACCGTGGCATCCTGCGAATTCGGCGACGACCAGGCGTTCTTCAAAATCACATGGTAACCGGCCGAACTCGCCGTGTCGGTAGCATCGAAAAAGCACTTGAAACCCCCAGTCATATTCGCAAATCCCAAATCGCCGTTGACATCGGTCTTCGGCGACGCGCCAGCCGCAGCAAACGAAACGCCGTTCATCGTCGCGGTCGAGCCGCTCATCGTGTAGGCATAGAGGAGCGTGCCGTCGTTACGAACATCGGGGTCGAACTGCGATATTTCGGTTCCGTGCCATTCGATCGTCGCGCTCGGGCCGCCCCCGATGCGGCGTACCTGGATGGAATTGATCTGGGTCGCGAGGAACCCGTTTTCCTTACGCACTGTGCCACCCTGTGAGAGACGGATATCGTGCGTGGTCGCTTCCGCCGTGAACGTACCTGTCACATGTTGGCCGAAGTTTCCCGACGCACGTTCGCACAGACGACAGCCGCCATCGACAATCAAGTTGCGGTAGGGACCATCGCCACGCGAATCATTGGTCCAAATCTGCACGAGATACCGCGCGCCCGTCACCAGACCGTTCAACCGCAGGCCGATGTTGCCCGATTCGGTAAACACACTTCCGCGGAGAAGATACGTGTAGTTGGCCGAGACATTCGCCGTGGCATAACCCGATTGCGAAAAAGCCGAATTGTTCAGCGCCACATCGTCCGAAAGCGTAATGGATTTGCCAAGGCCCTGGGCGGACGTGTTGTTCTTGCGGAAGAGAACGCCATTGACCTCGACGCTGCGATCGGAGAGCGTATAGGCGTAGAGGAGATCGCCGTCCGTCCGCACGTCCGAATCCGCCGTCACGTTCTTCGGCTGTTCCCACGCGATGATGCCCGGTGTAAGGTCGCGCACCTGGATGGCATTGACCTGTGAAGCGCTCTGCACGCTCGAGTCGGTGAACGGCGTGAACGAGATCGTGCGCGATTCCGACGTGGCAATGAACGTGCCCGTCACATACTGGCCGAG
>JAKSOY010000281.1 GCA_024405255.1 Kiritimatiellia bacterium
GGCGTGACATGGTCGGCGTCCATCTCGTTGAACTTCCAGATGCGCTTCGCGTTCGCATCGTGGCCAACGGCACAGAGCGGGCAGTTGGACACGCCTTCTCTCTCCGCCTCGGCCGTCTGCTTCGCGTAGACGATCTTCGTTTCCTTCGGTTCGAACACGCGCACGTCCAGAAGCCGTGCGTCCTTCTCGTCTCCGAGGACATATTCGAAGATGCCGCGTCGGTTCTTCACGAAATCGTCCGCGTAGAGCGCTTTGACACGCTCCCAGACCACCTCGGGATCGTAGGCGTTCGCGTGGTAGGTCTCGTAGAGCCGCCCCCAGTCGAGTCCGCACATCTCGTCCTCAACGCCCTTGAACACCATACCCGCCCAGTCGATGACCGTGCGGAAATAGGTCGCAAGTTCGCGGATGTCGGTGTCGAACCGATGCTGTGCCATGTAGCCGTCCACGTTGCCAAGGCCCACCCACCGCAGCGCCTCCGCCAGAATCTCCTGCCGCTTCTCGTTCCCCTTCACATACGCCTTCCACTTCTGGAGGAGCGGCTTCATAGAGTTGGAGAACTCCTCCTTCGCCGCCGTCACGAACGGACCCGAATAAATGGCGTTCAGCAGTTCCTGCTCGTTGAGCGGAATGCCGGCGATGTTGATCGTCTTGAACCACTCCTTGATCTCGCTCTCCTCGCCCGTGCAGATGTAAATGGTGAGACGCGTCTGGAGGAGGAGTGCCTTCTGGTCGGCGGCGAGACTTGAAAAGTTGCGCTCGTGCCCATCGGCACCGAGGAAGGCAAACTTGTCCGAAAGGAAGCGCCCGACACTCGTGATGCGTTGTTGACCATCCAACACTTCGTACTTGCCATCCGCCGTCTTGACGAAATAGAGAAGCCCGATCGGATAACCCTTCAAGAGCGAATTGACCACCGCCACATCTCGCTTGCCGTCGGCGTAGATGTAGTTGCGCTGGTACTCCGGCTGGATGACGAGTTTCCCGCCCCAGCCGAACAGCCCCTTGCCCTCTAGCTCGCTGTACTGGAACCCCTTGCAGATATCCTCGACCGTAACATCGGTCAGCAATTCGGTCTTCATTGTTGCGTACCTTTCTTCAGACAGGATTCACGGATTACCTCCGCGTTCTCTGCGCTCTCCGCGTGAGACATTTTCCCCTTCGATTTCCGTGCGCGGATGAGGATGCGGGCAAACGGTTTTTCGGGATAACCGTCTTTCATGTAGTAGAGCTGCCCGTCGCGAAGACTTTTGTTGAGCTTCTTCAGTTCCTTCGGCACGGCCTTCAACCCCAGTTCTTTACCCGACTCGCCTTCAGCGATTCCAACGATTTCAAACTGCTCGGGGCAATACTTGTCGAGGAAAGACCTCGGCACGGCCATAACACCCTCATAATCGGCAGGAATGGCATCAGTATACGGAACCTCAATCGCCGGATAGTTCTCAAAGCGGAAGTAGCCCATCCCTCTGATCTCTTTATGCCGTGAATATTTGACATTATCCGCTTCCGTCATCAATTCAAGGGGACGATGGCGTCGCCCATGATCAAGATTTGTAAACCACACTGACGCAACATTCTTCATATTGATACCATCAACAACCTTGTCCACATCCGCTGGATCCTTGGTCTCGAACCACATTCCGCCCGCCCATTCTGTCACACCCGACCACATCTGATTTGATTTTATCAGTGGAAATACTTCTGTGTACGAAACGGCATTTTTGTTTCCAAGAATGAGGAACTGCTTCTTCGCCTCCATGATCCACGCAAGAAACTCGCGGAAGAGCGAGAACGGCGGATTCGTCACGATGATGTCGGCCTCGTCGCGGAGCTTGCAGACTTCCGAGCTGCGGAAGTCGCCGTCGCCTTCGAGATACCGCCATTCGAGATCGTCGAGATCGATGCGACCGTTGGCGTTCGTATCGTGATCAAGGACGAATATCTTGCCGCGCACTTCAGTTTTCGACTGGTCGAATTGCGGCGATTCGGTCTCGAAGAGCGTCGGCTGATAGAACGCCTTCACCTTCTTGCTCGCCACCGCGTAACTTGTGGAGATGAGTTTCTTCAGACCAAGCAGCTCGAAGTTCTCGGCGAAGAAGCGAGTGAATTTGCTCCATTCCGGATCGTCGCACGGCAACAGCATCTTCTTGCCACGGAACGTATCGGGGTTGAAGTCGAGATAGGCGTTGACTTCCTTCTGGATGTCGTTGTACTGCGTGTAGAACTCGTCGTTCTTCACGCTCTTCGCCTTCGATAGATTGCTGTTCGCCATTCTTTCTTTTCATCCTTGTGACGCGTTTCCGCGAACGAACGGAGAAAAGAAGAATGGGGCTAACGTCCCTCACCTCGATCCATAACCATCTGAGGCGCCTGAGAGAGCCTGAACAAGTATATGAACCAAGCCGAATGAACGCGCCCCAGAGGGACGCGCACTCGCAGACTTGGCATACTTGTTCCGAAGTTTCTCAGGCTTTCAGATGGTCGCCAGTTTGCAGTTACGCAAAATTGTCAATGCGGCCGAGGGTGGGCTGGGGCGGCTGCGGTCATGCGGGATGCATGACCCTACCAGGCGGTCACACGATATGCGTGACGCGGACGCAACGGAGTGCGTCCCTTCCTGCCAGTTCTCGACCTATGTCTTGCTCCGAAGATCCCGACCTCTCGGCCGTCTCAACGAAGCACCGTTAGTATATCAAAAAACGCCGTGGATTGCACGGCGCTTTTTCACCAGTAGATTTCAAACCCGTTTTTCAACCTCCTGCGCGCCGAACGCCCCTGTACCGTGTCCGTCCGTGTGGGTGGAGGCGAGGAACGGGACGACACGCGCACAGGACGTCCATTTCACTTATGGAAACACACTTTGCCCTTCATTTATGCCACATCGTCTTTCGGCCTGTCGCGAAGCGACATGCGTTCAAATCACCCGCTCGCAGACCGATTGTCAGCGCAGTTCGAGAATGCGGGTGACTGCGCCGTCGCCGCTCTTCACGTCTTCGATGCCGAGCGATGCGCCGGCCTGAAGGCCCGTGCCCCAGCCGAGACAGCGGCCGCCGTTCGCACGGAAGGCCTTGAACTGTTTCGCCAGGCTCTCCGCCATGTTCTTCGCCGGATTGCCGTCCGGGAACACGACCACGTCGACGGACCCGAGCGCGCCGTCGCGAATGCTCCAGGACGAAACCGACAGCGCATTGACTCCCGGCAGAAGCGAGATCTTCATCAGCGTCTCCGCCGTCTTCACGCCGCAGATCTGTCCCGTATACAAGCCCACCTGCAGGCCCTTGTGCTGGCGCTGCGGCAGACGGAACTCGTGGGCTCGGCCCGTGAAATACTTGAACACACCCGCAACGATGTCGTATGTGCGCGGCGACATTTCAGGATGGCAGCTCGAAACGACCATCTTCCCCTTGCCGTACTCCACGCTCACCATCGCCGGATAGCCGGCCTGCCGCAGCAGCTGCTTCGTATCCATCAGGATGTCGCCCCTGTAGGTGGCCAGCACTTCGGTCTTCATGCCGTCGATCGGCGCCGGAATCATCAGCGGACCGTTCCAGTACCACACGAAGCGCCCGGCACTCGGCACGCCCATCAGTTCGCTGCCGCGCGGCGTGATGGACATCGCGATCTGGGCGTGTCCATGCGCGAAATTGCTGTTCGCCGGATCCTGCTTCCACGGGGCGAGCGCGTAGCCCTTCGCGTCGTTAAGCGTAAAGAACGCGCCCGCGCAGGTGCCGAGATAGCAGCCGCCGTTGCGGATGAAGGCGCGAATCGCATCGGCGCCCTTCTGTCCGATATCCGCATAGATCTGGCGGTCGTACCCACCGGGGCACACGTACACGTCACGGTCGTCCAACGCCCCATTCTGGATCATCTTGCCGTCGACGAACTTGAGTTCGATCTGCGGACAGAAGCTCAGCAGCTGCATCCAGTTGAAGCACGCACCGATCGCCCCGCGCCCCACCATCAGCGCCACTTTCGTCTTCTTGTCGACCGGCAGGGTCGGCGGCGCAAGACGCGGCCCCTGCACCCATGTTTCCGCCTGTCCGACAGTCGCGCCCAAAAGCGCCAAAGCCGACGTTGCCAACCACCCTCTACGCGAATACTTCATGATCTGTCACCTCAATAGAGCTCTCGCAAACGACCTTCGCCACCTGTCGCCTTCGGCAGGATGGTCAACTTCTTGCCGGCGTTGTTGGGCATCGGGCCATCGGGATCGATGCCGCAGCGTTCATAGATCGACCCGAGGAAGTCGACGGGCGAGACGGGACGTTTCACGACCTTCGTCGCCGTCTCGTCGCTTTCGCCCACCACGCGACCACCCTTGAATCCGCCGCCCGCCACGAGCGCGCTGAAGCATTTCGGGTAGTGGTTGCGGCCGCCGTTCCACGGCGGATTGCGGTCGATCTTCGTCGTGCGGCCGAACTCGCCGCTCACCCACACGATCGTGGAATCGAGCAGCTTCTTGTCCGCCAGGTCGGTGAGAAGCGCAGCGAGCGCCTTGTCCATCTCGCCCGTGCGCCGTTCCATCGTTTCAAAGTGGCGCTTGTGCGAATCCCAGCCGCTCACGTTGACGGTGATGTACGGCACGCCATACTCGACGAGACGACGCGCCGCCAAGAGGCTTTGTCCGATCCAGCTGCGGCCGTAGCGGTCGCGCGTCTCCGGCGTTTCCTCGTTGAGGTTGAAGGTCTTCGCCGCGCTGCCTTCAATGACCTTGCGCGCCGCGACGCCGGCGGACTCGAACGCCTCGAACACGTCGTCCTGTTTCGTCGTGAAGGAATCGACCTCGCGCAGCAGGTCGAACCGATGTTCGATCTCCTCGTTTGTGAGTCCGCCCGGGGGCACGATGCCGTCCACCACGAACTGCGCCGCCGTCGGATTGCCGCCCGTCACCAGCGGTGCGTAGCGGTCGCCGAGAAAGCCCACTTCGCTGAAGCGTCCCTTCGCCGTGGTGAGGATCACGAACGGCGGCAGATCGCCCCGATACTCCTTCTCCTTCATCATCGCGATCACGGCGCCGATCGCCGGATACACGTCGCCGCCGCCGGGATTGCGTCCCGTCTGCATCAGATAGGTGGCCGTCTCGTGCCCGAAATGCGGATGCGTCATCGTGCGGATGAGCGAATAGAGATGGGCGCACTTCGCAAGATTCGGCCACCACTGGTGGATTTCCATCCCCTTCACGTTCGTGGGGATGGACTTCAATCCGTTGTTGTAGTCGGCGGAGGCATTCGGCTTGGGGTCGAATGTCTCCAGCTGGCTCGGACCGCCCCAGAGCCAGATTTCAATCACGCTTTTGGCTGTACTCATGCTCGCCTCCTTCAAGGTTGCAAATGAACGTTTCGAAGTTCGTTCGATTCAC
>JAKSOY010000282.1 GCA_024405255.1 Kiritimatiellia bacterium
TCAAACTCCATAACTTTTTAATCCTTTAAACCTTTAACCCTTACAACGCAATCAGGCTTGTCCGGCCCTTCCTCTCGGGATTCTGTTCGAACCTGATCGATTCCAATTTGGCGGAACCGTCCTGTCTGATAACGAACTCGTTGACAACGTCGTTTTCCGTCTTGCGCATCAGAAGCCGATGCGTATCTCCGGCCTTTGCCAAACCCGCATAACGGGTCGAGGGAGTCCGCCCCACGACACGCATGTCGCCATTCGCATCCCTTGAGATCTCAAACACCGTCTCCCTTCCGTTGCACTGCATCCCCAATCCACTGAGCGACGCAAGGTAACCATTGTTCGTGTACAAGAGCAGCTGACAGATCTGCGCATCGGAGAATTGCTCGTCCTTGAGGGGTTGGATGCTCTTTTCGACCTTGTCAGCATCAGTGACGTATTTATCTTGCGGGGCAACGGATTTATCTTGCGGGGCGAAGATCCTCACCGTCTCAAGCTCCGTCGGCCTCGGATCCTTTGACTCCTGTTCCGACTGCTTCGGCTTAACCGGCCTTGTCAGTTTGAACTGAATGCCCAGATAGCGCGAAGTTCCCAAATTTTTGAGTGATTCAAGCATATCAGGATAATAACTGACGGACCGAACCAGATCGGATTTCGCGTATGTGGTGTTCTTCTCCTTTTCATAGAGATCGGCATCGACATCCGAAAACTTCGTCGATGAAGTCTCCTTGTCCTTGTCCACCACAATGTCCTTCAAAATGACGCAGTTCTTTTTTGCGGAAACAATCTTCGTCTCCCCAGTCGGTTTATAACCCTTATATTGACGGGCTTCATCGAGGACATTGGAATCGTGCTGGTACGAAACTTGCGAGGCCTCTATTGTGTCGCCCTTTTCATTCTTAAGGACGAGCACTTCTTTGAAGAGATGTTTTTTCATGTCCTCGTCCGGAGCGGGGACAACGAAGAAATCGTCTTTACCCGGAATGTACGACGGATCTTGAAGGCACTTCAGGCGTACGTCGTAGGGAACGCCGTCGACTTCGCAGGCCTGCACAAAAAACTGTTCCAGAAGCTTTCCGTTAACAGCATTCTTCCCTTCTTCGAATCCAAGTCTGCCCTCCGCCTTTTCGTATTCGTCCGCATCGGGAGGAAGTGTCAGAAACTTGAAGATGTCCTCCCGGAGCCTCTTGTCTTCCCGACTTCCGCCCATGCCCACGTTCAACGCGTCCAAATGATCGTCGACCACCGTCCGCTGCATCTCGGTGAAGAACTTTTTGACCAAGGCGGGATCGTTCTTCTTGGGCACGGGCGCCTTGATCCCAAGCGCTTTCCACAGGGATACGATGTTTTCCTGAACGCTGCTGCCAGGCGTGCGTTGCGTCCGCGTTTGATCAAGCGCCGCATGCAACTTGTTGACCAACACCCCCTTGACATGACCCGCTCCCAGTCTGAGTACATCCCCACTGTCGATCTCAACGCCGGCGATTGCTTTCAGCAGATCGCTGGTGACCTTGACGTCAGAATAGGCAAAGGACTTTACGACGGCATGCCTGTTCGTCGAAATCACGATGCCATCCATGGCACCGTCCAACTCGTCATAAGCCGCCTTGACCTGCTCTGCGGACAGCTGATCCTTGTTGAAGAACACGCCCGCCTGATCGACAAGGACGTCGTAGGTCTGGCTGTTCGGCCCCGAGACACTGCATTCGAGGAAGCCCTCGATTTCGGACGGTTTGACCGACTGGACCTGGAGCTGCATTGCGCCAGAGCCCGAAAGACCCAGGCAGTTCGCAAGACCCGTGCGATCCAGGTCGATGAGCGCGGATATCTGCTTGCCGGTCGCGTTCGGACACTTTTCGCGAAGATCCTTCTGCGCCGTCGTCAGGTCCTCTTCCGCCATGTCCACCATCTGCCATTCGTCGACCTGAACGTTCCCCCCGGACTTGACCTCAACCGTGGTCGTTCCCGTTAAGCTGTCCAACTGAGACAGCAACTCCTTCACCGTTGCGCTCGACAGGTCCTGACTCGCCGTGTCCACGCCGTACTGCCCGTCCTTGAGTTCGCCGAAGAGCGTTTTCTCGGCCTTTGCCATGAAGTCCTTGACGGCCTGGGTCTGCTCCATGCCGCTCAAGCTGCTGCGGATGTTCTCCAGCAGCTGACCGCGCATGTAGATGTTGTTCGCGGCCTTGTTCATGTCGTCCGGGCCCTGCGCCACCTTGAGGTCGGAGACGTCGATCTCCTGCTTCCCGGCGCTGCCGACGACCTTCGACATGTCGCCGCTCTGTACCGACAGCCACTGTCCGTTTCCGGCAACAGCCGTCCGAAAACTGCTCAGATCAATACCCATCTCGCAACATTTTAACGATTCTATCGCTCAACTTCTCGACCCTTCAGCCCCTTATAATCTGCTCGTTCCGCCAAGCCGCAAAGGGATCCTCACCTGACGACTCACCTGGCACGGCGCCGTCTTCCACGGCGCCGCGCCAGTCGCGGGCGAGCTTGCGCCACCGCACCAGCACGGCGAGGAACCCGCGGACGACCTCGACGAAGCTCTCGCCGTCCAGCGCATCCATCGGCAGGGCCCGGTTGAGCGCCAGAGCGCCGGACTCCGGATTGATCGCAAGCGTCGCCCCGGCGCCGCCCTGGAAGAGCCAGTTGGCCTTCAGGGCCACCTCGTAGAAGGCCTCGCGTCCCTCCAGGGGAAGGTCGCCGAGTTCGGAGAAGAGGACGACCGTGCGCGTCTCGGGCTCACCGACGATCGTCAGCGCCGTCCCGTCCTTTCCGAGATGCACCATGTGCGTCTCGTCCGGCTCCAGCCGGTCGACCCCGCACGCCGCCGCCAGCGGCTTCAGCAACTCTTCAAATTCCATGACTTCTCATCCTTTTAACCATTTAACCATTCATAATTCGCCTTGACCTGCGCATAATAGTCCTCTCCGGACGGCGTGATCGCGCACGCCGTCTTGAACTGGTCCAGCTGCTCCTCGGTCATCCCCTTCACCTCCTCCGGCTTCAGGACCTCCTCGGGCTTGACCCTGAGCTTGTTGGCCACCAACCGCCGGAGGCGTCCGACCTCCGCCTCGTCCAAGTCATCGCCTGTTTCCTCTTTTTCGAGCTCCGAGACGAGGGCCTCGGCAATCAGAGAACCGCCCACGCCTTCCGATTTCTTGAATTCATCCAGCAGTTCGCTGACGAACGGCGCCAGCTCAAGAGCACCGCCTGTCTCGAGCAACGCGAGCTTCTGCGCGGCGAGCGGCGGTTTATGTCCTTTGACAGCCGCGAGAGCCATGGCAAAATGCAACCCGATCACCTCCGCACTCCCACTGTCGAATCGGAAGTACTGGGGGGTGCAGCGCTGCACGAACGGATCGTTCTCGAACGAAGGAACATCGGACGGTTTGAAGGCGCGCAGCTTTTCAATGAGCGCCTTCTTCCTCCGCCTGCCCAACTGGACGATCGCGTCCTCGATTGTCTTCGAGTTCGCGTCATCCATCTTCTCTGCAAGGGAGACAACGGCTTTGGCCGGGGCTTTCGCCATCAAGTCGAAATAGGCCCTCAGTTCGGCTTCCGAGACCGCGGGAGCCTCATCCCCTTTCCCTTCCTTGGCGCTGTCGACCATGTGCTGCACCTTCTCCTGGTCATTCAAGATGCCCCGCAGACGCTCGCCCCGTCTCCGATTTTCCTTCATGACGTCAGTTTCCAGGTCCGCAAAGGGACCGTGCTCCGAGGGGAACATGTGAGCCTTGATGCCGTGAAGCGAGAAAAGATCGAGTCGTTCGTCTTTCAGCCTCTCCCGCCGGTCCAAGTACTTCGGCT
Organism: Kiritimatiellia bacterium; assembly: GCA_024405255.1. The sequence goes on from JAKSOY010000282.1 coordinate 3,811, forward strand.
TCAACTCGTCCATGTCCAGCCAACTGTCGTTGTCCTGGATCTTCTCGCAGTCAGGGGAATCCGCGGCCACGAAGGCGTTGTGGATGCGCGTGACCATCGCCTTGAGCTGCTCGGGCGACAGGTCGTGGGCGGGCCAGTCTTTCTCCACCAGCTTTTGGGAGAGAATCTCCGTGGCATTGAGACGCGGCCGTCCGTCGGCTTTGTAAAGCGCCTCGTCAAGTTCCTTCAACTTGTCGTAGGACTCCTGCGAAATCGCAGTCGGATAGGCCCGCTGCTCTTCCACGTTCTCAGTCATGCTCAAGTCGTTGTCGATGCCGACCACCCGCACCGAAAGGTCCTCGCCGACGGAAACCATGTAATTGCTCGCATGGCGGTCAGTCTGCCCGGTGATGTGATCAACCCACTCAAGGTCCGTCATGGCGTGGCGCAGGTTGCCGAGCACGATCCTGGCCTGCCCGTCGTCCTCGCTGGAGAATATGTCCCACAGGTCCTTCAGGCTCTTCTCTCCGACCATGGTTTTTTCCGGGTTCTTCGGAGGATGCGAGATCCAGCCGATGAGATCCGACCCCAAGGCTCCATCGGCCACGTCCATCATCAGCCCGAACCGGCCATCATGCACACCCAGGTGGGCCTTGACGATGGCGTTGCCGACGCCAAGGATTTCCGCCATTTTGCGCGAGGTGACGTTGGCCATCGCCACTTGCTGAAAGGACCCTTTCCTCCCGAATTCCTTCTCGGCCGCATAGGCCTCGGTCCAACCGTGCCGCGCGGGCAGCTCCGGCTTGAAAACGCGCCGGACCGTCTCCCCGTTTTCCAGGCGATAGGTGCACAGCGTGACCTTGTTGAATGCTCCCTTGCCGAGCTCGCGGCATCCGACCAGGTTCCGGTCGTCAATCCCCTCTTCAAGGAACTTCACGTCTGCGCCCCAGGCGCCGACCGAAACCGCCGTGGAGAATCCGCACGACCCGTCCAGGACACGGGCCAGCAACTCCTTGTCGACAAAGATCAGATCCTGGTCATCGGCATTTTTGGCAATCTGGGCCCTTTTCAGCATGTTCTCGAAACGGTCGACCAGCGTCGGGAGGATTTGGACGTCATTCCTGTTCGCGTTCATGAAGTCTATGAACGCGAGACGTTTCAGTACGGAAGCGGCGGAATCGCTGCAGGCGCGAATATGAGAACCCAGATCCATGCCATAGTTCGCCTGAGTGAGGGCGCTCGCGGCCGTCCTGGCTCGGCTCAGGGCTATCTCAAGCTGGTCCTGGTCTTCACACTTGCGGCACTCGTCCAAGGCGGCCTTCAGCTCCGCAAGATCACGCCGAAAACTCCCGACTGCGGCCTTGACCCTGTCGTGGTCCCCGGCTCTTCTCCCGGTGTAGAACTTGTCGACGTACTCGTCGCTGAAGATCGTCGAATCCAGGAGGTCGAACGGGAACTCGTCGTACACCTCCTTGATGGAGGCGTCCAGGGCGTCGGTCCGCAAACGGGCGACGTCCGCGGCCAT
>JAKSOY010000283.1 GCA_024405255.1 Kiritimatiellia bacterium
GGGCGAGGGCGGAGGACAGGTTCTCCGCACGGCGCTGAGCTTGAGCGCGATCACGGGAACGGAGATCGAGCTCAGGAAGATTCGCGCGGGGCGGGCGAAGCCGGGACTGAAGAGGCAGCATCTGACATGCGTGAAGGCGGTCGCCGAAATCTGCGGGGCGAAGGTCTCCGAGGTGGGCGTCGGCTCGATGGAGCTTGAGTTCAAGCCGGGGCCGATCAAGGGCGGAGACTATCGCTTCGACGTCGGCACGGCTGGAAGCGTGACGCTGGTCGCGCAGACGGTCATTCCAGTTCTGCTGAAGGCGGACGAGCCCTCGACGGTGACAATCACGGGCGGCACGCATGTCCCGTTCGCGCCGATCTGGGAGTTCTTTGCCGAGACGTACCTGCCGGAACTTAGGCGCATGGGCGCGAAGATCGAGGCGGAACTTGTGCAGTCGGGGTTCTATCCGGCGGCGGGTGGCGTTGTGAAGCTGCGCATCTGGCCGTTTGATGCTGAGAAGAAGATCGACTTCTTCGATTTGCGTGAACTTGGCGCGTATCGTGGCGGCAAGGTCGTGGGCGTTGTCTCGGCGTTGCCGGTTGGGATCGCCGAAGCGGAAGTCGGCATCGTCGGCAAGCAGTTGAAGGAACTTGACCTCAAGTCCGAGGTACGTACCGTCGAGGCATTCGGTCCGGGCAATTACTGCTACGTGCAGCTCGATTACGAACGATGCTCGGTCGTGTTCTCGTCCGTCGGCACTTACGACAAGTCGCGGAAGGCGGTTGGCAACGAGGTCGTGGCGGCGGTGCGCGATTTCCTGAAGGCGGACAAGGCGTGCGAAAAGCATCTTGCCGACCAGCTGCTTCTGCCACTGAACGTGTTCGTGGGAGGGCATAAGGAGCTAGAGCAAGTAGGGGCGTACTGGGAAGATCTGGTATGGCACCCAAGTTGGGGCCTTGGGGTGCAGAAGGAAACGTTGCACTATACGACAAATCAGGAAGTCATAGGTGGGTTTGGGGTGCATGAGTAGCTGAGATTGAAGGAAGGATGAAACGAGTTGTTTGCTTTGAATCAGATGGTGTTGTTCATGTTCACTTAGATCGTCTTGAGTTTCTTCATGACGGGCAGCCGACTTTCACCTGCCCGGTCGAAGATCTTGGGCTGGTCATGTTGGAGGCGGTCCATTCGCGAATCTCGGTCTATGCCTTGCAGTTGTTGTCATCTGTCGGCGTTGCCGTTGTCTATTGTGATGAGCGGCATATGCCGATAGGTTTTGCCTTGCCTTTTTCGGGAAATGTTCTGACGCAGTCGGTGACGACGGCTCAGCTATTGTTGTCGCAGAAGGTGAAAGATCGTATTTGGCAACGTGTTGTCCAGGCGAAAATCAGGAATCAGGCTGAAGCGTTGAAACGTATAGGCGCGGTTGGCTGGGCGAGACTGAATACGCTGGCGAGAGGTGTTTTGCTCGCGGATAGAAACAATCGGGAAGCGGTTGCGGCGGCGGAGTATTTCCGTTTGCGTGGAATTGTGCGTACGAATTCGTCGGATGCGATTAACCCGATGCCCAATCCGGCATTGAATTATGGCTATGCGATTGTGCGTGCAGCAATGGCTCGGGCATTGGTCAAGGCGGGGTTGCTTTGCGTGTGCGGAATCCATCATTCCAATCGGTCAAATGCTTTTGCACTTGCAGATGACATGATGGAGCCCTATCGTCCGTTCGTAGACGAGATTGTGTTTGGACTTCCTGAAGCGATTGGCAAGAATTGGTCGAGGATGAATTTGGACGGACAGGTTAAGCATGAGCTGTTGAATGTTGTCGGATGCGATGTTTCGGTTGGAGGGCTTTGCTATCCGCTTGCGCTGGCACTCGACAGAACTGCACAGTCGCTGGCGGATGTTTTGACGGAGAAGTCAGAGGATGTTCTATTGCCGGAGTTTGCATAAAGACTATGACGTATGAATCGATAAAGAAGAGCCGAGGCTATTGGCTGTTGGTGTTTCAAGACGTGTCTTTGCGTTCGAAGGTGGAACGCAAGCAGGCTCAAGAGTTCAAGCGAAGTCTTCTGTCGGATGGCTTTGATGTTATCCAGCCATCGCTCTATGTTCGTTTTTGTGCAAGTACGGAAGTTTGCGAAACGCATCAAGCGCGAATTTGTAAAATCGCCCCCGAACTCTCAAAATTGACCTTCGTCAGACTGACGGATTTGCAATTTCAGGGTGTTTTTCGAAACGGGAAACATGCGTCAAGCCCTTTGCCAACAAGCCCAAAGTTGATTACAATCGTTTAGACGTTGTCATAAGGCCGATTCTAGGACCATTTTGCAACTCAAGTTCCAGACGATGTGGAAGGAGAAAAATTGAAGACCACTCCTCTTGCTTATGCGGTGCTCTCGCTTTCGCGAGCCCTCGCACTTAACGCCCGAAGCGCGGCAATGCCGAGTGGCCTCAACTGCCGCAAATTATACCACACCTAACTTCTGAAAGGCAATAGGGAACATGGAATTCTCAGTCGATAAAATCTGCCTATGCATCAACCTGTTTCTCGTGGCGTTCATCATCGCCTGGAATCTCTCGAGGATCTTGTACCGGCTAGAGCGAAAGGAAGCTGTCCCTCCGCCTGACACTCGCACGATCGAACTTGTCGTCGTGCATGTCGGCGGTGGATGCGGCGGCGTGCCTTCGTTGTCATAAGGCCGATTCTAGGACCATTTTGCAACACGAAGCGTTCCTTGTTCATGAAGTGGAACTTGCCGCCGTTCGGCCACCGCGCCGGCATCATGTAGCGTCCGTCGACCGAAAAGACGGGGAACTCCCCGCTTGAAACGGGCTTCGAAAATCGTTCCCGCAGACCATCGGGGACATTAATCGCCCACAGATTTGTCGACTCGCGGAGCGAGCCGACCCCCTGTCCACATTCCTGTAGGGGTACCGCTCGCTCCGCGAGCGGTCCGCCGACGACCGTCACCTTCCCTGGATGCCGCGCCCGCCAGATCGTGTTCGCGTCCTCCGGTCCGAGCGCGAGACAGTTGGTGAACGCATAGGTTGTCATAAGGCCGATTCTAGGACCATTTTGCAACGAGACGCCTTCGAGCCTGCGGAGAAGATGTCCACGTCGTTTGCGGAGGTTGCGCGCTTTGTTGAGAAGCCGGACGTCGATACGGCGAAAAGGTATCTGGAGTCCGGACGATTCCTCTGGAACGCGGGCATGTTCATCTGGCGGGCGTCGGTGATGCGGGAGGCGTTTTGCAGGCATGCGAACGACATCGCGCCTCTGATCGGCGAAGTTGCCGGGTCCGACTGCGTGAAGCGGACGCTTGACGCGCTCTATCCGCAGCTGCGGGCCATCTCCGTCGACTACGCCGTGATGGAGCATGCCGAACGCATCATCGTGGCGAAGACGACTTTCGGTTGGGATGACGTCGGCTCCTGGGTGGCCGTGGAGTTGTCATAAGGCCGATTCTAGGACCATTTTGCAACACATACGTCGCAAAGATCACTGTCCACGAATATCAAGGACAAGATAATCGAATCTATTCTGTTGAAGCGATGGATGTGCAAAAGGCAGGGAGTATCTTGGCCCCGAAAGATGATTTGCATCAAGCGGATAGCCCTACCCTGCCTTCTGAAGGTGGTAACATGGCAAAATCTGATTCGTCTGGCAATGGCGTCATGCTGTCGCGCGGCGGGCTGTACACCGGCAGCGCGGCGGACTACGAGAAGCCGAGCGTTGTCATGAGGCCGATTCTGTGACCATTTTGCAACAGGTTATGGCTTCGGAATGCCGGCCTGACGGCAGATGGAATAGACGACGCCGACGGACAGAGGTTTATTATGGTGAGGGACCGGTGCGGAACGGCCGGTGACGTCATTCTTCCAGATGAAATGACTGCCGCTCGATCGGTCGAGACGGAATCCGTTTTCCCTCAGCATCTTTTCGATGACTTGATAGGTCTGCGGCTTCATTTCTCTTCCGTGTAGATCTTCGCAAGGTCGATGAGCATGTACTTCAGCTCGTCCATCGTGTCGCCCTGCGTTGATGCACCGTCAAGCGCAGGAACGGTTGCCCAGAATCCACCTTCGCGAGTAGGACGAGCTTCCGCTGTGTACTGCTTGCTGTAAGCGAAGAACTTGACCTTGACCGGATCGGAAATGAGATAGCGCAAGTTGTCGCGAAGATCGGCGAGTGCGTCGGCGCGAGTTTTGCCGTCGGACCAGTATCCGTCTGCCGCCGGAGTCTCCGCGTGGTAGAGTCCGTCCTTGCCACGCTTGACGGTGGCTTGTTTGATTGCGGCTTCAATCCGCGGATCGAACGGATCCATCGGCTGCGGCTCATCCTCGTTTGAGACGAAATCAGGGATCCCGCGTACCTTCACAATGACAGACAAGACGCGGTTCAGGTCATACCCAAACCGACGAAGTTTTCGATCAGCCCGCTGAGCCAGGTTAAGATCGAGCGAAGCAGGGCTCTCCATCGTTCTCATGCCGCACATTATATCACATTCAGGGTGGAGTATGTTGTCATGAGGGAACCTTGTTGCAGCGGAAGGTAGCGGCATTGCGAGTGGAGCCCGCGACATCCGCAGAATTTCCAATGTATTATAATACTTTAGAAATTGTTAATCGCTGGCCTGACGGATTTTTTTTGAATTGATAGGAATTATAATTTCGGATAGTCAAGTTTTCTGCGCTTGATTGCTGATGGATAGGAGATTGCCGTTCTGAAAATGAAGGAATTGCGATAGATTCGCATTATCGTTTGATTTTATTGCCTTTGATTCGCGTTTTGCCGTGGTTGCTTTTCGGTGTGGATTACAGTAAAATCTTTGGCATGGTATTTGCATATGGTTTGGCGATGCAAACAGCATATAAGGAGGTGAACCATGAAGTGGGAGAAGTTTGAAGAGGGATATTCCGTGCCGGTGAAGAGCTGGTGCGAGAACTGCGAGGACGGGGCGGTGAAGCAGGCCGAGAACCTCGCGAAGCATCCGGTCGTGTTCGGCCATGTGGCGCTGATGCCGGATGCGCATCAGGGCTATGGAATGCCGATTGGCGGCGTGATCGCGACGGACAACGCGGTGATCCCCGCGGCGGTCGGCGTGGACATCGGCTGCGGGATGATCGCGACGGAGACGGACATTCCGGCGGAGCGTTTCGCGGACATGTCGTTTCGCCGCGCCTTTCAGGAGAAGCTCAAGGAGCGGATTCCGGTTGGCGAGGGCGTGTCGCATCGCGAGA
>JAKSOY010000284.1 GCA_024405255.1 Kiritimatiellia bacterium
GTATTATTATCTCATTTTCTCGCCGACTCTGCAACCTCAAGATTGCATTGAAATCTAAGTTGTTCGGCCTTGACTTGCGAGGCGGTTTTCGCTACAATATAAGTTCAATTTTTTACGTTTCAACAGGTTTAGAAAAGGGAGAGTATCGGTGAACGTCATACAACCGCTGATTGATCTTCAGGATGTCGATGGGCAGATTCGCGAGCTTGAGCAGCTGGAGAAGGATATTCCGCAGCGCAAGTCCCGTGAGAATGCGCGTCTGGCGGGCGTGAATGCTGCGCTGGAGATTGCGAAGAGCCAGCTCGAGGCCATGCAGAAGCGCATCGCCAACGAGGAGGCGGATGCCGAGGCGATTCGTGCCAAGGCGAAGCAGGTGGAAGATTCGCTCGGCGGCAAGACGGGCAAGGAGTTCGAGCAGACGACGATTCAGCTGGAATCGCTCAAGCACGAGGCGGAGTCTTCCGAGAACCGTGTTCTGGCCTTGCAGCAGGACGATTTGCCCGACCTCGAACGGCGCGTTCAGGAGGCCCAGAAGAAGGTGTTGGATGCGCAGGGCGGCATGGGCGACGAAGTTGCGGAACTCGACCAGCGTCTGGCGGACGTGAAGACGCGTCTGGCCGAGCTGCGTGAAGAGCGCAAGGCGAAGGCGGAAGCCGTCAAGGGCATTGATCCGCAGTTCCTGCTCTACTATGAGCGTCTGCGTACGAAGCGTTGGCCTGTGGTGGTGCCGTTGAGCGGCGAAGGCGTGTGCGATGGCTGCCATATGAAGCAGCCGCCGTTCATCGCGCAGCTCGTGCAGCACAATGCCGCGGCCGCGGTGCAGGGGCAGAAGCAGCAGCGTGCGGCATGCACGATGTGCGGCCGTCTGCTGTATAACGATCTTTGAGATTTCGATTTCTTCGACGATTCCTGTGAGTGACCGGTCGCGCCCATTGGGTGAGGAAAGTCCGGACTCCGCAGGGTAGAGGACCCGGTTGTCAAGGCTGGGACTGCGGTGGCAAGCGCCGCAGATGGAAAGCGTCACAGAGAACAGACCGCCCCTGCCGTTGATTCCGCAAGGAACCGGCGTGGGGGTCAGGGTGAAAGGGCGGTGTAAGAGACCACCGGGGTTGCGCGAGAGCGCGCCCGCACGAGAAGCCCTCCTCGGAGCAAGATCAAATAGGGGACTGACGGGCGACCCGTTCGGTTCGCGTATGACCATTCGTCCTGTTGGACAACACCACAGGACCCGGTATCGCGCGATAAGGTCCCGGGTTGATTGCTTAGATGAATGATCGGACCCGCAAGGGGAACAGAATCTGGCTTATTCGCCGCAGGGGTTGTCGAAGATTCTTTTTGGAAGGAACGGAAGATGTCGAAAGTCATTGCCATTGACGGTCCGAGCGGTTCGGGCAAGAGTTCTACGTCCAAGCGCGTGGGAGCGGCTTTAGGTTTTCTGCATGTGGATTCGGGTGCGCTCTACCGCATCATGACCTGGCAGTGCCTTGTTCAAGGCGTGGACACCTCGGATCCCGAGGCCGTGGCCGCGTTTGCGGACCGGGTGGTGATCGACTGTCGCGCGGAAGGCGATTCGATCGTCTACTATGTGGACGGGGAATTGCCGGGAGACCGCATCCGTACGCCTGAGATCAATGCGCACGCTTCGCAGGTGGCCACGGTGAAAGCCGTACGCGACCGCATCACGGCGATTCTGCGCGGACTCGTCTCGTTCGGCGACCTTGTGGTTGAAGGCCGTGACATCACGACGGCGGTCTTTCCCGACACGCCGGCGCGTTTCTATCTGACGGCGTCGGCTGAAGCGCGGGCGATGCGGCGGCAGAAAGAGGAAGTGGACAAAGGCATTGCGAATCAGAGCGCCGAAGCCGTGAAGGCCTCGCTACTGGCGCGTGATGCGATCGATTCCACGCGCAAGTATGCGCCGCTCAAGAAGGCGGACGGCGTCTTTGAAATCGACTCCACGACGCTGACGCTCGACCAGGTGGTGGAGACGGTGATTGCGGCCTTGCCGGCAGACTGGCGGTAATCGATGGACGCGGCACAGGAAGAGGCGTTTGTCGACACCTGGATTGCGCGCACGGCCGAAGCCCGGGGCGTCGTGTTCGACTTTGGCGGTGTGATCTCCGTTTCGATGCTGGAGTGTCCCGACCTGTTCACGTATTGCGCGCGGCTTGGGCTCGATCGGGCGGGATTCGACGCCGGATGGAAGAACTATCGGCATCTTTGGGACGGCGGTTTCATCACCTTCGAGGAGATGTATAGGCGGATTTTCGCGGACGTGGGGGTGGGCCTGACCGCCGAACAGTACGCGACGCTGTGGGAACTCGATGCCGTCGGCTGGATTCGCACGTTGCGTCCGGAGACGCTGAAATTGATGCGGCGCTTGAAGGCCAATGGCAAGAAAATCGGCATTCTCACGAATATGTCGCCCGATTTTCATGAAAAGCTCTTCGTGCCGCGGTGTGCGGACTACCGGGCCGAGGCGGACGCCGAGGTGGTGTCGGGTCTTGTTCACCTCTACAAACCCCAGCGTGAGATCTATGCGCTGATGGAGGAACGCCTCGGCTTGCCGGGTTCTGCGCTCTTCTTTGTCGACGACATGGAACCCAACGTCGTCGCCGCCCGAAAATATGGCTGGCAGGCGGAAGTCTACCAAATGTAAAATGTAAAATTGAAAATGTAGAAATGTAGAAAGGGGCGTGGAGCCCGATTCCTCTCGGGTGGTTCGTCGAATACGCGTTGAAGAACGTATCGTGTTCTGCTTTGTAGCTTTATAGGGGTAATGAACGAGCGAACGTTCCGCCCCCGCTCACTGCGCCGAGTATTGGCGTTTTTTTGTTTTGTTGACTGTGGTATTTCGTTTTGATAGAATATTTTTTCGTTCTGCGGCGTTTTTTGATGGTGGGGTGTAACCTTTTGCTTTTTCGTACATAATCAGAGAGATTGAACACTATCTTCGACGCCGGAGAAGGTTGGTTCATAAAAAGCAAAAGAGGGAAAATGGCATGTCGTCAGTCGCACTTAATTCAAGAGCTACTTCATTGGAGCAGCTTCAGACCATCAACCGGATGGCGCAATCCACCAAGGGAACTGCCTCTGGCCGCATTGGTTTGCTGGATGAACTCATTGATTTGAGTAAAGAGGGACCAAAGGTCTATCAGAAGGAAGTCGATGCGAGGTTCGAGGCATTCAAAGAGGTCGTCTCAAGATTAAAGGAAGAGGCGATTGTGCATCTCGGCAATGTGGAAAGTGTCGTGAATCTCTTCTTGGGAAAAGCCGAGACTGTAGGTTGATGAGGCAGAAGGAGTTATGATATGAGAATTAACGAGAATAGTGCAAGTCTTAACAAGTTTGTCGAGTTCGCCCAGACAGAGGTCTTGAGCGGCAACGAGGATGCGGTGGTGCGGATGGACGAAGGCGGGAAGGTGGGAGCGGCCCAAGTGGGAGATCGGAAGCATGACCGTTCTTATGCGTTGCTTTCACGGGCGTCTGTTGCAAAGGTGTCCAATGCCGAAACGCGGGAGGCATTTGCACGAGAAATCGCCAAACTCTTCCCGAAGGAGTCGTATCCGAATGGAATTCCGGAGTCGGTGAAGCGGTTGACGACCGGGTTTGAGGATGGTGGCAATTCGCCCTTGACGGCACGTTGTATCATCGTCGTGGTGAATGAGGTTCAGCGCCTTCGTTCAGAGCTTGAGTCGTTCCCGCGGAAGCCGTTTGAAGAGGAACCGTCCGAGCTGGAGCTGTTCAAACAGGCGCCGTCTGAAGAGGAGACGTCCGAGCTGGAGCTGTTCAAACAGGAGCCGTCCAAACAGGCACAGTCCGTACAGGAACCAGGCCCCTCGCTCGGTCTCTCTAATAACAAGGGCGTGATTGATCATAATCGCTTCATCGATCCAAAGCACGATTCGTTTTTGACAGGTGAGTTGTACAATGGTCGTGTCGAGCAGCTGGCGAAGTCTCTCGTGGGGAAGTCAACCACGGCCAATACTTATGATATCAGTCAGACAGTTTGCCTCGACGAGGATCGAGACAGCCAATACAGATTCTCACGGTTCAGGCAAAACGGAGGCGGGGCTTACCACTGTTTCTTCCTGTCGGCTCTTCACCACATGGGTTTGGTAGACTCGGACGCGAACGCGGCTGCGCTACGAGAGCTTTTCCGTGCGACCGTGCTTGAACTCCAAGAGCAGGTAAGGGCTGGAAAATCCGCCGTGAGCAAGGAGGATTTTGCCGGAGAGGATAATTATAAGATGTTTTCAAAGGACGGGCGGGAACTCTACTTGTCGCACCTGTTCGAAGAACTTGACAGGTCATTGAGTTTTGACAGTGGGGCGAAGGCTGACATGTCGCTGTCGGCCGTGCTGGCGCATCATCTGCAGCGACCGGTCATTGTGTTCACGACGACGACGGATGAAGCTGGTCAGTATGGAGTCACCACGTTCGACCGTGACATTTTCACAGGTGAAGCCCTGGAGCAGAAGCCGGTGTACATTTGGTATCAGAAGGATATCCACTTCGAGGCCATGGAACCTCTGGAACAGGACTTTGAAGAGAAACTGCCGCCCATCGACCTTGAGACGCCCTTCAAGGCGCTTGTCTCGGATTTCGCAGATGAAGAGACGACGAAAGGACTGCTCGGAAAATTCAAGAACGTTCTGGCCAGTACGTCGAATGACGGCAAGCGTACGCGGGAAATGAGAGGCGTTGCCATATTGGAGTGGCTGTTGGATCCTTCTCGCGCGGGTCTGAAGCAAGAGGTGCAGAAAAAACTCTCGGCCAGCATCGAAAAATATCATGATGACGCCGATAAAGCACGGCACCTTGCTGATGCCGAGAACCTTAAGGTAGCTCTTAAGGCTGCCGAGACCGATTATGACAACAGACTCGATGCCATCTTCAAAGATCTGCTGGCCCAAGCTGAGTGCTGAGGAAGAAATTCATTGCCGGGCCCTAAAATTCAAATGTTCAATTGTCGGTGGGTGTCGCGGGAATGGACAATCGTCTGCATGTTTGAAAGGAACGTGAATATGAATATTCTTTAACAGGTTGTCCGTGAAGGCGAATCCAAACATCAAATAGTATAGAGATTCCGCCCGTGTAATAGGTTAGTCGAGTGTGTGGCTGACGCCCCGCGCTCGACTAACCTGCATT
>JAKSOY010000285.1 GCA_024405255.1 Kiritimatiellia bacterium
GCCGAGCTCCGCCCACCGCGGCTCGGGCTGATACGCCGGCCACACGTAGGCGGCGACATCATACTTCGCCGTCACCACATTTGACACGGCCAGTGCCGCGATTGCCAACATCGTCATTTAGACCCCCTCGATTACCTATCAGAAAACAAAAATCAAAAGCCCCCCCGACTGACGGAGCACCCAGATGCGACGGTTTGTCGCCGCACTCCTCGTCAGGCCGAAGGGAACCTTTGCATCCTGTCCAAACGCGTCGAAATAAATCTGCCTGTCTTCTTTGGAGCAACTGGACCACGGCTCGACATTGTCCGGATTAGACATCCACGCGTTCCAAAACGACGTCGGAGGGACCTCCATTTTTACACGTTCGTTGCGCGAAGCGTCAAACTCGAACGTACTGTTGAAGTCCGCACCCGACACCCATGATGCCGCGCCGTCGAAACGAAGTTCTTCAATGCTCGCAACCGCACCTGCCAAAAGCCGTTTGGGAAGGTTGGCGCCATGTGCTATCTCAAAAACTTTGAATCCAGACTGATCAAAATAAGCCGCGTCCTTCAACTGAGCATCAGCAATGTCGCACGACGTCAAGGCCGCAGGAATGCGCACGGTTTCCGTTAGCGAGGGGCACGATTGGAATGCATAAACCCCAATTTCAGCGATGCTCCCCGGCAGCATCGGCGTAAAAGAAACGAGCTTCGGCGTATCGCGAAACGCTCGATGGCAGATTTTCACGATCCCGTCATGTAGGACGACCCGAGCAAGATTCGGACATTGCGCTGCCATTCGCTGGGGAATCGTCGTTACGGAAGTGGGGATTCTTAGGCTTTCAAGGGCTTCGTTAAGACGAAGCATCTCGTCCGCCAAGGATACAATCGTTCCCGTTCCGTCCGAACAGGTTATAACCCCGGATAAATCAACAAGCCCAACGCTGCCCGACGTGATGGGTTTGCCGACGGAGATGGATCCGCTCGCTCCGCCCGCAGCAAACGTCCAGTCACCATTGGTTAACCGTCCGTCTGCATAAGTCCAATCTTTAGAGCCAAACATAGCCGTCACCTCACAAGGGGCAACAGCCGAAATCTTCACTTGTTCATCGTAGAACAGGTCGGACAGACCAGCCCAACGGTAAAAGGACTTTCCCGCCGGCGTCTGCTTCAGTGCGATGGTAACTTCAGCACCTAAATCGACCCATGCCTCAGCGGAAACGCCTTCATTTCCATCAACGGCCACGCATCCATCCGAATCGGAAGATGTTGCGCGAACACGGACCTGCAGACGTCCGTCCTGATAACGCACATCTCCCGCCGCACCCCTGAAGCGCACTGCATCCACTAAATGGTTTCTGACGATCTCTTGAGCCGTCAACGCCCGGTTGTAGACGCGGATAGACGAAACGTAGATTGGCGGCACCGTGCCATCCTGACCATACCATCCGTGCAACGATATCGCCGCGCAATTCTTGTCCGCCCGTGCAGACGCTTCGATTTGAAGCGAACCGAGCTGTTTACCGTTTGAATAATGCAAGAACTTCTCCGAAGAAGGGAATACCGCAGCCGCGGAGAATGCCTTGCCCGGTGTCAACCTAAAATCATTTCCGGTATAAAACCTAACACCGTCCGACGCATTTGGCACGAGAATCGACCCCAGAAGAGGTGCATTGGCATCCCCATACCACAGGAACAGCCGATCTCCATACTGAGACGAATTTTTCCCAGCCAAAGCCGACAAATATTGATTCTGCGCAATCGTCGCGCCATTTCCATCACAACCGGCAATTTCAATGGTCTTCACCGTGCTGCCCAACACACGACCGAGAGCCGTTGCCGGACCGTTTTCGTCATAGACCTCAAGCCGCACCTTGCTTCCCAGCGAAACTCCCTTTTCGTCCGTAACAGGCTCTCCATTCGCCTTTGTCAGCACGACGCCGCCGACAATATCCATCCACCCACTCGTGGCGACATCCACATGAACTCCATCACCGCCATTGTCAATACCGTCCCACATGGCGACAAGGCCATCTTGTACATACATATCAGTCCGCAACAATCCGTCCTCCTCGCCCTCATTGGAAATTGCGTAACGAAACACGACAATGCCGTCAGACCCTTTGCCGCCAGCATTCCAACCACTCGAACCGCCGCCACCGGAGCCAGTGCTGGCAACCGCATCTCCACCGACCTGTTCGATTGCACCGCCGTTGCCACCAATGCCAGATCCTCCCGCACCAGCTGTGAACGGACCATAATCGCTGGCACTTGCCGCGCCGCCGCCGCCCGCACCATAAACCTTTGCCTCTCCCGTGATGCGGCAGATGACACCCGCGCCACCCGCACCAGATGCTCCCGCAGCACCGTCCTGTCCGGGCGCACCCGCTCCGCCACCGCCGCCAGGAACGATGTCTGGCGCGACGCCGCCGCAATGTCCGTCAGTTGCTGCAACGACATCCGTTTTCTTGTTGGCCTGGCCGCCAGAAGACGCACCCGTCTTACCACTCGCGACGCCGTTCCAACCACCGCCGCCCCCGCCGCCAGCAGCTCTATCGATCAGATAGCCATCCTCCCAAAGTTCGGTCGCCGTACCGCTCTCACCAGCATCACCAGCCGTCCCATTGTGCACGCCGCCCTTGCCCACGGTCACGCTGACAGACCGCCCCCGAGACAAGACAAACGAACCGACGCGCACGGCACCCGCACCGCCGCCAGCCGCCATCAGCGAACCGCCGGACCCACCGCCGCCCACAACTAAATAGCTGACCGTAATATCCGCTCCGTCTGGAGCCGCGAATACACCAGTATGCTTGAATATGTGGACGTATTCGCGCGTGCTCAGCCGCTGCAGCTCATCTCCTCCAAGACAAGGGGCTGTCGTTAACCGCTTCGCACTTCCTTCTGTCACCGCATATGTGCCGATCTCCGTCACCGTCGGCGTGTCGAAACCCACTTCTGGCACAGACGGCGTATCCGACGACGGATAAAGCGCACCCATCAGCAACGAGGAAATCGCCTGCATACCCGTATCGCCCGGATGACTCGCTATGCCTGCGTGCGACCAAAGGCCCGTCGCCTTGTTGGCGGCGAAACTGCCAAGCGGTCCCGCATTAACATACTTCACGCCCAATTCGCCTGCTGCAGCCTGCATGAGCGCGGCCTGTACATCGTTCTGCCAGAACGGCGCACGAATGACAATCTTGTCGAGCGCGACCGTAGGCGTAAACTTCGAAGCAAGCGCCTTGATCTGGTCTTTGAACGTCGTCTTCTCCGAATCCGTAGAGGGCGTCATTGCATTCTCACCGATGGCGATGACAACGACAGTCGGCGCGAACGTCACATCGGCGGCAATGTCGACATCGGCATCAATATCATACGTCAGGATTGAACGCTCAAAATCAGCTATGTTACGAACTCGCAGCACTGGCTCGACGCCCTGGCGCGTCGCGACATCTGCCGCCATGAGATGCACATAATCCTTCGACTCCTCACTCGCGGCCATGCCATAATCACCCGTCCAACCGATGTCCGGTCGCGGCGCGTGACGCGTAATTGAGTTGCCCAAGAACAACATTCGTTCCGGCTCACGAGCCGGCGTTTCGTCCGCAAACGCGCACGGACCCGTCAACACCGTTGCCGCGACTGCGGCAAAAAGCACACGCATTAAGGTTGTTTTCATTTCTGATATTCCTTTTGACGTTTCTCTTTTCCTGCGATTGTTGCGCAGTGTACCATAGACTCTGACATGTTGACAATGTGCAGATTTGGAACGACTTGCACAATTTGCGACTGAACTGTGCTATAATTCCAACCATGAACCAGACGATCTACTGCGAGCCAAATCCCCTGCATGCGAACTTCGGACTTTACCTGACGGGCGCGGGCACCGAAACCGCGCTTCCTCACGAGCCCTATCCGCACACCTACCATTCGACCGAATACTACTTCACCTGGGAAAACGGACGTGTGCTGACTGGCGACGAACACCAGCTGCTCTACATTCTCGAAGGCAAGGGGATCATCGAATTCACTCGCGGCACGCGCATACACCTGTCTGCCGGTTCGCTCGTCATCCTCCACGCCGGCGAATGGCACCGCTACAAGCCCGATCCGAAGACCGGCTGGCGCGAGGCCTATGTCGGCTTCGCGGGTAAGTTCTGCCAGAAGTTCATCGCCGCGCCGTTCTTCCCCGCCCCGCCGACCGTCCTGAACATCAAGCCGGGCGGACGGTTTGAAAACGACCTGCTGCGGCTGATCAACCGAGCGCACGCCGAGAGCACGACGGCGCCCTACTCCCTCGCCGGAAGCTTCCTGTCGCTCATCGGCTCCGTCATCGAGCAAACGACGGCGCAGGAAAGCAAGCACGCGCACAATGGCACGATCCGCGCCATCCAGCTTCATATCGGGCATCACCTTGCCGAGACGCTGGACTTCGCCGAGATCGCCCGTCAGCGCGGACTTTCCTACGCCATGTTCCGCAAGGTCTTTCGCGCCTACACGGGCCTTGCGCCGCTGGAATACCAGCTCGCCCTTCGCATCCGCCGCGCCGCCAGCCTGCTCAAGTCAACGGACCGTCCGATTTCGGACATCGGCAGTGACGTCGGCTTCGATTCGCCCTGGTACTTCTCGCGCTACTTCCGCAAGGCGACGGGCATGTCCCCCATCGAATGCCGCGCCTCGATCCGCAATCTCGTCAGCCAGAAGAGTTGATCTGGCCGAACGCGCCCACCCCGATGGAATGTCGGCATTCTGCGCAAAACCGCCGCGATTGGCGGCGATGCCGAGCATTACGGTTATAACCGCCCTTCTTGGACAATTTCATCTCAAAATCAAGCAATGATAACTTCAATCATCAGCAGGACAACAACGAGCACGGCCCAATTCCACCCTTCCAAACGGCCGTCCTGCATCCAGTCTGTATGGGTTATGTCCATCGTTTACCGCCGCTGCATCGAACGCCTGAGCGTGACGACGTTGAGGAAGTTGAGCGAGTAGAAGACGACGAGCATCGTGACGACGCCGAGGTAGCCGAAGCCCCACTTGTCCGAGACGAGGATCGACGCCTGATTGCCGGCAAGGCCCGCGAAGCCCCAGGCCGAGAGGACCGCGCCGTGGATCTTCGAGATGTTCGTCATCCCGTAGTTGTCCGCGAGAATCG
>JAKSOY010000286.1 GCA_024405255.1 Kiritimatiellia bacterium
CGCTGATGGTCTTCGTCGGTCCGGACAGAAGTTGTTCATCTGTGGATCGTCCCAGTGGATGATGCAGGGGTTGGTGCTGAATGCATCGGAACCATTGTATGGACGTTGCCGTGTCATCATGAAGGTCGAGCCGATTGACTTTGAATGGTTGCGGATCGTTTTTCCGAAGTCAACGCCGATTGAACGTTTTGAGCATTATGCCGTCTGGGGAGGGGTCCCACGCTACTGGGAAGTCTGCCAAGGTGAACGGCGGATCTGGAAAACACTTCGCGATGAGGTGTTCTCGCCCAATGGGTTGTTTCATGACGAACCGACGTTCGTGTTGAAAGATGATCTTGAAGGGTCGGCCCAGGCCTCAAGCGTTCTTGCCTTGATCGGGCAGGGTACGGAACGTCCATCGGAAATCGCCGCCCGTTTGCAAGTGCCGCAAACGGCATTGGGACGGCCATTGAGACGGTTGATGGATCTGGGCCTTGTGTATCGAGACATACCGTTTGGCAGTGATGCGAAGGGAAATAAGAAGTCATTGTACAAGTTGAGCGACCCGTTCCTAAGGTTCTGGTACACGTTTGTGCTGCCGCATTATTCAAATCCCTATTTTCTGAGGACGGAAGAAGATTGGAACACCTTGAGAGAACCGTTCCATGTATTTCTTGGTAGCGCCTGGGAGAATTTGGTGCGCGCAACGCTCTTGCGTAAACCCATCGAAGGCGTCTCGCTTCGATGGGCGAAGGTGGGACGATGGTGGGGAACGGGCTTGAATCGGCGGCCGATGGAAATTGACATCGTAGCAGAATCGGCGGATGGGTCGACGTTGCTCGTCGGCGAAGCCAAACTGGCCCTTACGAAGCAGGAAGCTAAGCATGTACGCGCCGAGCTTGAGGCCAAGGTGGAACAATTGCCTTTTGTCGCTCGATACCAAAAAGTGTTGACGCGGCTCTTTGTTGCCGAAGGTGGCGAATTTGATTGTGTTGACTTGAGCTGGGTGGAATCGAATATTGAGAAGTCGGGAAGCTTTTAACTGATTTGAATTCAGAAAGGTGATATGATGACACGAGTGAAAATGTTGTCCGTTTTGATGATGGGCGCTGGTTTGGTCTGGGGCGTCGCGGCGGCGGATGTCGCCGTGATTCCGGCGGCGGAGTTCGCGAAATACCATCGTGAGATGACGGGGCGCGATCCGGCACCGGGCATGGTGGAATTTGCCGTCGATCCGAAGATTTCGAAGAGCGGAAACGACGCGTACCGTATCGTGAGCACGGCTGCGGGCGTCAAGATCACAGGCTCGAACGGACGCAGCCTCCAATACGGCGTCTACGACCTCCTCGCGCGCCGGGGCGGCTGCCGCTGGTTCTGGGATGGCGATGTGGTGCCGAAGCGCGCGACGCTTGATTTGTCCGGACTCGACATCGCCGAGGAATCGCGGTTCGAATATCGCGGACTCCGCTATTTCGCGCACCGCGGCCTCACGCGCTTCCAGGCGGAGCATTGGGGGTTCGAGGACTGGAAGCGCGAAATCGACTGGATGCTCAAGAACCGGCTCAACTTCTTCATGCCGCGTATCGGCATGGACGACACTTGGCAGAAGGCGTATCCCGACATTGTCAAGTATCCTGATCCGAACGCGCCGGCGGACGACAATCTCACCGGCTACAACAATCGCGTTTCGGCCTGGGGCCTCCGGTATCGCGGCGAACTGCGCAAGCGGTTCACGGAGTACGCCTTTGCACGCGGACTCATGGTGCCCACGGACTTCGGTACGATGACGCACTGGTACTCGCGTACGCCGGTCGAGTTCCTCAAGACGATGAAACCGCCGTTCCTGCCGAATTCCAACGGACAGTACGGCGAACGCACGGGCCTCGTGTGGGACATCTTCCAGGGCGACTGGCTCAACCACTACTGGCATCTCACGCAAACCTTCATCGACGCGGGCTACGGAACGCCCGACCTGCTTCATACGATCGGCCTCGGCGAGCGGATGTGCTATCGGGATCGCGCGAAGAACCTTCAGATGAAAAAGGACGTCCTTGATCTCCTGACGAAGAAGGCGCTCTCGGCATATCCGAATTCGAAGATCCTTCTCGCGGGGTGGGACTTCTACAGCACCTGGCGGGCGGACGAGGTGCGTGCGCTCCTGCCGCAGCTCGATCCGAACAAGGTCCTCATCCTCGACTACGAAGCCGATGCCTTGGCGCGCAGTGGTTCCGCCGAGCCGTCGCCCGCGCGTGATTTCACCCAGTGGGGCTTCGTGGGCAAGTTCCCGTATACGTTCGGCATCTTCCTCACGCTGGAACAGGGCATCGACGTGCGGGCGAACTATGACGTCATTCGCAACCGGCAGAAGATCATTGAAAACGATCCGTTCTGCAAGGGCTACATCCTGTGGCCGGAATCGAGCCACACCGATATCGTGCTCCTCGACTACTTCACGCGGAATGCCTGGCAGCCGCAGGATCTCGATGTGCCCACGCTGCTCACGCGCTTCTGCGCAGACCGCTATGGCGCGCGGGCGGACGAGTTCCGTCCCCTCTGGGAAAAGGTGTTGCCCGCCTCGCAGCTGCGCGGCTGGGACGGTACCTACTGCCGGCTTTTCACGAAGTCCGCCGGATTCACTGCGGGCGGCTGGGATAAGCCCGCAAACGCCGGGCGTCTCGCCCAGTGGGAGTCGAAGGCCGCCCTCGCAAGCGGCATCTTCCCTGTCCTTGCCAATATGAAGTGGGAGGGCGAATTCGTTCGTCGCGATACGATCGACCTCGCCCGTACGGCGCTCGACCGCATCATCACGCAGCGGGGCTATTCGTTCAGCCGCGACCTCTATCTGTGGCGTGCCGGCAAACGTACCGGCGCGGATCTGGCGGCGCGTGCGGACAACATCGCCGCGCTTGCGGAGGCAATGGCGGATGTCCTCGCGCTCCACACCGACTATTCGCTGTGGGAATCCTATTTGCGTCTCGATGCGGTTGAGAAGGTGAAGAGCAAGAACTTCACGAAGGTGCTCTTCGACAATGCCTCCTGCAGCTATTGCCGCAGCCAGCAGTATGAGTTCGCCCGTCATTGGTATCTGCCGCGCGCGAAGGCGTTTGCCGCGCAGGTGTCCGCCGCCGTGAAGGCGAACGACCGAAGCGACAAGGTGCTGGCGTTCCCCGACGGCGAACGGGCCCGCCGCGCGCTTATGGAGCGTCCGCTTGAATCCCTCAAGCCCACGCTTCCCCGCACGGAAGAGACCTTCCAGCGTACGATGCGGAAGATCGCAGACCTGCTCGCGCAAAAGCCAGGAGCTTGATGTCTACGTTGATCGAGAGGTGTTCAAGTTAATCGGTACGATGTCAGAGTTTTTACAAATACTTCAATGGTTAAGGGAGGATTGTCGATGAAGAAGAAAGACTTGATTTTGATCTCTCAAGTTGGAAGGGGTGCTTGTTGGCTAGTATCCACGTTGTGTCTGCAAGCGTTCGGTATCGGTTACTCACCGGATCCCCAAAAGTATCAGCAGGCGCTTGACGCGATTGTGGTTGATGCCCGAGAAGATTTTGCCAGGCAGGGGCTTGAGTTCGCCCCGGGCGTTTTGAACACTGTTGATTGCGAAATTGTCGATTCGTTTTTGAAGGGACGGGATTTCTATCGAATCGGGAGGGAGAAAATCCCCTTGGAGCCCAAGCTTCCGAGATTGGCGGAGTTGTTGGGGCTGTCGTATGCTGAACGCGAGAGATCCTGGCGACGCATGGTGAAAGAACGCACGGCAAAGCAGTGCAGACCGTTGACTCGGCAAGAACTTCAGGCAAAGATCGAGGCACTTGAGCAGTCCAAGGAAGCTCCAGTACACTTGGATTCGGGACTGTGCCGTAGCAGTTCGGGGAGGGAAGCGGTTGAGACCGTTTGTACGCGTTGTGGGAAACACACCGTCTATAGCGAGGTGGATGAAATCGATCATGAAGCAGCGCCAGACTACTACCGAAAAATCGCCGAAGAGCTCCGCAACTATGGCATTGTGATTGAAGTGGATGGCACGGCAAGTTGTCCGGATTGTTGCACCTATCCCTGTGACTTCAAATTGTCCGAATTCCCTGGGGTGGTTCGGTTGCGAAAAGACATTGACCTGTCCAAAGAGAGAGATTGCCCGGACACGGTTCGTTTTATGAAACCAGGGCTCGAGATGAGGGTCGTCAAGGTAGCCGGCCGAAATTACACGCGTCCGGGGTATGTTGTGCGCACGATACTTCCGGAGGCGTGGGTCAAGGAAGAAGGTGGGTGGTATCAATTCTATATGGTCCCTGGCGAAGGGTATATTTGTGGAGTAGTCAAGGAAAAGATCCTAAAGTTTGCCGAACCGCGGGAAGAGGTGACGGTGCCAAGGAAGGGAAAATTTGTCAAGGTATTGGACGCGCCCTATTACGGGTTCCTCTTTCTAGAGGAGCATCTCGTTGAGGTCGTGCGTCGAACCCGGTCTAGTCAAATGCATGACATACCGCCGACATTCTTGATTGTCAATGGACACCGAGTGCCTGCATCGGAACATCTGGCTGAAGCGCTCCTTGCCTTCGCCCAGGATTATCGGACCGCCTATTACGGCCATTTTGACGACCAGTTCGCCTTGAAGAAGTTTGCGCCATTCTTCCGGAAGGTTTTCTTGGACGATTCACGTTGGGATATTCCTCCACATATCAAGTCTACGCCTGAGGTCGGAGGAACGGTTCGGTGGTGTGTGGATCAAGACTGGTACTTCAAGGATTGGATGCCCCGGATCAGGAAGGAACTCGACAGGCTGGATGCCCATCCTCGAGAGGTTTCCGTAGAATTGGAGCCCGAGAAGAAAGGGGGGCGGGTGAAATGGAATCTATTTGGCGCCACTCCCGACCAATGGGATGGAGAGGTGAGTTTCGGGGTTTGCGGTTTTACAGGGATGAAAAAATGCCGCCATTTTGTCCTTCTTGTGACATCGGTTGAAGGAGACTCGGCCAAATGCCTCGTCTATGAGACGACAAATGGCGATTCGTACGAATTTTGGGAAAAATGGAAGAAGGAAATTAATACAGCGGATTTGAATTATTCGTCTGTTGCTGAAATCTGGTCACATGATCCCGAGGGAGCGGACGTGCTTATTGTCACGCCCTGGCTTCGGCGGGGCA
>JAKSOY010000287.1 GCA_024405255.1 Kiritimatiellia bacterium
ATGAACTTCACCTTCTGGATGAAGCCGTCCTGGATGTCGCCCTTGACGCCCGCGAGGGCGACGAGGAAGAGGGACATCAGCGCGAAGCAGGCGCCGACGGCGATGAGCCACTGCTGGGAAACGTCGTCCACGTTGAAGTCGGCGCGCGCGGGCACGGACTGCTTGCGGAAGGCGAGGAAGTGGAGTGCGACCTCCAGCGCGAAGAGGAGGAATCCGGCGAAACAGAGGGCCTCGAACACGTGCACGGCAGATGCCGACGGTACGCAGGCGAGTCCTTGCTGGAGGAGCTCGGGCGACTTCATCACCGACTTGAGGCTGAAGATGCCCACACCGCCGGCGAAACCGCGTCCCGCGAGGCTCAGGAGCAACAACGTGAGCGAACCGAGCATGGCGAGTCCGAACGCACCCACGCCCACCAGCGAACGGACGGGCGACGCTTTCGCGACGAGGTCGATGATGAGCGCGATCTGGCGGCGCAAGGCGAGGTAGACGCCGGTGAGGGCGAGCAGCGCCAGCAGCACGAGCAGGTGCTTGTCAATACGGAGCGGCACTTCGCCGTTGCCGTCGACGAGTTCGGAGAAGATGGTGACGAGAACGGCGACGATCACATACAGAACCGCGGCGCCCCAGACCGCCTTGACGACGATCGGCTTGGCGCGGTCCTTCAGGCGCAGCGTGAACGTCCAGAGCGCAAACGGCACGAGCGCGAGCGCGGCGGCGACGATCGTGAACTGCATACGGAGGTCCTGGAAGTAGAAGCCCATCTGCTTGAGGAAGTGGTCGAAGCCGTCGATCGAGAGCAGGTTCGGCATCTTGATCTGCTCGTACTGGCCACGCATGATGGCGTGCTTGAAGCCTTCCCAGGTGCGCGGATAGCCCCAGTTCATCGGCGGGTTGCGCAGGTCCGAGACGATCGGCATGTAGGCATAGAACGAAACACCGAGTTCCGCGAGCACGGTGGCGATGGAGGCGGCGCGTCCGTTCGGCAGGGTGATGAAGGCGAGCGCGAGCATCGCGAAGTTCCACACGAGCGGCCAGAAGAACCACCAGCTGTGGGGATTCGTGAGGCCGTTCATCGCGCCCTTGCGCAGGAGGATGAATGCGGCGATCTGCACGGCGGCGACGGGAATCGCGAAGGCGAGTCCGTGGGGCGTGCCGAGCGCGAGCGCGAAGAGGGCGATGAGGCCCGCGAGGAGGATCAGCGTGGGCTTGGTCCAGTTGAAGGCCTCGCCGCGGAACCCCTGGTCGCCGGCGGACGTCGGCGCGATGAGACGGCGATACTCGTGGCTGTATTCAAAACCCGTCACGGATGCGGCGTAGACGATGGCGATGAGCGCAAGCGCGCCGGCAACGATCAGCAGCACCTTCGCCTGCGACTTGCCTTCGGTGTCGTCCGAGCAGAAGCACGTGCCAATGGCCGCCGTGAAAGACCCTGCAAGGAAGGCGCCCAGAATGGCGTACTTCGTCGGCGTCAGAAGCGGCGCGATGGCCGCCTCCAGCGGACCCTCCCAAGTCGCCTTGCCGGCGAAGAGGGCGGACAGTAACAGAATGGCCGCCGCGGCGCCGCCGAGACCGAGCGTCGCCTTGCGGGCGTTCTCGAGCGTCGTGCGGTTGCGGAGAAACGCGCCCACGAACGGGGCGAGGACCAACAGCACGAGCGCGAACCAGAGCATCTCCTCGTTCGGACAGCTGACGGGATCGGGGAAGAGCTGTCCTTTGACGATCGGTTCGAACTTGTTGATGACTTCCGAGGACATCTGGGACGAGGCGCGGAGCATGCAGCCGATCTGCAGCACTTTCGCGGTGAGGCCGATCGGGATGAGGATCAGCATGAAGTCGCGGAAGAGACGGATGTCGCGCAGGGCGATGATGATCGCGAGCGGCACCGCCGCCAGCAGCAGCACCTGGTAGTTCGTGAGGCCGAGGCCGAAGATGAAGGCCGTGAGCCAGAGGATCTTGTCGGACGGCTTGCGCATCCAGCGGTAGGAGAGCAGGAACACCGCCATCAGGAAGAGGGCGTTGAGCGAATAGATTTCGACGATGGTCGACTGCGACCATTCGACGGGCGAGAAGGCGAAGACGAGCGAACCGCCCAAGCCGCCCGCGAGGGACATCAGGGCGTTCTTCTTCGTCCGCGTTTCGGCGTTTTCGGTTTTGGTCGTCGGGATGGAGTCGAGCATGTCGCTGCCCGAACGGCAGATCAGCATCGCGGTACAGCCGGCGGCAAAGGCACCGGCGACGGCAGAGAAGAGGGACACCGCCCAGGCGGGGGTCGGCTGGCCCATATAGGTGACCCATGAGAAAATACGGCAGAAGAACCAGCAGCAGAGCGACCAGAAGGGATACCCCGGAGGATGCGGCACGCCGAGATGGTCGGCGGCGGTGGCGAGTTCGCCGGAGTCCTCAAGGCCCACGCTCGGCCCCAGCGTGAAGAAGTACACAAGGAAGGCGATGAGGGTTGCGCCCCAGAAGGCGGTCCAGTCGATTCGCCGGAAGAAGGCACCGGGTTTCGTTTCGGTGCTGAATAGTCTGCTGAACATGTGATTTCTTTCGTTTGTTGTTTAAGTGGTTGAAAAGGAGTGAAAACCGAATTCAGGCCCGCCGTCTCGCACCGGGCGGGGCGATGACGCGCAGGAGTTCCTGCGTGAGCATCCCCTCGTCGGCGCCGGAGACGAGCTGTTCGCGCACGCGGATCATCCGGAAACGCGCGGCGCGAAGTTCGGGAAGGGATGTGTAAAGCCGTGCGTTCTTCGCGCCGTTTTTGGCTGCCCAGGGACTGCGGCACACCGTGGGGCCGATTCCTATCGCGTCAAGATCCTCGGCCACTTCCGCGGGCAGGTCCTTGGCCCAGCCGCCGTAGGGCGTGAGCCACTTGTGGTCGAGGGCATCCCGATAGATGTACGTCTCGTGGAAGAATTTCTCCGCGACGGTGGCGATGGCGATGCCCGTGCCTCTCTTCGTCATGAGGCGGGCGAGCGTGGTCAGCAGTTT
This sequence comes from Kiritimatiellia bacterium, assembly GCA_024405255.1. The sequence continues at coordinate 2,992 of JAKSOY010000287.1, forward strand.
CGCGGGGTTGCGTTGGGCGAGCGCGTCGATGACATCCCAGAATTCGGGAGATTCGCCGCTCGGCGAAGAGATGATGGAGACGTCGTCCGCCGTGACCTCGTTGCGCTCCTTGCCGAGGTAGGTTCGAAGCTTGGCGAGTTCCGAAACGATCGTGCGCGTGTCGGTACCGACTTTCGCGATGAACGCCTGGTCCACTCCGGGGGCGAATTTCAGCTTTTCGGCTTCGGCAAGGTCCGCCAGGCGCATGGTTGCCATTTCTTCGCGGTCTTTGCTCTTCGCACTGCTGGCGAATTCGACGACCTGGGCGATTTTCATCAGCGCCTTGGCGAAGAGGCTCGTCTTGAGCAGCTTTGTGGCCGTGATGATCAGATGCTGGTTGGACGGAAGCGGATGCGCCGCGAGGTCCGTCGCGAACTTCTCGAGGGCGGCTTTGACATCGGCTGCGACGGCGCCGTTGCGGCCGCCGCCCGGCAGGAACGTCACCCCGCGCCACCAGGTGAGCTTCACGGGGTCGAGGAAGGGCGGGGTCTGCACGGAGGCGACGCAGGCCTTCAGCGAAAGAAGCTGCTCTTCCATGTTGTCGGCATGTCCGTTGACGGTTTCGACGGCTGTCGCACGCAAAGAGGGGTCAACGGCCGCCTCAAGAATCTTGTGGGCGGCCGCTTCGGCAAGGTATTCGTCCTCGCCCACGATCAAATGGATGTTGACTGAAGAAGGCACAACGGATATTTTACCATATTCTCGCCCGCGCGTGTCTACTAATATGGAGACAATTTTTCGTCTGGGTTTGACTTGGGAAAGCGTGGTGTGGTATAATGCTCATCATGAAAACAATGAATATGACTGATCGTGGTTTGTCAAGGTTCGTGTATTGGATGGCCGTCTGGACGGCGCTGGTCGGGCTGGGGGCCTGGGCGGCGGAAGCGCCTCGCGGCGGGACCGGTCTGCACGGGGCACCCGCCGAACGCGCATGGCAGGGGTCCAAGGACGGACCCTCGACCGAACTCTTTCGCAGCGGGACGTCCTGGAACGGACGTCGCATCGCAAGCTATCGCATTCCTGCCATCTGCCGGGCCAAGAACGGTACGCTCATCGCGGCTTGCGACCAGCGCTGCGACAAGGGGGGCGATCTCAACTGCTACCAGCCCATCCGCATCGTCTATCGGCGCTCCCTCGACAATGGCGTGACCTGGACGGAACCTCGGCGGATGCACGAACTCGCATGGAACGATCAGGTGCAGCAGAGTGCGTCCGATCCCAGCCTGCTGGTGGATCGGGAGACCGGCGCCGTGTTCTGCTTCTGGAATTCGTGGGAGTGGGTGAAGGACAAAGGACATTATCGGCATTTTGTCCAGCGTTCGGACGACGCAGGCGCGACCTGGGGCGCTCCGCGGGAAATCACCGCCGACATCACACGGCCCGAATGGCAGGGCAAGCCCCATCTCTTCATCTCGTCGGGTCATGCCGACCAGTTGCGCGATGGTACGCTCGTCCATACGCTGGTCTGGGTGAACAAGCATCAAATGGGGCTGTTTGGGTCCTGCGACCACGGCCAAACGTGGAAACCGCTCGGAACGCTGGTGGGTCCGGCCGACGAATGCAAGCTGGTGGAGCTGGCGGACGGCACCTGGATGGTGAACACCCGGCTCGCGCGCGGCGGCGGCCGCGGGGTGCATCTGTCGCGCGACCGCGGTGCCACCTGGGAAACGCGGATCGACTCGAAGCTGATCGATCCGGTGTGCAATGCGGCGCTGCTGAAGCTGTCGGACGGACGCCTTGCGTTCTCGAACTGCGCGTCGTCGCGTGCGCGTTGCGCGGTAGGGGTGCGGACGAGTTCCGATGCCGGCCAAAGCTGGAGCGCGCCCGTTGTCGTTGAACCGGGACCCTCCGCCTATTCGGACATCGTGGAACTGCCCGGCGGCCGAATCGGCGTCCTTTACGAACAGGGACCCTATCGTTCGATCCGGTTCGCCACCCTGTCCAAGTTCTGATTGTTCGGATTGTTCGGATTGTTCTGATTGTTCGGATTGTTCTGATTGTTCGTGCCCTTGTCACGGGCGGGGCTATTTGCTATAATTATCATTCTGTTTATCACACTCTTGGAGATATCCTATGAACTATCATCTCGCAATCGACA
>JAKSOY010000288.1 GCA_024405255.1 Kiritimatiellia bacterium
AAAACAGATTTGGCGCGAAATGTCCAAATCTGTCATTTCGTGACAAAATCAAACTAGTCCGTTCCTCCAAAGATTCAAGACGGCCCTGTACGAGAACAGCTCTCCGCGCTCTCGGCGTTCTCTGCGTGAGACATCTTCCTCACGCCGAGGGCGCAGAGAACGCGGAGTGGCCTTCGGGGTCTGTCCCCAACGGAGTATGGTGGGCGCGGACTCCGGCCGCGCCGCAATGGATTGCAAATGGGAATCCAAGGGTCCGGCATTGCGGCGCGCTCGGAGAGTGCGCCCTGCCAATTATCCGAATGTTCGAATGTTTGAATGCTTGAATGTTCGAATGAAGAACGTCTCGGCTCGCATTTTACGTTTTCCATTTTACATTTAGAATCTGTGGCCACCATTGACACGTTCTACCGAATTTAGTACAATATTTAGGTCAATTATGAAAGGTGTACGAATTATGATTTCATTCAAATCTTCGGAAGATGTCCTGTCACTCTCGGAATTCCGCGCAAAACTCTCTGAGTGCGTCGCGCAATGCCGGGCGAACCATAGACCGCTTCTTCTCACACAAAACGGACGCGCCGCCGGCGTATTCCTTGATGCCTGTGCTTGGGACGAGATACAGGAGAAACTTGAAAAGATGGAGGCATACGAAGACCTTCTCGTTGCCGAGGGCGAAATCGACCGCGGTGAGACCGTTTCACTCCAAGACCTCGAAAAGTCGATCAAGAACCGCCGTGACAAGGAAGACCGCCACCACAAATCCAAAACATCCCGTGTGCGCGTCGCAATATGAAAATCGTCCTCGCAAAACGTGCGCTGCAACGCATTGAGTCGAGTCGCCTCTTCCTTGAGAACGAGTTCTATCCCGAATACGGACGCAACTTCGAGGACAAGGTTCTGGAGACGATTCGAATGCTGCATGATCAACCCGACCTCGGGCATGAGGCCTTCCCCGAACTGAATCGACCCGACCTACGAAAGCTCCTCTGCAAATGTTACAGCTACTGGATCTTCTACCGCCGCAAAAAGAACCAATGTGAAATTCTATCCGTCCGCCACACGCTGATGAACATCAACACCCCTCGCCAACTGTAGCCGCCCATCTTTCACCTACCCCACAACGCAAAGATTACGGTGCGAAACCATTCCGCACCGTAACCTGCATCCCCGACATGGGGACAGTCCCACGCGGTTGTACACCCAACGGTAGGGTCGGCGCCCCGCGCAGACCGCATCCCCTCCAGCAGGCGCGCTCGGAGAGCGCGCCCTACCAATTGCCAAACTGCCCCGTGATCGATTTTCAGTCCTTAATCTGGCGATAGCGGTAACCGCTGAACGAGGTGTTCTTGAACAGTTTCCAAACCGGCAGGACGCTGCCGTCAGACTGAATTCGCTCTCGGAAAAAAGATTCCGATAGAGCCGTCTCGGTCGGAATGCTCCACACCTCCTTGCCGTCAACGAAAACGGAGATTCGCTCGCTGTTCCACCGTAAGCGGAAATCATGTGTGTCGCGAGTCTCCAAGTCACCCTGATAGACCGCCCACTTCGGGAACATCCCCTGCTCCATTCCATACTTCGTCTTGGGGCTTGGAACGTTGTCGCCGGCATTCTCGCGCACCGGGCACTCAACCTCGACATGGTCGCCTTTCGCATCTCGCCAAAAACCGATGTACGGGAAGGCCCATGCGGAATCCTTGGCGTCAAAATCCGTGTACGGACGCGCCAATCCCCAACCGATGAACCACTCCTTCTGCCGACCGTCCTTCTTCTCGAAATGCACGGTCGCCTCGTATTCCGCGCCTTTGCCAGGCAATGGAATCTCAAGCCGATAGTACGACTTGGCCCCGCCAACGATACGCGCACAACCGTCTCGCTGGGGAACAACACGCCCCCACCAGCTCTCTGCCTCGCTCGCCGTCTCTGTCGGCATGACATCGACCCATCCTCCGGCGGCCTCCTGCACGAGCTTGCGCACACGGTACCCCTGTCGATCGACGATGATCCTCTCCTCCTTGGAGAGGCCCCTCATGGACCGTAACTTTCGGTAAATCGCATCCGCATCTGACAAGCGCCCCTCAGTCTGGGCGATTTCCGCATCGATAAGCAGTTCACGGCGTTTCGCGTCCCTTCCAAGCGCGGTGAACATGTTGATGACATAGTTTTTGTCGCTCGAATGGCAGGCCGTACGCGCCCACCAGGCCTGCTGCCAGTGGGTCAGCGGCTTCCTGTACTGCGCGACATATTTCCGCACCATCTTCCAGTCGCGTTTCTGGATCGCAAACGCAACGCCCATGCCGACGAATGTGTCTCGCGAGGGCATATAGGGACTTTCCGGAGCCGCGATGTAGGCATCAAACATCGCATAAAGTCTTTGGGACAATTCAGGCGTCAGAACGACATTCGCCAGATTCGTGTTCGCTATATGTCCCGTCTCGGCAATGAAGATCTTACCCAGGGCCGTCGCCGCCGTCCGATAGGCGAATGTGGACTGCGTGCAGACATTCGTTGTCACCGTGCGAATGACATCCAGCAGGAAGTCCGTCGAACCGCCCCAACGAGAGGTTTGAAAATGGAGCACACGCTCGATGGATTCGGCCGCACAGTCCAGTGAATTCGATACCGCACGGTTCATCAGCGCGATCGGATCCCTCGACCCGCACGAACGCGAGTTGAGCGAGGCCAGCATCATCGATGCGCGCGCATCCTCGGGGCGCAGCGAAACCGCCATCGTCAGGTTCGAGCGCGCGTTGGCATTGTAATCGCTCCAACCGTTCGCCTGCTCGTCGGTCAGATCGGCCCCCCATCCGCTTCCGCGTTTGTCGAATGCCATTGCCATATTGCGGGCTGCGTGATGGCAGTGGATAAGATACTCATTTCCAAGCCGTTCAACAGCCTGCTGGGGAAGCGTCCACCGCACATCGAGCCGTTCGGCAATCCGCCGATCCGCCTTCTTGAAGACATCCACAATTTCCGCGAACGACTTGGCGCTGGCAATCTCGGCGGCTCGGATGGGCCTAAGATCGGCTTTTGCGTAGCGCGCAAGGCGGACACGCGCTGCAAGCATTGCCTTATGACGCAGAAAATAGCCCATAAAAGGCTCGGCAGAAGCGTCAAAGGTTTTGACCGCCGCATCGTAGATCTTCTCGCTCTGCCAGAACTGATCATCTTTGTCAAGGCCGTCGTTATGCAGGATCGCAACCGCCGCATCACGACACTTCTCGCGCCATAGGCGATGCGCCAGTTCAAACTCTTCGTGCGTCGGGAACTCGGATCGTCCGGTCGCCAGTGCCCGTACGAGCGCACGGCGCACGGTACGCACCTGCTCGGCAACCGCCGGTTTCGTGCCGGCCGGCGGACGATAGGCGTCCACAATCCACTTCGTGTAAAACGGCACCGCCACCTTCTCGAAGTATTCCGTCTCCAGTTTCGCGTCCTTGGGTAACGGCACAACAAGCCCGCGAGCGGATGCGCCGTCATGCTTCGCGCGCCCTTCATTGTCCTGTCGCGCCTCCTCCCGCATTTTCTTCGCCTCTTCAAAAGTAATCTTCAGGGACTTCCCCACAATCTCAATCATATTGTCAACTCGATCGAGAAACGCCGTCTTCTCAGCCGCGATCTCGTCCGGCACACGCGTGGCGGCTACCGTCGTCCGGTAGTCTCTGACCTTTTCAAGAAACGCTCGCGTCAGCATCTGCCCCCGTTCAAACTCGGCCTTTTGCGCGGCCTCGTCATTCGCGGCCTTATCCGTCCCACCCTTGTTCATCTGCTTCATCATTTCGGCCGTCGTCTCCTCCATAATGCGCCTCAAAGCGGCCTCAAGGGGGTCTAAGTGCTTCTTCAGAAGCAGACCGACCGTCGCGTCGTGCCGCACCTGCTCGGCATAGTCCTTTGGTGACACCTGCCCCTTCGGACGCGATTCGGCGATCTCTCCACCCTCGGCATCGAGAACCTTAACCGTCGGGAACCCCCTCACCTTGTAGCGTTTAAGCAGATCCGCATTATTCTTTTGTGCGACATCGGAAAGAACGGACTTGTCACGCGGACTGTCAATGAAGACCAAGACAAAGTCCTTTCGCGCCGCCTCGACAAACTCCGGCTTCGCGAGATAGTCTTTCTCCAGTTTCTGACACCAGGAACACCAATCGCTTCCACTGAAGACGACGAACATCTTCTTGTTCGCCTTCTTCGCTTCAACTTTCGCTGCGGCAAAGTCATCCGTAAAACCCTTAGGCGTCGACTTTCCGACTTCCGCCGCCAGAGGTAGGGAAAAGGCCAATGACACTCCAAGGCAAATCATTCCGACTATAGACCATTTTTTCATTACTTCTTCCTCTCTTCTTGCCATTACACTTCTAACATGCTTGAGCAGACCGACCAATATCAAGAAAATAGAATTCCTTAGTTTCTCGCGCGCCTCAACCGCGCCACCCTCCCCGCGCGGAATAGAAAGAGCGGCCCATTCACACTTTGTCGCTCATGTTGAATGTGCCGCTTGTTCTCTCGCGTTTCTCTCTCGTGAAAATAGACGTGGTGCACCCTGCCATCGTATCGTAAGAGGGGCACCGGAAAGAACCCACAACAAAATACGAATAGAGAATGCGCCACGTGGATCACACGTGGACGCCTCCCCGTATTGCGCCTTATTGTTAGAAATTTCCGGTTTCTCTTACAGCTCGATACGTGAACGACGTTCACTTGTCTTCGGTTAGGTTGCCCACCCGAGGACTTGCCCCGCTCCAGGACACGGCCCGTTGAGGACAACGGGCCCTACCTGTGAGGGCTTCGGCCATGCAATGGGCCATGACCGAGTCTGTCAAAGATCTGTCATTCGCGGAACAATCACCTATTTCCCCGAACAACGCGCATATTGTAGCATAAAACACCGAGCCCTGCACAGCGTTTTGTATAATAAATCGTTCCTGTGGTAGGGCGCGTTCTCCGAACGCGCCGTAGAGCCGGGGTAAAGAGAAACAACTGAAAGTGGCCCAGGTCACGAAAGGAACCTCCCTGCGGCGCGGGACGGTTCGTGGGTCTTGCGCGTCATTTGAATGTCGGGCTCGCGACGGATGTCTTTCGGTCCGCTTTCGCCAATTGAAGCTCTACGACGCAATTATTGAAATCAT
>JAKSOY010000289.1 GCA_024405255.1 Kiritimatiellia bacterium
ATGTCGTCCAGAATTATACCCGTACATTCCTCCACTGTCAAGTACAGTCTGCCTGCAGTCTGCCTGGAGTTTACCCATTTTTCTGCCTCCTGCGCGTCGGGTGTTTCTGTACCACATCCGTCCGTATGGGTGGCGACTCGTGCGGCTGCTCCCGAAGAGGACTGTCCCCACGAATCCGCATCGACACCCGCCTGCTGACCGATTATTCGTTTTTTATGTTTTTTGTTGTAACCTTTTCGTCTGTAGTATATAATCCTTGTGAAATGATTGACTCCTTTCTGTGTGGTCAGGCGGGCGTCAATCACCAATCAAACCAGTCAATCAACAATTCCAATCAAGAGTAGTCAAAAATGTTATTCAATGAAATTCAGGACCTTTTCACGCGTTTTTGTCAAACACAGGGCATTCCGACGATCGAATTCGACGCGTCGGAATCGGCGACGCTGCCAGTCGGAAACGACGGCATGGTGCTGCACATCCAGTACCGCCGCGATACGGAGGACGTCGTACTGCTGGCGCCGCTCGGCGAACTTCCCGACGACACCGCCACGTATGTGCTGGAGACGCTTCTGGCCGCGAATCTCTACTGGCAGGCCACGTCCGGCGCCACGCTGGCCTGGAGCATCGAACTCAGCCAGCCGGTGCTGCAGTTCGCCATACCGTCCGAAAACATGACGGAGCAGCTGCTGGCGACAACGATGGCCGACTACCTCGACGTCGCCGATGGATGGCGCAAGAAGATCGCCGCATTGGCGACGGCGCGGCCGCGGGACCCAGAACCGGACGACAATGAAGACGACGAAGACGAACCCGAGGAATTCAGCAACATCTCAGAATTCCTGAAGGTCTGACAACGGAGGGACTCAACCATGGGCACACTGAATCTTGACGCCATCCGCAATTCCGGCCTCACGGGCTACGTGATGTTGCAGGATGTCACGCACGGCGGAAATCCGGCCGCGCCGGAACTGGTTTCAATAGGCCACGGGCGCATTGCCTCCTTAAAAGACCGTTTGCTGAACACTGAAAACCGGCAGCTGATATCGCATCACGTGCTGGCGGCGGTACACAACGCCTTGACCGTGAAATACGGCCGTGCGGAATTTGCATCCGAAGTCATGGCACACGTATTCAATCAAACGGAAGTCGACCAGGCGGCAAGCAATGATTTCCAGACGATCGGCCATAAGCATAAGCGTGTCACAATCGAGGACATCCGCGCCGTCCTCGACTATGCGGATTCACTCAATGCCGTCCAAAATAGCGTGAACACCGTCAAAGCGTCCCTGACCTACGATTCCAAAGGGGCAACCTACCGCATTGGCGACGGCAAGTCTAATCGCATCGCCGAAAAGCAAGCTATCGACACCGAAATCATCAATGCGGGGAAAGTAATCGACAAAGTCGATAAATTCCTGGAGAAAGATCTGTCGCTAGGTGGAAATACGTCGACGAACACAGATCAGAAGATCGAGTCGTCCATTATTCTCCTTCAGAACACATTGCGCCATGTCAACGGTTATATTGCGAGTGCCTCCGACGAGTATCCCCTGCCCGTCCTTCACCAATTGAAGCAGGACATTCAGGACCGCATTGCCGTGCTGACATCACGCGCGGAAGACAAAGCCCAAGTGCCCGATCCCGTCAGCGAAGAAGCGATAAAAGAAGACCTCAAAATCTGGAAGTCCGTCGGCGAAAAGGTGATTCGTTCCTTGGAAGACACTACCGGGACCGCTGCGCTTTCCGAGCGGCAGAAAGACTTGAACACCCTTTTGGAGAATTGGTTCGTAACCCGTCTCACAAGCGGCAAGAATTCCGCCAACAATTCATTCAACGTCAAAACGGTCATGAAGGATTTCAAAGACGACTTCAAGGCCTTTCTCAAGACGAACATTAAGAACAAGGGCTACCATGTGCCGAAAAATCTCGGTACGACGCTCAAGAATCACTTTAATGCTGAATTGAACCAGAAGCCCTGGGATCCCATCGACAAGACCTTCACCACGGTCTTGGAAAACGCCAAGGGGGAAGTCAAGAACTGCAACGTCACATCCCTCATCACGCCTGCCAAGCACATTTCCGGCCTCGACTATACCGATGTCAACGGTGTGATGTGCCATTGTACGAAGGAAAAAAACCATTCTGTCAATTTGGCCCGGTCCCAGTTCTTTATCAATGACGAACGGCCCAATGCCGCCCCCAAGGAAATCTTCAACGGCATCCGTCACGCCGTTCTAAGCGCGTATGGGCTCGAAAAGGGACGAGAACGTCAAGATGCGAACAAAGCACGGGCGATCGAAACCGCCAAGGCGGCCTTCCTGTCGAGGCCCGACCTCATTGAAAAGGCGCTGGCGAATCCAAACGTCCCCGTCACGGTGAGAATGACCTCCGTCTCACTTTTGACAACAGCGGATGTCGGGTGTAAAGAAGGCACGATGACGAAAGACCAGGAACGGGCCTGGGCGGACATCAATGGACAGCCCATCACAGTCACGGTAAAACGTGCGGACAACTCGGAGGTTGAAGTCACAATCCAGCCCGACGTGACAAACTTCACGTTGAGTTCCAATCCCCCGAAGATAATCGGCAGGTTTGGCGGCGTCGGTTTTCGCTGGGTCAATGTGGAACAATCGAACAAGACGGCCTTCGCAAAATTCATGACGCGCGTCAACGAATTCCTCGCCGACAACGCCACGAGTACCGATCAGGAGGTCCAGAAAAAGTGCAAGTATGTAGCGGTTCTCCGTTCGCAGCTGCGTACCATCTGGGAGGCGAAAACCTACCAGGAAGAATCAGGCGGCGCCTACAAGGCCTCCGCGCGCGTGGCGGTGATGAGCTACTTGATGGGTGACGTACCGTGCTGGAACTGCAAGAGCGGCAAGGACCGTACCGGCATGATGGATGCGGAATGCAAACTTCTGGCGCTGTTGATCGAACAGGGCCGTGACATTCCGCCGCCCGGAAGCAAAATGTCGAAGAACGACCGCCAGCTCTACCGCGACATGGTACTCAAAAGCGGCAACCTTGAAATGCAGAAGTACAACACGGGGCTTGGAGGCTACAAGGCTCTCGGCGACGCCTCAACGATCAAGGAACGTCTGGGCAACTGGTTGAAACGGGCAAAAGGAGCCTCCAGCTACGCGAAGTCCTGATCACTTCTGATCGGCCGGGCCGAACGGAAAACAATCTTCCGTTCCCGCGAGACGCGGATTTTCTTTCGCTTTCACCTGCGCTGCAGCAGAGCCCAACAGCGCGGGGGAAGCGTCAGGTAGTCGCCTTCGAGGTAGACGCCCGGCGCCGAAACGAGGAGCTGGCAGTTGGGCATGAGCCGGATGCGACGCGTTGCAATCGAGAAGTTGATGGCGGTGCGGAACTCGCCCGCCTTGAGCGACCGCACGAGAAAGAGGACATCATCGGGATATTCGGTGTCTTTGAAATAACAGGGACCGTCGAAGAAATCAGGATTCGCATGGCGCAGTTCGCTGAAGAACTTGACCAGCTTCAGGCGTTCCCGCCCCACGCGCGTCTCGGACTGCTTCCAGTCGATGAAGCACTTCTGCCGACCGCCCACCGCGAAAAGGCAATGGGGCGACCGGTCGGCGATCTCCTGTCCACAGTAGAGCATCGGCACGCCTTCCATCGTGAAAATGAAGGCGAGAAGTCCGTCCGTGAGCGGCTGACCGTACACCGCCTCCCAGCGGCCGCCGTTCATCCGCGCCTTGCTTTTGGGATCTTTGTCGTTGGTGTTCATCGACGCGTTGTGAACGATGTAGTGGTGGTCGAAGGCGTTGACCCGATGATAGTGCGCCCCGTATTTCGTCTTTTCCTTCTTGAGGAAATCCACGAACGCCCGTACCTTCATTCGACCGGCGGCCAAGTTCTGGATGACGCCCCAGTTGTAGCCGCAATAGTTGAGATCGAACATGCCGGGCTGGCTCTTGGGATCCTGGAACGTCTCGCTGAGCGTGACCGACTCGGGTCGAAGCGACTTGATGTACGCATAGGAGGCGTAGCGGAAATCCGCCGGCAGTCCGTCGCCGTAGTCGTAACGGAAACCGTCGACGTTGAACGTGTCAAAGTACCACGCGTAGTTCTTCAGGAAGTAGTCGCGCATCCAGGGGTCGGAATGGTTGGCGTGCAGAAACGCCGAATAGGTCGTCAGCAAACCGTCGCGTTTCGCCGTGGCGGACATCACTGCCGACGGATGTTCCTTCACGAATGTCGCGGAGGAGCCGACGAGGTTGAATGCGATCTCCGCGCACGCCTTCAGTCCGAGCCGATGCGCCTCGGCGACGAACGCCTTGAAGTCGTCTGCCGTGCCGAACACGGGATCGATCTTGTAGAAGTCGACGATGCGCCAGGGGTTGAGCGGCGAACCGGCGCCGCACGCGCGCTGGCGCGGACTCCACGACGCGGGGTCGGGATTGCGGTCCATCTCCACGATCGGGCTCATCAGCACCACGTCGATGCCGGCGTCCTTCAGGAACGGCAGCTTCTTCGTCGCCGCCACGATCGTGCCTTCCTCGGTGAAGCTCTGGACGACGAGCTGATAGTACACGGAATGGCCCAGATACGACGGCGGCTGCGCCTTCAGGGCATCCGCCGACTCGACGGACAACGTCCAAGCGGCGATGCACGATGCGACAATGCAGACAAACGGTGTTTTCATCTTAGCGGTTTCAGATTTCATAGCACCTATTATACCAAAACTCGCCAAAAGGCGCGACCACCGCGACGGATCATCTGAACAGAAGCCAGAGGAGGCCGGCGAGGATGAGAAGGTTCAGGAAGACCATGCACCAGAACACGCGGCGGAAGCTCGGCTTGTACGATTTATGACGCAGCCACTTGTGCGCGAGCATCGCCCCCGGCCAGCCGCACCCGAGTTCGAGCAGGTGCAACGTCTTCTCCGGCGTGCGCCAGCTTCCGTGCTTCGCCTTCCATTTGTCAATGCCGTAGACGATGAACGTCACCACGCTCATCACCGCATAGACGACCAATAAAACTTGAACAAATCCCTGTTTCATCGAAAGCGTCGCCAGAGCGGCGAGAGGGCTGTCATAACCATACATCAGAAGCTGCTGGATGACGTTTGAACA
>JAKSOY010000029.1 GCA_024405255.1 Kiritimatiellia bacterium
ATGAAAACGAAAATTCTTCAGTTTGGGGAAGGTAACTTCCTGAGGTGTTTTATTGATTGGATGGTACAGCGCATGAACGAGCGCGTCGATTTCGACGGCGCCGTTCAGATCATCCAGCCCATCGGCGACGAGCTCAGCGCGCCGTCGAAGATCTTGAATGAGCGGGGAGGACGCTACCACACCTGCCTTCGCGGCATCATCGACGGCAAAACGGTGGAGGAACTCGGGGAGGTGACGTGCGTGAAGAACGTCGACCTCTGGACGAACGTCGAGCGCTACGCCGACCTTCCCGATCTGCGCTTCGTCTTCTCCAACACGACCGAAGCCGGCATCCAGTATGTGAAGGGCGAGAACACGTTTCCTTTCAAGGTCTACAAGCTCTTGAAGGCACGCCATGCCGCCGGACTCGATGGACTCGTGTTCATTCCCTGCGAGCTCATCGAACACAATGGCGATACGCTCAAGGCGTGCGTGCTCAAGTACGTGGAGGATGCCGGCGAGACGGAATTGGGCGAGTGGATCACGCGCGCGTGCGTGTTCTGCTCGACGCTTGTCGATCGCATCGTCGCCGGGCGGCCCGACCCCGAATCGGCCCAGCGCTACGCCGAGCGTCTCGGCGAGCGCGATGACGTGCTCGTGTGCGGCGAACCGTTCCATTTCTTCGTCATTGAAACGCCGGCCGGCTTCGACCTCGAACGCGAGCTTCCCCTGAAGGCGGCGGGTGTGAACGTGGTCTATACGCCCGACATGCAGCCCTATCGTACGCGCAAGGTGCGTTTCCTCAACGCCACGCACACGACGCTCGTCTATCTCGCCATGGAGAAGGGCTTTACGGAAGTCGCGCAGTGCCTTGCCGATCCGGACTTCAACGCCTTCGTGCGGCGGGTCATCTTCGATGAAATCTTCCCCACGGTGGCGCTTCCGGACGACGAGAAGCTCGCCTATGCCGAATCGGTGCTCGAACGGTTCGCCAATCCTTTCGCCCACCACAAGCTGGCCTCGATCGCGCTCAATACGATCGCCAAGTGGAAGGCCCGCTGTCTGCCGGTCGTGTGCGACTACCAGGCGAAGTTCGGCAAGTTGCCGGAAAACATGATGCTCGGCTATGACGCCATTGCGCGCCACTACGATTCGGCGCACTGAGCAGGAACGCATTCACCGGCCCGCAGGCGAACGGCGGGCCGGACTTCAATTTGTCGGATGATGAGAGGAAAATGTTGCCATGAAAAAATCGCGTGTACGGTATTGGACGTTGATGGGTGCGGCGCTGGGCGCGTTGTGCGCGAGCGCGGCGCGGGTCGAGGAGTCTGACGGACGGCTTCGCTTCTATCGGGACGGAGCTTCGACGCCGTATGCGGAGATGGTGCGGCCCGCCGACGCCGAGATCACGGTGACCGCCGTGTCGGGGGCACCGTTCGCGGTCCTCGAAGTGTGGCCGAAGACGCGCGTGCAGAAGGGGTGCGTGTCGACGCTGAAACTGCCGCCGCTCACGTTCGCCGCTTCGTGCGTGGGCGAAAGCGTGAAGGCGCTCGGTACGGCCGGTCTGACGAAGCCGGAGACGAATCCCGGCTCTTATATGTTCCTGTCCTTTGCGGAACCCTACACGCGGCGTGGTGTGGTGGCGGCGTGGCTCACGTCGCGGCATGCGAGCGGTGTGATCTTCTCCGACCGCGCGGAAGGGTGCGCACGGATGCTGCCCGAACTCCAGTACGGCCGGCTCGCGCTCGAGGCGGGGCAGTGCGCGCGTGCCCGCAGCGAGAAGTTCGTGGTCGGTGCGTTCGACGATTGCCGCTTCGGACTCGAGGCCTACGCGGATGCCGTGGCCAAGGAGTTCAACGTGAAGCTGCACCCCCAGGTGTCGGGCTACTGCACCTGGTACGCGGACAAGTTCGGCGGCGCAGGCAGTGCGGATTCGACGCGTGCATTCGCCGCGTGCGCCGACCAGAAGCTGAAGGGCTGGGGCTTCGACTTCTTCCAGATCGACGACAAGTGGCAGGACGGCCACTCGAAGAACGGTCCGAACAAGAACTTCACCCAGGTGCGTCCGAACGGCCCCTACGCCGAGGGCATGAAGCCGACGGCGGACAATCTGCGCGCGAAGGGCATCATCCCCGGCCTCTGGTTCATGCCGTTCTCCGGCAACTGGAACGATCCCTACTATGCCGACAAGCAGGACTGGTTCGTGAAGGACAAGGACGGTAAACCCTACGATACCGCCTGGGGCGGGACTTGCCTGGACTTCACTGATCCGAACGTGATCAAATACGTGCGCGAAGAAGTGGCGCGTATTTCCAAGGACTGGGGCTACAAGTACTTCAAGTACGACGGCACCTGGACCGGCATGGCCTGCAAGCAGATCTACGTCAATGACGGCTACAAGCAGGACGACTATGGCGAGCAGTTCTTCGACGATCCGACCGTGACCAATATGGAGGTTTTCCGTCGCGCGCTGAAGTTGGTTCGCGACGCCGCCGGCGACGATGTGTTCATCATGAGCTGTAACGTGTCGCAGAATATGCGTACGATGGGCGGCGCCTACGGCCTGGTGGATGCGATCCGGATCGGTCCGGACAACGGCGCGAGCTGGCGGGGCATCTGCACGGGACCGATCCGCGGCACGGCACGCTACTTCTACAACGGCCGCGTGTGGTATAACGATCCCGATCCGGTGTATGTGCGCGATCGTATTCCGCTGTCGCACGCCCGTACGATCTGCAGCTGGGCAGCGATCGCAGGACAGCTCTACGCGTTCAGCGACTGGCTGCCCGGACTCTCCGAGGCGCGCGTGGACGTGCTGCGCCGCACGCTGGCCCCGCATCGTCGTTATCGCGAGGTGCGTCCGGTGGACCTCTTCGAGTCGAAGCTCGCGCATACGTGGACGCTTGGCGACGGTCCCGTGAAGGTCTTCGGCGTGTTCAACTGGAACGAGAAGGTGCCGCTGGACGTCAACTACCCGGCGGCCTACGCGGGGCTTGATCCCGCGACCACCTATGTGGGGTGGGATTTCTGGTCCAACCAGGCGGTTGCACCGTTCAAGGGGGCATTTGCGACGTCTGTCGCGGCGGCCGACTGCCGTGTGATCGCCGTGGCGCCGCTGGACCGTCCGCGTTTGCTCTCGGCGTCGCGCCATGTGGCCGCGCCGTTCTGCGGGGCCCTGGAGACGGGGTGGGAGAAGAATACGTTGAAGGGCACGGTGACGACGTGCGCGGGTGAAGCCGCGGAATTGCGCATCACGGTGCCGGCGGGGTATCGGGTGACGTCGTTCGATCTGCCGGAATCGAAAATCACGGTCGACGGTCCGGTGGCCCGCCTCGCATTTACGGCGAAACAGACCGAGACGCGTCCGTGGAAGGTCGTGTTCAAGCAGGCCCGATAAGCGGAATGCCGAAGCGTTCCAGAAGGAGAAAAAATGACGAAGAAGACGGCGAAGGCTAAACAGGATCCACGCCCGACATGGGATGAATACTTCATGGAAATCGCGGAAGTCGTTGCGAAGCGCTCCAACTGTTCGCGGCGCCATGTGGCGGCGGTGATCGTGAAGGAGAACCATCTGCTCTCGACTGGCTACAATGGCACGCCGCGCGGCGTAGAAAATTGTTTCGACGGCGGCTGCCCGCGCTGTTCGGGCCATGCACCGAGCGGGACGAGTCTCGACGAGTGTCTGTGTGTGCACGCCGAGCAGAACGCCATCTGTCAGGCAGCGCGCTATGGTGTGAACGTCTCGGGTGCGACGATCTACATCACATTGTCGCCGTGCCTCACCTGTGCGAAACTCATCATCAACGCCGGCATCAAGGAAGTCGTCTATGGCGGCGACTACACGGCGTTTCTGGATACGGTGAAGAAAATGTTCAAGTGCGCCGGCGTGAAGTGCCGTGCATTCAAGCGCTAAGAGAAAGGGAAGGCGGCGTGAAAAAGCAGTTCATTTGTGGAAGTATGGTTCTGGCGGCGACATTCGTCGGCGCAGGACTGCAGGCCGTTCCGGTGAGCGTCAAGGACGCGATGGCAAAGGGACGCGTCGTGCAGCGGTCCTATCCCTACACCGAAGTCAATGATGAACCGATGAATCGCATCGTCCTCGCGGACCGTGCCATCGACGCGGCCTGGGTCGAGGCGGCGAAGGATCCTGCGGCATTCAAGGCCCGTCAGGAGAAGGTCCGTCAGGCCTGGATCGATGCCCTCGGCGGTTTCCCCGAGCGCTGCGATCTCGACGTGAAAGTGACGGGTGTCATTGAACGTGACGGCTACCGCGTCGAGAAGACGTTGTTCCAGTCGCGTCCGGGCCACCACGTCACCGCCGATGTGTTCGTGCCGACGGACCCGCGTTTCAAGGCGCCGTATCCCGCGGTCGTTGTGCCGTGCGGACATTCCTACAACGGCAAGATGTCCCCCGACTATCAGCGCCCCGGCGTGATCGGCACGAAGCTCGGCTTCATTGTTCTCGTCTACGATCCGATCGATCAGGGCGAGCGCGCGCAGAACCGCAAAGTGCATAAGCCGATGGTCTGCAACGGACACAACCGCACCGGCCATCGTGCCACGCTGGTGGGCTGGAATACGGCCCAGTTCCGCATCTGGGACGGCACGCGCGCGTTGGATGTTCTGTGTGCGCGTCCCGATGTCGACAAGTCGCAGCTCGCCGTCACCGGCCACTCCGGCGGCGGTACCGCGTCAAGCTACTTGATGGCGATGGACAAGCGTATCACCGCAGCGGCGCCTTCGGGCTTCATCGCTTCCATTCGCACCACCAACTGGGATCTCGGCGCCAGCGATGCCGAACAGCAGTTCTATGGACAGCTCACGTTCGGCATGAACCACCTCGCGCTGTTCATGCTCGCGGCGGACCGCTGTGCGCCCCTGCACTTGGCGACGCACGCGGACTTCTTCCCGTTCATCGGCGTGACGGAAACGGCGGACTGCGCGGCGAAGGCATTCAAGTCGCTCGGACGCGGCGATTGCTTCCAGCTGATCGACGCCTCGGGTCCGCACCTTTGGGCGGAAAGCTCGAAGCAGGCGGAGTTCCTCTGGTTCCGCAAGCATATGAAGGGCGAGGACGTGTGGAAAGGCTACGACCGCGTCGCATTCCACAAGTACAATCTCGGCTTCACCTACGACGATCCGAAAGTCGACGTGGGCCTGGCGCGCGAACAGCAGAACCTGGTTACGCCGAAGGGCTGCGTGCTCGACCTGCCGGGCGAGCGTACGGTGTACGATCTCATCCGCGAAGAAGCGCGCAAACTCGAAGGCGCGCATCAGAAGGTTACGCCGGAAACGGTTCGCCGTGTCACCGGCATCCGCGCGCGCGGTTTCCATGCCGAAGCCTGCGACCGGCTTGACCAGGAACTGGCGAATGGCAAGTCCTCGACCGTGTCGCTCTTGATGGACGATGGTATTGTGCTGCAGATGTTCGCGTTTCAGCCGAAGACCGCGAAGCCGGATTTGAAACCGGTGATGATCGTCTCGGACGAACTCAACTCCGTTGCACACGCGGCGCGTGTGGAGGCGCTGCTTCAGGAAGGTCGCGGGGCGGTTGTGCTCGAGGCTCGTGGCTGGGGGCTGACGGGGCGCTACTTCCGCCAGCATCGCGGGGAGGGTCCCAACCCTGGCAAGTCCATCTACTACGGAATCCCCACGATGGATGAGATGGTCACGATGAAGTACTTCCATCTGGGCGAGAACATGGTCGCGCATCGTACAGAGGACATCCTCGCGGCTGTCGACGCGGCGCAGAAGCTGCTGGCCTACAACGGCGCGTTCGAGCTTGAGGCGTATGGTCGGGCGTCGATTCCGGCGGCGCATGCGCGCTTCCTCGGCGAAGGACGGTTCGCGGCGCTGAAGCTCGTGAAACCGACTTGGTCGTGGAAGCAGATGATCGACGACGAGAATCTCTTCACGCGTTTTGCCGATGTCGTGCACGGGGCGTATCGGCATTACGACTGGGTGGATCTCGCCCGGTAAGAGGAAGACGCCGAGGCGTTAGGTCGCGCTCGAGGCCAACGCGGTCTTCTGGAAGGCCGCGAAGACCTTGGCCGATTCCTTGTCGAGCTGGCGGCGGCGGAACTCGCCGAAGAGGGGCAGGCGCAAAGGCGCCTTGCGTACGACGTCGGCTGTTTCATCGCGGATGCTGTTCCAGATCTGCTGCAGATTGTCATGCTGGCCGATGGCGATCTGCTGGCGGTATTCCTCGGCGAAGATTTCATCCACGCGACGCGAAAGGCTCGTCCGCTGCAGAAATGTGACGAGACGCGCCACGTAGTGGCAGAGGCCAAGGCTGAGGGCCGCGGTGAGTCCGCCCCCGATCATCGCGAGAATGCTGCCGTTGCCGAGTTTCGTGTTGAGGACGAACCAAACGGCGAATCCCGCTGCGCTGGCGAACACGATGCTCAGCGCCAGCATCAGGGCGCGCAGGGCGACGAGCTTGCGCGAAAGGTGGTTGACGATGCAGACGCGGATGGAAAGTCCGATGAAGTCGTTGATCGCCTGCGAATAGACGTTGTCGCGGCGGCGACCGGCGGCGTCTTTGACGACATTCAGGAATTCCTCGCGGTGGCGGTTGAAGTCCGTCAGATCGAAGGTGCTGTCGGCCGCCGAACGCGTTTCGCCCGAGTAGACGGTCCAGATTTTCGGCAGATCCTTCGTGTGCAGTACGCGGGCGAGATTCCAGCAGGTCGTGCCGTATGTACGGGCAAAGTCGTAGAGGCTCGTGAACGCGTCGCACTTGTTGAGCAGGACGCGCAACTTGAATTCCATGCCGCTCAGGCATTTGGCGAACACGTTCACCGTCTCGCCCGTGGTGCCCGGTTTGTCCGGATCGAGCAGGAAGAACACCATGTCGCAGAGTTCGGCCAGCAGACGGACGACGCCTTCGAAGTCGTAGGCGCGATTGACGGTATTTTGGGCGGAGTCGATCATGCCGGGGCTGTCGATGAGCGTGACTGTCTTGAGCAGCGGGCGGTTGCGCACCTTGATGCGCAGATGCTGGAGGAAGTTGCCGCCGAAAAGTTTAAGGCCGGCGAATTCCTCCGGCAGCCGCGCCACGGCGGCGGGACCGCAGATGTCCTCTTCGGTTTCGCCGAAGAGGATCACGGTGAAGCCGTCGTCCGTCGGTGCGAGACCGACGTCCTGAACCTTGTCCCCGCCAAGCAGCCAGTTCAGCATCGACGATTTGCCCGACGAATGGTTGCCGAGGAAGAGCATGCACGGAACGCCGTTCTGCGTGACCGTTGAACGCGAGAAGCGATAGTAGTAGCTCTGCGCAAGCGGCGTAAAACGCGCGTAGGTCTGCTGGGCGAGTTCTTCAAAGGAGGTGGCAGTCGTTTCGTTCATGGCGGGGACCTTTCGTGATGGTTAGAATTCGTAACGAACGGAGAACATGCAGGACCGTCCGGCACCCGGATAGTAGGCCGAGCCGTAGGTCGAATAGTTCGCGTAGTTCTTGTCGAAGAGATTGGCGACGTCGAAGGCGAAGGTGAATCCCTTCAGGTAGCGTGTCGTCGGCGAGTACTGGATGCCGGCGTGGAAGATGCCGTAGGCGGGCAGACGGTCGGCGTCGTTCGCGAAGTCGCTGCAGGAGACTTGCTTGGCGCAGAACTGGTAGCCGCCGCGGATGAAGCACTCGTCCCAGAGCCAGACGCGTCCGTCGAGGCGGATCTGGTGCATCGGCACGAGCGGCACGTAGTTCGAGTTGTACGCGCCTTCCTCGAACTTCGCGTAGGTGAGGGTGTAGCGCAGGTGAACGCCGGCGACTTTGTCCTTCTCCCAGCCCGTGTGGACCTCAAGTCCCTGGCGCAGCACTTCGGAGTCGGAGTTGACGTTCGCGTACTGGCCGGCGTCGTAGAAGACCTCGTTCTTCGTTTCGCTGACGAAAAGGGCGCCGCCGAGGTCGAAGTCCGTGAGGAAGTTCCAGTCGCCGCCGAAGTCCACGGAATAACCGCGCTCGGGCGCGAGCAGATTCTTCGGCACGTAGGAACCATGCGGATTCGTATACCACGGGGTTTCGTCGAGGAACGGATTGCGGTAGAAGCGGCTCCACTTGAGGAAGACCTTGGCGGTGTCTTCGGGACGCCAGTTGACGGCGGCTTCGTAGGCGACGACGTTGTCGTTTCGTGCGGCGGCGCCGGCGAGTTCGTTGCGGGCCATGTTGCGGGCGAGACGCGAGCCGAGCACGAAGGAGAGCTCGTCGAACAGGAAGAACTCGTTCTGCGCGAAGAGGGCGGCCTGGTGGCGCGACTGGTCGGGTTTGGACGAGTTGACGTAGCTGCCCGTGTAGGCTTCGTGTCCGACAAGCGTGTCGTAGCGATAGTCGGCACCGACGATGAGCTTGTTCTCGTAGTCGCCGAGGCGGCCCGTATAGATGTACTGAGGCGTGATCGAGTAGGAGTAGACGCTGGAGTCCTGATGTTCGAACCAGCGTGCGGTGCCTTCGCCCTGCTCGTAATGCGAGTAGATGGACCGATGCGAGGCCGTGAAGGAGAGCTTGACGGCGTTTTCGTCGTTGATGACGCCGTAGCCGGAAGTCGCGAGGCCGTAGGCGTAGAGGCGGGCATAGTCGTTGTCGGTCTCGCTCATGCGGCGATGGTGCTTCCATTCGTCCTTGGTGAGGCCGCCGGGCAGATCGTATTGCGCATCCGAGTAGAACGTCGAGAGTTTGAACCAGGCGCCGTTCTCCCAGTCCTTGCGCACACCGGCGTTGGCGTTCCACAATTCGTAGTCGGACCGGTCGCGGAATCCGGCCGAGTCGAGCCAGCTGGCACCGCCCCAGTAGGAGACGCCCTCGTCGGCGAAACCGCCCTTGGTGGCGAAGGCGGTGCCGAACGTATCCCAGCTGCCGCCCTTGACTTCGACCGTTGTCTTCTTCTTGTAGTCGCGCGGTTCGGTGACGACGTTGACGAGACCGGCCGAAGCGTTGTCGCCGTGCAGGACCGTCTGAGGCCCGTGCAGCACTTCCACGTGGTCGATGGAATCGAGTGGAATGCGGGCGAGATTCGGGGCGGACATGTCGGGGTTGTTCAAACGCTCGCCGTCGAGCACCACGAGGGTGCGTCCAAAGGAGTTTTCGCCATAGCCGCGCATCGCGACTTGGGCGAGCGCGGGATTGTCGCCGCCGAGCTGGCGCACGAAGACGCCGGTGGCACGTCCGAGCAGTTCCGTCGTGTCACGCGCGCCGGCGGCATCGATGGCGCCGGGTGTGAGCAGTTCGACGAAGAGCGGCATCTCGACGGTCGTCTTGTTGAGGCGAGAGGCCTCGACGATGATCGGCGGCAGGTTGGTGGCGACGGAAGGGGATGCTTCCGCGCGGAGGGTTGTCGGATGGGCGAACACCGCAAGAGCGAGTCCTGCGGCGAGGCCGAGTTGTCTGTTCGTTGTTCTCATAGGAGTTGCGTGTCCTGTGTTGTGCGATTTCGCCACGACGTCTTCTGGCTTCCGTGCGCTTGGTTTTGTCCGCGCCTTCCAGGTGTCCCCGTGGAGCGAACGCACAAATGAATCGGTTACAGCAGCAGCGTCTGCGCCGGATTCGCACCGGCTTCCGTTTCGTGGCGAAACAGTGGAAGGAATTATAGCATAATCCGCCGAGAAGGGCCAGCCCGCGTAAACTCCAGCCGTCATTCTGCAGTTGACGGGGGCGCGGGAAACGGGTATACTTGACGGCATGTTGCAACAGATAGCAGAATGGTTTCGCTCGGGTGGACCGGTCATGTGGCCGATTCTTCTCCTGTCGATTGTCGGGCTCGCGATCATCGTCGAGCGCGTTCTTGTCTTTCGGGCATTCTTCCGTGCGCCGCGTGCGGAGGACGCGAACCCGCAGACGGCGTTGAACCGTCTTCAGCGCGGCTTCGGACTTGTCTCCACAATCATCTCGGCCGAACCGATGCTGGGCATTCTTGGCACTGTGACGGGCATTATCAAAACGTTCGGTTCGTTCAAACTCTCGGATGCCGCCTCGCCGCTTGTGGCGACGGCGGGTATCGGCGAGGCGCTCATTACAACGGCCGCGGGATTGATCGCGTCCCTGTTGCTGCTCTTCCCCTACAACTATCTGTTGTCGCTGCTGGCGCGGGCTGCCGCCGAACTGGAAGGGGACGACGCCCGGTGAAACTCATTTCACCCTACCTGAACCGCAAGGCGCGTGTGGAACTCGTCTCGTTGATGGACGTGATGTTCCTCGTCCTGGTGTTCTTCGTCTATGCGACCTTTAACATGGCCGTCCACCACGGACTCAAGGTCGAATTGCCGTCCGCCGCAGGCACGCACGAAAAGGGCGAGCGCATCGTCGTGACGATCGATGCGCAGAATGCCCTGCAGCTGAACGGACGCGCCCTGGAGCAGACGGCGCTTGTCGCCGACGTGCAACGTTTGCTCGCCGTGAAGCCGGGACTGCCGGTCCTCATTTCGGGCGACCGTCGCGCCTCGCTGGGCGTGGGCGTGGAACTGCTCGCTGCGCTGAAGGCCGCCGGTGTTGAGAAGGCGAGTTTTCAGGTCTCGGGGAAGGCACCATGACCCGTCTGTTGATCGCATTGGGCGTCTCGGTGGCGCTGCATGGCCTCCTGGCGGTTGGCTTGTCGTCTGGTTTCGGCACGACAGACGCTGCGCGTGAGGAACAGGCACCGCAACTCGAGGTCGCACCGGTCGATCTGTCCTTCGCCGACGAGGAGGATGCCACTGCGCGTCCCGCGCAGTCTGCGGCCGCGTCGCAACCGCCGCCGCCGATCTCCTCGCGTGCGGTGCCCGAACCGAGTCTGCAGACGCCCGAACCGGACGGCTTGCTGCTGTCGCCCGCCGAAGTGTCCGATGTGCCTCCGCCGCCGTCGCCGAACGACGAACCGCCGCCCGACGTGGCGCCTCCCGTGCCGCCGGAGAACGAGGTTCCGCCGGTCGTGGATGCGGCATCGTCCGAACCGGCGCCGCAGACGGCGAAAGTGACGGTGCCGCCGTCGCCGCGCAAGAAGATTCAGCCTCCGGAATATCCGCCAATCGCGCGGAAACGCGGCGAAGAGGGAACGGTACATGTCGAGGCGACGGTCGCCGCCGATGGACACGTCCTCGCAGTCGCTGTCAAGGAGTCAAGCGGATTCCCCGTGCTCGACAGCGCGGCCTGTCAAGCCGTCCGTAAAGCCCAGTTCACACCGGCGCGTGTGGGCGACACGCCTGCGGAGGGGCACGTAACCGTTCCCATTGAATTTCGTCTCCGCGACGCGCGGTGAAAATATGGTATAATGTCAGCTAGTCATTAAGAAGGAGTTGAAGCAAATGACGCGTGTTGCAATTGTCGGTTATGGTTTCATGGGTAAAACCCATCTCGCGGCCTGGCAGAAATGCCGTGGGGCGAAGGTGGTGGCCGTGTGCGATGTGAATCTTGCGCAGATCACCGCCAAGAATCGCGGGAACGTGCCGGATGCGTGCCAGACGTGCTCGCTGGGGCCGGATGTACGCATTTGGGAGCGGGTGGAGGACATGTTGGCGGCCGGCGGACTTGACGTGGTGGATGTGACATTGCCGACGCCGCTGCACGAACCGGTCGTGGTCCAGGCGTTGACGGCCGGGTGCCATGTGCTGTGTGAAAAGCCGATGGCGCTCACGTTGGCGGCGTGCGATCGCATGCTGGCGGCGGCGAAGAAGGCCAAGAAGGTCTTTCTCGTCGCGCAGTGCGTGCGATTCTTCCCGGCCTATCGCAAGCTCGCGGAAATCGTTGCTAGCGGCAAGTACGGCAAAGTGCTCGCGGCCGATTTCGCGCGATTCATGTCCGTGCCCGCCTGGTCGCCGAAGGGCGCGCCGTGGCTGCTCGACGAGACGAAGAGCGGGGGACTCTACGTGGATGCGCACATCCACGACAGCGACTACATCGTGTCCCTCTTGGGTCTGCCGAAGACCGTCGATTCGCATTGCCTGTGTAACGCACGCGGCCTGACGATCCACACGACGACGCGCTACGATTATGGCGATGGACGGGTGATTACGTCCGATTGTTCGTTTGCCGCGGCCGATTCCCTGTGCTTCGACGCTTCGGCCAAGGTGTTCCTCGAGAAGGCGACGATCTACCTCGGCGGCAAAGACGCAGTCCCGCTCACGATCTATCCGCAGGGGGGCAAGCCGACGACGCCGAAGCTTGCGACGGCGAGCGGCTACGAAGCGGAGATCGCGTACTTCCACGGCCTGGTGAAAGGGCGGTGTGCGCAAAAAGACTTCCTGACTGCGGCGGATGCGCGTACGGCGGTTCAGCTCGTCCTCGCCGAGCGCGAGTCGGCACGAACGCATCGGCCTTGCAAAGTAAAGGGTTTTGTGGGATAATAAAGGTCGAGGGGTGTAGGAGACACCTCGTAGAAAGAATGGACAAGATGGCAACAATCGATCGTATTTCAATTCTTATCACCGCCTACAAGAATGCGGATCTCGTGAAGCGATGTGTCGATTCGCTGAAGTGCGCATTTGGGGGCGTGCTGCCGGAAACGATCATTGTCGACGATGCGGCGGGGGATGCCGCGACGGCTGAATTGGCGGCTTCGTATGCGTCCGACGGCGTGAAGTTCGCCGTGATGCCGAAAAACGGTGGATTCGCCGGGGCGAACAACTTCGGGTTCCCGCTCTGTACGAAAGAATTTCCCGTTCTCGTGAATTCGGATATCGTCTTTCGCGAGGAACCGTTTACGGCGATGTTGGCGTTCATGGATGAGCATCCCAAGGCCGGCATCATTCAGGGGACGCTGATCATCAAGAATGGCGAACCGGGCGTGGATGGTTCGTTGAACGGATGCGGGGCCTTCCTCACGCCCCTTGGTACGACCACTACCCCCGGTTGGCTCAAGCCGGTGGACGATCCCGTTGCGAAGGAGGCGCGTCCGTGCTTTGCCGCCTATGGTGCGATGTTCATGATCCGTCGTGCCGTAGTGAAGGATACGGGACGGCTCTTCTACGATTTCTTCCACACCTACTACGAAGAGGTGGATTTCTGCCATCGTGCGTGGTTGGCGGGGTGGGAAGTGTGGTATGTGCCGACGCCGATTGTGGAACATCAGCATGGCGCGACAATGAGTAAGTTCTACACGCGCGAGGATGTTCTGCGCAAGTTCTATCGTAACATGCGTTTTTCATTCAAAGTGAATTTCGGATGGCGGGGGCGCTTGATGATCAAGCCCGTTTTCGAGTGTTGCTGTTTGGCGCAGTCCATCCTGCAGTTGTTGAAGGGTAAGAGTCTGGCGTGGAAGGCGCATCGTTGGGCGCATCGCGAAATCGGCCACCTTTCATCGGAAATCCGTGCCGCGCGTACCGTTGTGCAAGGTTCTCGTACGCTGACGGATACGGAATTGTTCAAGACGATCATGCGGCATTATACGCTGCGCGAGCTGTGTATGCTCATTCGTTATAATGGTTGATCAGGAAGTCGAGGTACTTATGAAAGAGACAGTGTTGGTGACCGGCGGTGCCGGCTTTATCGGTTCGCATGTGGCGAAGTGGCTTGTGGCGGCGGGTTGTCGTGTGGTGGTTCTGGACGATCTCTCGGGCGGTTTTACGGCGAACATTCCGGCGGGTGCCGAGTTCGTGAAGGGGAGCGTGCAGGATGCGGCGTTGGTGGATGAGCTGTTTGCCAAGGAGAAGTTCGCCTATGTGTTTCATCTCGCGGCGTATGCTGCCGAGGGGTTGAGCCATTTCATCAAGAACTTCAACTATCAGAACAATCTTGTCGGCAGTGTGAATCTGGTGAATGCCGCGGTCAATACGGGTACGGTGAAGTGCTTCGTGTTTACGTCTTCGATCGCCGTTTACGGACGCAACCAGACACCGATGGTCGAAGAGCTTGTGCCGCAACCCGAAGACCCGTATGGAATCTCCAAGTACGCGATGGAACTTGATCTGAAGGAGGCGAAGGAGATGTTCGGCCTCAACTATGTGATCTTCCGTCCGCACAATGTGTATGGCGAGCATCAGAATATCGGCGACCCCTATCGGAATGTGATCGGCATTTTCATGCGTCAGATTCTCACCGGCAAACCGCTCACGATTTTCGGCGACGGCGAACAGGTGCGGGCGTTCAGCTATATCGATGACGTGGCACCGGTCATCGCGGCGTGTATCGAGCGCCCGGATACCTGGAATCAGATCTACAACATCGGGGCGGACAAACCGTGGACGGTGAACGAACTTGCGACCACGGTCTGCCGTGCGATGGG
Source organism: Kiritimatiellia bacterium (assembly GCA_024405255.1). The sequence continues at coordinate 14,163 of JAKSOY010000029.1, forward strand.
TGCGGGCGAATCGGCGATCCAGCATCTCGATGCGCGCAACGAAGTCGTGACGGCCTATTCAAACCATGAAAAGGTGAAGCGGGTGTTTGGCGATCTGATCCATAATGTGCCGCTGGACGAAGGAATCGCCAAGATGGCCGCCTGGGTGAAGACGCTTGAGACGGTTCCTGAACCGAAGCGGTTCGGCCACATTGAAGTCTTGAAGAACTTGCCGCCAAGTTGGGCCAAGCTGGCATGATCGGCAGAGGTGCGGGGGGAGATCAAATGCAAAAACTGATTGAAGCGCTTAAGTCGAGTACCTGCACGGTCGCGTTGACGGGTGCGGGTGTTTCCACGTTGTGCGGCATCCCCGATTTCCGCGGGCCGCAAGGGCTCTACAAGCAGCCGGATGCCGAGCGCATTTTCGATATCGACTGGTTCGATCGCGATCCATCCATCTACTACAATGGTGCGCGCGAGCTTGTCTACGGACTCAAGGATTTCCAGCCGGGACCGGTCCATCGGGCGCTGAAGCATCTGCAGGACCTAGGGAAACTCGAGGGAATCATCACGCAGAACATCGACATGCTGCATCAGAAGGCGGGGTCGAAGCCGGTCTATGAAGTGCATGGATCGGGCCTCGTGCATCGGTGCCGTGATTGCGGCGATGTCAAGTCGTTCGATGAAATCTGCGGGATGCTGGCGGGAAAGCCCGCGAAGCTGGACCGCACGTCCGTGCCGCGCTGTGCCTGTGGCGGCGTCTACAAGCCGGACATTACGTTTTTCGGCGAGATGCTGCCCGAGGAGGCGTTCACGAAATCCCAGGAACTCGCCATTCGCGCGAAAGTGCTGCTCGTTTTGGGAACGTCGTTGACGGTCTTTCCGGCCGCGGGTCTGCCGCGCCTCACGCTGCAGGCGGGCGGAAAGGTGTTCATCGTGAACGGACAGCCGACCGCGCTCGATTCCTATGCGGCCGGATGCTATCCTGACCTGCAGGCATTCGCCGACGCCGTACTTCGAATGTAGAATTGAAAATGGAGAACGGAAAATGAAAACACGTTCCGGGTGTCTGAATCGGTAGAATGTTCCTTATGCAGCAACGGTTTATCATTGTCGGGTTTGCGTTGAGCGAGCCTGGTACCATGGGGGGCAATTCGAAAATCGCCCTTGAGATCGCGCGTCATCTCAAAGGCGCGGGCGAGGTCCATTTCATCGTACCTTCGACGAAGACGCGTACGATTGCCGAGGCGATTGGTGCGCCGCCTGGACTTGTGGTCCATGAAGTGCCCGCGTTCGAGGGGGGCGATCTACGCCGCCCCGTGGCGAGTGCGCGCCATTATACGGGCATCCTGCGGCGTCTGCTGACGGAGTTGGCGGTGGGACCGCAGGACATTGTCTATTCCTGCAGCGATTTCCATATTGATACGTTGCCTTGCCGTCGCCTGCAGCCGGTTTTCAAATTCCGTTGGATTGCCGTCCAGTTCCTTTTCGTGCCGTTCATTTTCGAGAATCTGATTCGTGGTTACAAGTTCCCGGCGTTCAAGTATCTGCTCGTGTGGCTCTATTCAAATGTCCTCTTTCGGCTTGCACGGCAGCGCGCGGCAGCCTTTGTGATTACGAACGACAGCGACCGCGGTCATTTTCCGGCGGCCTTTCAGAAACGCGTCTTCCCGTTCTACGGGGGTGTGAACGTCGATCAGATTCCGACGGCGGAGGTGCCCCAAACGCGCGATGTGGTCTTCTGCAGTCGCTTGCATCCGCAGAAGGGGATTGACGGTTTTCTCGACATCTGGGCGAAAGTGAAGGAGGCTTGTCCGGCGGCGCGTTTGACGGTGATTGGCAATGGTGCGCCCGCGTACGAACAGATGTTGAAGGCGAAGGCGGCGCGTCTCGGTGTCGCCGATTCGATTGACTGGCTCGGGTATGTCAATCATGAAGCCAAGTATGAGATCTATCGCAGTGCCCGCGTGATGGTACATCCTACGGTGTTCGACAATAACGGCATGGTGGCGGCCGAAGCCCTCTGTAGCGGACTCCCGGTGGTGATGTATGATTTGCCGGCCCTTCGCGAGGTCTATACGACGGGATGTGTCAAGGTGCCGTTTGGCGATCAGGCGTCTTTCGCAAAAGAAGTGGTGCGATTGCTCTCCGACGAAACAGCGCGTACAGCGGCCGCGCCTGTGGGAGAACAGATCCAGGCGCTTCGTGCGCACTGGGATTGGTCCAGTCGGGTGGCCCGTTTCCGCGAATGGTTGAATGCGGATGCGTGTCTCTGAGAATTGTGGACGATACAGGATACGTTTGAAAAGGATTGAAAAGTTGAAAGTCGTCAGCGAGATTTTGCGGATCGGTCCGCACTATTGGAACTGGTTCACGTGGAAACGGGCGAACCGGCATAATCGCACATCGCCTGTCAATGTGTTTGACCATTCGAAAGTTTCCGTGGGGAAGGGGACATACGGAGGCATTGAGGCGTTCTTCTTTGGAACGGAAGGAGAGCGAATCGAAATCGGCAACTACGTGTCCATCGGTCCGCACGTGACGTTTCTCGCAGGGGGCGAACATCGCCTTGACGGTGTCTCCACCTACCCGTTTCTTGCGTATGGGGCGGGTGAGGTCGAGGCGGTATCGAAGGGACCGATTGTCGTCAAGGACGATGTGTGGATCGGCCTGGGCGCGAAGATCCTCTCGGGTGTAACAATCGGCCAGGGCGCGGTGATCGCAGCCGGTGCGGTGGTCACGAAGGATGTTCCTCCCTACGCGATTGTAGGCGGTGTTCCGGCCAAGCTCATTCGTTGGCGTTTCCCTGAACCTGTACGTGTGAAATTGGCGACAATCGACTGGTCGAAGGTGACGCTTGAGAAGGCAGTGGCTGCGCGTAGCGCGCTCGAGCAGCCTGTGACCGAGGCGAATGTGGACGCGCTCGTACAGCAGTTCTCGGGAGCAGCAGAGCCGTCGTAAGCGTACCGAGCCGATCTTGTCCACGGATGGCACGGATTGTCACGGATTGCGCGCCGTACCATCTTTCATTCGACCACTCCAACGTAGTGCCGAGTTGGCGCCCAGGCAATACCACCGAATACGCTGAAACCCGCTTCGCGGGACACGGAAGGCAGTTAGAAAAATCTCCCTTCGGGCCCGGAACTGGCAATTCTCCCTCGTCAAAAGAAAGAGAGGTCGGGCACAGGGCCGATGGATGTGCGAAGCGAAGATTTCAAATCGCCTTCCGCGTTCGGCGGAGCCGGTTTCCGTGCTTTCCGTGGTGGAATCCCCCACCATCACTGAGTGCCAAGGTGTTGCCACGAACGCCGCGAGACCCTAGGCTCAAACAAGAGGTGATCGCGGTGAATTACTCAGATGCGTCCACCAAGTACCAATTTGTTTCAGGACATCTGCGCAAATGACGAAAATTTGTTATAATAGTCTTATGCAAATTGATGTGACAAGAATTCTTTACCATGGTTCGAAATCGGGTATTGTCGGGCCGATTGCTCCGATAAGCCGCGATGTCTGTGATTTCGGTCGTGGATTCTATCTCGGCGATTCGCCTACACAGCCGATGACACTGATCTGCCATGACGCATCTCCAAAGTTTTATGTTTGCGAATTGGATTTGTCGGGACTTGGAACCTATGTGTTTTCCGATAAGAATCAATGGGCTCTTTACATCGCCTATTGTCGTGGAAAGTGCCGCCGATTCAGCGGGACAGTTCTTTACAGGCAATTAGAGGACCTTGCTGCCGGTCAAGACATATTAGTTGGCAAAATAGCTAATGACCGTATGTTCATGGTGCTCAATGATTTTTTTGATGGAGCCATTACTGACAAGGCGATGGTTGCATCGCTGGAGGTCCTGAATCTTGGAACACAGTATTGCTTGAAAACGGCAAAAGCATGTTCTCGCGTTCGAATCAGAGAAGAGCGGTCGGTTTCGGTGTCGGAATGTGCAGCATTACGTACCAAGAGCGACGATCAGCGTCGACGGGCGATTGAGCTGACCGAGGGCGTCTATAAGCAGTATAGACGTGACGGATTGTTTTTTGACGAGTTCTTTGAGGAATATGCAACAAAGGGGTTGCCATGCAGTTGAACCATTTCCAGCTTCAGCAATGTAAGATTCAAGCGAAGACTTTTGCTTTGCTCTATGGACAAGGGTATGATCCGAAAGAATTCGTTCCGGCGTTTATGAATTCAAAGGTCTCTGTCGGTTTGGATTCCTTGTTTCATCGCTTCCAATGGGCGGGCGAGGAGTACTTGTCCGAAGAACTTGTTGAAGAACAAGGACTTGTGAAATCTAAAAGGGCAGGTGAAGAATCCGCCGAGGCGGTCTTTTGGATTGGGTATCTCTACCGCTATTGGCATTTTGTGACTGGGGAGACCAGCAAGGACATCTATTTTCAAGCGCCAGTCAACATCTTGTTGGATGTCTATCCTGGTTTTCATGCATTGGATACTGAAATAGCTGTGGAGGAATTGAAGTCGATAGCGTGTCGTGCCGTTTAGGTTCGCAACTAATTGTCACGGATTGCGCGCTATGCCGTCTTTCATTTGACCACTCCAGTATTCGGCCATTCGACCATTCGAATTTGCGTGTCGCGGAGCGACTTGCGTTCATACCACGTCCGTTGACCGGCCGATTACGTTTTTCATTTGACGCGTATACGGCGATAGGTGTATAATAATGGGCGCTTGCTAGGAAAGCGGTATGAACGTCGTATTGTATCATGGATCGGAAAAGGTGATAGAGATGCCTGTTTTCGGCGCAGGAAATCCTGCGAACGATTACGGGCTGGGATTCTATAAAATCTTGAGAAAAGGACTTCGCCATGGCGATCCCGAGTTATCGTGAAGATGCTTTCCCTGACGTCCAGGAGAATTTGGCGCGGATGTTCGATTTCGCAATCTGCGAACTCGGTCTTGAACCGCAGCGGATGTACGACCTTTTCATCGCGTCGGGTTACGCGCAACGAATTGAACATGGTGATCCGCGTGCGACGGTCGGTATGAGCGGTACGGAACTCGCCTGGGCGGTCCTTGATGCGACAGGAACACCGTATGAACGGAAGCCGCCGACTTTCCCTGATTCGCTCGGACCCATGTATTGGGCGGGATGGGTCCTTGCAGACTATCAGTGGCGGACGGGTTTCTCGTTCCGGGAGATTGGAACCTTCGTGTCGTTTGACCAGATTGTCGATCTTTATCCGACCTTTCATGAAATGGACATCTCACGTTTCTTGAAGTGGATGGAGGCGCGTCGAATCGAAAAGTATCCCGAGTCGGCGCTCAAGCGCCAACGCGAGTCCTGCCACTTGACGCAACGAGAATTGGCCGAGATCGCAGGCGTATCCATTCGCCTGATTCAAGATTACGAGCAACGCCGGCGCGATATCAATAGCGCCGAAGCCTCAACGGTTGTCATTCTCGCATCCACATTGGGCTGCACGGTTGAGGATCTGATGGAACGCCGTTTCTCACCGAAGACGGATCGGATGATTTGATTTGAGGTCTTAGAATGAAGAGTCTTTCCCTTTGTATCCCGACATTCAACCATGCGGACCATTTGGACCGCATGTTGGCCAATTTGACCTCATTGCCGAGTTTTGCAAAGGGAGACGTAGAGATCGTCCTTTCGGACAATGCCTCGTCTGATGCGACGCAAACGGTTGGCGAGCAGTATGCGGCGCGTTTTCCGGGGCGTGTGAACTATTTCCGTAATGCGGAAAATGTAGTAGACGCCAATTTCGGGTTGGCGCTCTCGCGTGGTACGGGGAAGTTCCTTAAGTTGGTGAATGATACATTGCTCTATTCAGAACAGGGTCTATCCAATATGTTGGAGACCGTTCGCCGTTGGGAGGCGGAACAGCCGATTCTGTTCTTCTCCAACCAGGGCGGAACAACGAAGGAACACATTTGTTCTTCTTTGGATGAACTCTTTGAGACGATTACGTTCCATTCAACTTGGATTGGCAGCTTTGGAATCTGGAAGAAAGACTTTGATCATTTGACGGATTTTGGGCGGGCGTCAAAATTGAAGTTGACGCAGGTGGACGCACTCTGCCGGATGATGTCGGAACGCAAGAAAGCTGTTGTCGATACAACCGAATTCGCGACATCCATTCCACGTAAGGCGATTGGCGGTTATAATCTTGCTGAAGTCTTCGGTCGAAACTATTTTACGATTCTTTCGGAATATGTGAAGTCGGGAGAGTTGTCGTCTCGTGTGTTTCGACGCGAGAAATATCGAATGCTCCGCTATCATATTTTGCCGTTCTATCTTATGTTCTCCCCGCGAGTCCTTTTCCCTAAATCAGGGTATCTGCGATATCTGATTCAGGACTATTGGCCGAGCCCGTTTTATTGGTCTACTGTGCCTTTTGTCGTTGGCGCGTGGCTTGTCCAATGGGTTCTTGATCTTGTAAAAGGGGGAGGGGGTGTACGATGAACCTCTTTTCGCGTCTGCATGCTCGGCTAGGTGACCTCTGGTGGTATACAATCCTTCTGTTCGCTGCGCAAAGGGTGAGTGACATCATCAATTTGTATGTGGGACTTTGGCTTGTGCCGCGCTATGTTCCGCAGAGTGAATTAGGGGCTGTGTTGCCATTGACGCAGTTGGTTTCATTTATTGGCATACCTCTTGCGATTGTCGCTGTGCCGTTTATGAAATTTTTGAATGTCTATGCTGAACGAGGCGAGATGGGGAAGGTCAAGTCTCTTTTGCGAGATACATTTGTAGGTACAGGGGTGATGGCTTTGGTGACTCTTCTGCTTGCTTGGTTTGTTTTGCCATTTTTCTTTGAGCGGTTACGTGTTGCTACTGGTTCACTAGGATTCCTCCTCGTTTTTATAGCGATTCTTTCGTCTGTTTCAAATGTTTTTCAGAATGCCGTTCAGGGACTCAAGGTTTTTTCAGTCACCGTATGGGTCGCTTTGTTGGGCGCACCGTTACGGTTGATCATTATGCTTGTAGCGATGCCGTTCCGCGCATTGTCAGGTTATGTCCTTGGTCAGTCTGCGACCCCGGTGACGGTCATCGCGGGGGCTTTGTGGTCGTTACGTAAGAAGTTGGGGCCTTTTGTGAAGGCGGAGCCGTATTGGCGTGAGGATGGACGGCGGATATGGAATTATACGTGGCCCCTCGCAGTTTCTACGATTTCTACAATTGTGTTCCTCTCTGTGGACCAGTTGGTGATTCGTCACCGACTTTCTGATTTTGAGTCGGCCGGATTTTATATTATTTCTCGTTTCGCCGATATAGCGATGTATTTTGGAAGTGCTTTTGTTGTGTTCCTTTTCCCGCTTGTTGCGAGTAAGACGCTTAAGTCAAAAGATTCGTTAAAGGTACTTGTCCAATCTGTAACGGGGTCGTTTGTGGGAGGACTCGTTACGGCATTACTTTTACTTTTTATGGGACGAATGATTTTGGGTTTGAGTACGAATTGGCAACCCTATCAAATACTCGTGCCTGAAATGTTCCTTTTGACAATTTCTAATACGTTGGCAATGACGAGTAATTGTCTGACCACATATGAAATTGCTCAGGGACGGTTTGGTTTTATGTGGTTCTTTATCCCGATTTTAACGGTTAAGATGGCGTTGTTGTATTGTTTGACGGGTTATGGATTCTTTGAGGGACTTGTCCCTCAGGCTTGGTTGGAAATATTGATTGCCTTCAACCCCAATCGACTTTCTGTTGTGATGTGGCTTTTTGTAATCTTTCAGGGCATGGCGCTCTTGTCTCTTCTGATGATGTTTGTGCGTCGGCGCCGAATCCAATGACATCTTTTGCGGAATGTCGATTCAGCGGTCAAAAACACTTTTTAGAATGGCTTCGTGCAAGGGGGTTTTTGCTTGCAGGGAGAGTTCGTTTTGAATGCGGTCGATACGGGGAACATAGACCGAGGGAGAAGAAGCCTTTGAAACACCGAGCACACGAATGGGCACTTGGCTCCCAAGTGTCGTTCGAACCTGTTCGGCAATGGCACGAATGGAAAACGCTTCAGCAGCTCCGACATTGTAGGCGCGGTTCGCTGATCCGCGTTCCAGAATTGCAAAAAGCCATTCCACGAGATCGTCGGCGAAGAGGTAGCTTCGGATCGGCGTTCCATCACCCTTGATGATAATCGGTTCCCCGTCGAGGCAGTTCTGGATGAAGTTGCCGATTGCAAAGTGGATGCGTCGATTCAGGAAAGGGCCGATGAATGCGAAACAACGAGCGATGGTGGTGGGGATGCCTGAATCGATACACATCTGTTCTGCACGCAACTTCCCTTCTCCGTAAGCAGTTGTCGGTCGGCAGGGGATTGTTTCGTCGACGGGGGCCGATTGCGGACCATAGACGGCGCCAGAACTCGTGAAGAGCAGTTTCTTGACGTGATGTGAATGGGCGAACTCAAGTACCCGCTGTGTTCCTCCGATGATGGTTGATGTCATTTCTTCGTCGGGAAGTGTTGTCACGGCGGGTGTCGCGGCATGGATCAATGCGTCGAAATCCCCGAGCGATTCACCTGTGAACGAACGTACATCGCCTTCGCAGAACTGAAGCCCCAGTTGTTGTACAAGGTATGAATTCTGTGCAATGAAAGTACCTGGATTGCGCGAGAGGATTGTGATGTCGCATCCCTTGAGAAAGTCCGGGTGGCGCAGCCGATAGTCAAGGATCGACTTGCCGAAGAATCCAGTTCCACCCGTTATGAAGATGCGTCTCATCCAGTTGCGTCCACATCAGGTTCGAGCAATCGGTTCGATAACCATCAGCGATTTGAATTCTTCCCAGGGCAGGAAGGGGAACATGTCCTCAGGAGGCATGGACTTCATTTGACCTGTGGGAAGTTTGACGGACGAGATACTCGGCACGATGGTTTCGTCCTTCATGCAGAGAATTTCGCAGATGACAGGATCGTCACCTGCCAGTGCTTCGGGTAATCTGGTCTTGAGGGCCGCTTTATTGGGAATGCACACATACCGCAACCCGTAGGCGACGGCGAGTTTTTTGAGCGAGGGGAAGGAGACGCCGGAATCTTTGTCTGTGCCGATGAGTCGCCCATTGAAGAACTTCCTTTGTGTGGCACGGATGGAGAGATAGCCTTCATTGTTCCAGACGCAGAGTTTGACTGGTAGCTGGTAGTGTTTGAGCGTCTGGAGCTCCTGGATGTTCATTTGGACAGAACCATCGCCCGAAATTGCAATGACTTTCTTGGATTTTGCTGCGGCCACGCCTATGGCTGCTGGCAGAGAGAATCCCATTTCTGCCTGGCCGCCTGAGGTGATATAACGTTGATTCGCAGCAACCTCAATGGCCTGCGTGGTGACATAGAAGGAGGATCCTGCGTCTGAAACAACGCTCCAGCGAGGCTGCCCCCTGAGGTTCTCGTTCACGGCATCGATGAAATCGTAAAGACTGACTCCTGTACCTTCACCGAGAGGATGGCCTGTCACAATGGGGTAACGAGATTTGATGTCTTGGCAACGTGCGAGCCATGCACCGCCTTTAGACGGTTTGAGCATCGGTACGAAGCGGGTGAAGAACGTACGCAGATCGGAGAGAATCAGTTTGTCGATTCGAACTGTGTTCTTCGTGTGCTCAACGGCATCGATGTCGACGACAACAATTTTGGCTTGACGGGCGAAAAGCGAATATTCATGCCCTGTTGAACTGACACTGAGGCGACAACCCAGCACGACGAGTAGATCGGCATTGGCAACGGCCAGATTGGCTGCACGCGCACCCTTGGTGCCAATACGCCCGAGATAGCACGGGTCGCATCCGGCAATGGAATTGCCTCCGAGGAAGCTTGTGACGACTGGAGCTTTGACCAACTTAGCAAGTTTTTTGAGCTGGCTCTGGGTCTCTGAAAGGGCAACGCCTTGTCCTGCGAGGATGACGGGACGTTTCGCCCGAGCAAGTTCACAGGCGAGTTCTTTCAAGTCGGCAACTTGGGCGGTTGGAGGCTGTTCGACAGGAGGCGTGAAATGACGAAGCTTTTCCGTGTCTATTTCGCGACCTTGGATGTCCATTGGCACATCGATCCACACGGGGCCCGGTCGCCCGGTTTGGGCAAGCCAACTGGCTTTTTCAAGTTCGTACGCAATGTCGTTGGCATCTTCGATCATGACGGCGTATTTTGTCAGAGGCGTGACGAGGGCGATGATGTCGGCCTCCTGAACGCCGAACTGGCGCAGCGGAAGTTGTGTGCCGCGGACCGTCTGTTTAAGTTTACATTGGCCTGAGACGAAGAAGACCTTTGCGGAATCTTGCCAGGCATTGAGCAAACCCGTCATCGCGTTGGTCCCTCCACAGCCTGTGGTGACCATCGCCACGCCAAATCCGTTTGTCTGCTTGGCGTAACCCACGGCCGCCATGGCTGAAGCCTGTTCGTGGTGATTGCAAACGACATGGAGAGATCTACGGCAGGCGAGGCCATCTGAGAGGAACATCATCCCGCCGCCGGAAACCATAAATACGGTTTTGACTTTGAGCGTGTTCTGAATGAATTGTGCAATATAATCAGTGACTCTCATCTTGTTTGGCCTTTTAGTCTTTTGGTGAGTGCGGACTTGAGGTTTGCCAGAGCCCGATCGATGTTGTTAATAGAATTCACGCAACTAAAACGAACAAATCCTTCGCCATATTCACCGAAGCTTGTGCCGGGACATACGGCTACATCCGCTTCGTTCATGGCGAAGTCTGAAAATGCGTCGGCTGTCATCCCTGTGCCGGAGATGTTGGGGAATACGTAGATTGCACCTGCAGGTGTGGTACAGGAAACACCAGGTAGCTTGTTCAGTCCAGTCGCTAGACGCAGGGAGCGTTCATGGTATTCTCGGGACATTTCCCGCACTTTGGACTGGTCCCCCACAATTGCCTCAATACCGGCAGACTGGATGAAGGGCGGCACGCAGGAAATGATCGTTTCGTTTAGAAGTCCCATCTTCTCGATTACAGTGGAGGGGCCAAGCGCGCATCCCAACCGCCAACCGGTCATGGCAAATGCCTTGCTGAACCCATTGATGACAATTGTCCGTTCTCGGCAGGCATCGATTTCGGAGACGCTGAAGAAATGGCGATTTGGCGCGTAGATGAGGCGTGAGTAGATTTCGTCACTCAGGACGTAGAGGTCATGTTGGGCGGCAACAGCATAGACTGCGCGTAGTTCCTGTTCGCTCATCACGGCGCCTGTGGGGTTGGACGGCGTGTTGATGATGAGCAATTTCGTCTGGGGCGTGATACGCGCTTCGACGTCTTCAGCCATTAACGCAAATCCGTTCTTTTCACGTAGGGGGATGCTGACGGCTTTCGCTCCACAGGCTGCCGTGGCCGAAAAATAGGTCGGGAAGCCTGGGTTCGGAATCAACACTTCTTCGCCGGGTGAGACAAGGCATTTGATCGTGTAGTAGATGATTGCGTTTGCCCCCGGGGTGACGAGGATCTGTGAAAGGTCTGGCGTGAAATGGCGTGAACGCGACGTAGCCTGTTGCGCTGCGAGTCGGAACTCGTGGAGTCCGAATGAGGATGTGTAATGGGTGACACCTTTTTTGAGGGCGGCGATTGCCGATTCCACAATATTGGCGGGCGTATTAAAATCGGGCTCGCCAAGCTCAAAATGGATAATCTGACGACCCGCACGTTCAAGGGCTTGGACTTTCTCCAGCACTTGGAACATGGGTTGTCCATGAATCTGATTGGCAATGTTGGAAAGGGGTTTCATTTCGTTCGCCTTGTCGCCCACGGAGCTGCGCCGTCACGCCAGAGCTGGTTCAGTTTGTCAAACTCCCGCGGAGTATCCATGCACTGCCAGAACCCCTCGTGCTTGTAGACGGTCATTTGTCCCGACGCGGCGGCATCATGCATCGGCTTTTGCTCGAAAATCAAACTTGGTTCATCTGTCAGGAATTCTGTGATGAACGACTTGTTCACCACCATGAATCCTCCGTTGATGTAGTATTTTGCAATGCCTTTTTCGTAGAAGTCGGTTACGCGGTCGCCTTTGATGACAAGTTCGCCAAATCGCGAGGCTGGATGTACGGCCGAAATCGTGAGAGGACGTCGTGCACGTTGATGCTTTTTGAGCAATTTCAAAATGTTCACGTCCGAAACGCCATCTCCGTAGGTGAGAAAGAAATCTGTATCGCCCTCTCGCAACGCTTGGGTGGCCGCTTGCCAGATGCGTCCACCTGTTGCTGTTTCGGCACCGGTGTCAACCAGAACGATCTCCCAGCCGAGGCGTTCGATCGCCTTGGCGTGTTTTTTGAAATACGCCTGGAAAACGCTTTTGAGGTACCCGAGGCAAAGGATGAAACGACGGCAGCCGAACTGGGCATACCAATGCATGATATGCCAAACGATCGGATCGTTTCCGATCTTGACCATCGGTTTTGGCGTAATCTTGGTAACATCGCCTAACCGCGTACCCTTTCCGCCACAGAGGATCATCACGGGCGGAAGGGATTGCAACTTGTTTGAAATGTTTTTCACGATGTGCGAATTATACCAAACAACATCTACACGCGCAATGAATTTTGTGGTATACTAGGTAATAGGTTAGTCGAGTGTGTGGCTGACGCCCCGCGCTCGACTAACCTGCATT
>JAKSOY010000290.1 GCA_024405255.1 Kiritimatiellia bacterium
AGCGGCTTCTTGAGCTGCACGTCGTTGAAGTTCGACATGTCGAGCTTCGTATAGTCCGCCTCGGGAATCGAGAGGAAGAAGTTCCAGGCCTTGAGATCGCGCGCACGGTTCTTTTCGTCGTGCGGCTGCAATTCAAGCGCCCCGCGATTCGCCGCCGGACAGTTCGAGACGCAGAGTCCGCAACCCGTGCAGTCCTCCGTCGAACACTGCACGATGAACTTGCCGCCATGGCGCTTGAACGCCGGCGACTTCGCATCCGCGCTCTTGAAACCGGCCGGCGCACTCATCAGCGCCTCTTCCTTGCACGCCTTCAGCCGCAGCGCCGCATGGGGACAGGCCCCCGCGCACCGGCCGCACTGCACGCACGCCGCCGGATTCCACACGGGCACATCCGCCGCCACACCGCGCTTCTCCCACTGCGTCGTCGCAACCGGCCACACGCCATCCACCGGGATCTTCGAGACCGGCAGCTCGTCGCCCTTCTGCTCGATCATCTTCGCCGTGACCGTCTGCACGAACGCAGGCGCCTCAGCCGGCACGACCGGCGGACGCGACGGCGCCTCGGATGAAACGACCGGCACCTCCACGCGCCGAATGCCATCCGCCGCCGCCTCGATGCACGCGATGTTCTTGTGCACCACGGCCTCGCCCTTCTTCGCGTAGGTCTTCTCCGCCGCCTCCTTCAAATAGCGAATCGCCTCGTCCGGCGGCAGAATGCCCGAAATCCTGAAGAACGCCGTCTGCATCACCGTGTTGATGCGCGTGCCCATGCCGTTTTCGCGTGCGATCTTCGCCGCGTCGATGACGTAGAAGTTGATCTTCTTCGCCACAATCTGCTCGGCCATTTCCTTCGGCAGATGCGCCCACGTTTCCAGCGGACCATACGGCGACGCCAACAGGAACGTCCCGTTTTCACGGATGTTCGCGAGCATGTCGTACTTCATGATGAAGCCGAAATTATGACACGCGACGAACATCGGCGATTCGCAGAGGTATGGACTGAGAATCGGGTTCGGACCGAACCGCAGATGCGACACCGTCAAGCCGCCGGCCTTCTTCGAGTCGTACACGAAATAGCCCTGCGCAAAAAAGTCCGTGTGCGAACCGATGATCTTGATCGAGTTCTTGTTCGCCCCCACCGTGCCATCGGCTCCGAGGCCCCAGAACACGCACTCGTGGCGTTCGGGCTGCACAAGCTTGAAATCGGCCGGCGGAAGGGAACGTCCCGTCACGTCGTCGTCAACACCAAGCGCATAACCGTCGATCGGCTCCTTCGCCACCATGTTTTCGAACGCCGCCTTCACATGCCCCGGCAGAAACTCCTTGCCGCCCAATCCGTAACGCGCCGCATAAATCGCCGGCCGCGCAAAAAGCGCCGTCCCTCTGCGGCACGCACGATCCACAGCCCCCAACACATCGAGATAGAGCGGTTCACCTTCGCTGCCGCACTCCTTCGTACGGTCGAGAACCGTAATGCCCTTCACCGTCGCCGGCAAGGCCGCCACCAGAGCCGACGCATCGAACGGACGATACAGATGCACCGTCACCGCACCGACCTTCTCGCCCTGCTTCACGAGCGCCGCCACCGTTTCACGCACGGTCTCGCTACCCGACCCCATCGCCACGATCACGTACTTGGCATCGGGCGCACCCGTGTAGTCGAAGAGATGATAGCTGCGGCCTGTGAGCGCCGCAAACTTGTCCATCGTCTTCTGCACGATCGCCGGCAGCTCGTCATAGAATTTGTTGGACGCCTCGCGCCCCTGGAAGTAGACGTCGGAATTCTGCACCGTTCCCCGGATGATCGGATGTTCCGGATTGAGTCCGCGCGCCCGCTGTTCAGCCACGAACGTATCATCGATCATCGCGCGCATCGTCTTCGTATCGACCTCGTCGATCTTCTGCACTTCGTGCGACGTGCGGAAACCGTCGAAGAAATGCATGAACGGCACGCGGCTTTCCAGCGTCGCCGCATGGGCGACAAGCGCGAGGTCTTGCGCCTCCTGCACACCCGCCGAGCAGAGCATCGCAAGGCCCGTCTGACGGCACGCCATCACGTCGGAGTGGTCGCCGAAGATGCACGTACCATGCACGGCAAGCGCACGCGCCGCCACATGGAACACGGCCGGCAGCAATTCGCCCGCGATGCGGTAGAGGTTCGGAATCATCAGCAGAAGCCCCTGCGAGGACGTGAACGTGGACGCCACCGCACCCGCAGAAACGGCCCCGTGCACCGCACCCGACGCACCGCCTTCACTCTGCATCTCAACGATCTCCGGCACGACGCCCCAAAGATTCGGCTTCTTCGCCGCCATGTTCTCGTCCGCCTTTTCCCCCATCGGCGAACTCGGCGTGATCGGATAGATGAATGCCACATCACTGCACGCATACGCCACATGCGCAACCGCCAGATTGGCATCGGTCATCGTCTTCATTTCCCTGCTTCTCCCTCAACTGGTACGGCCGCCTCGGCGGCCTTCTGTTCCTGCTCTTCGCTTTCCGAAACCTGTCCGAGCGTCTTCGTGCCCGACAGCAGGGCGACGACCTGCTGCTGCACTTCCGCCAGATTCTCAAGACGCAAACGCGGATCCAGCACGATAAAGCTTTCACCCGTCTTGCGATGTTCGTAGACGCGGATGATCGTGCGGTCTTCCTGTTCTCGCGCATCGCGCTCCACCAGAATCTTCGACCGCTCCAGCATCACCGCCAGCACGTAGACGACGTTTTTCATCGCCGGGTCGTCCAACGAGATGAGACGCCGCAGCAGTTCGTCCGCCGTCTCTTTCTTGAGCGGCTCCTTGCGCGCATCGGGCGGCGGCGGCGCCACATACACGCCTTCCCATTGACTGAACGGCTGCCAGTCGCGTTCGGACGTCTTCCAGCATTCGGGATGGCAGTCCTGCCGCTCATAACCGTCGGGCAGTTCCTTCAATACGGACACCACAGGCGCCTTGTCCACCAGCGGTTTCTGGCAGATCGTACACACATGGCCCCGACTCTTGATGTTCCATTCCTGCGACATGCGCTCTTCACCTCTCTTCTACAAATCCAGACTCTTTACCACCGACGCCACCGCCAGACGCGCCGTCACGAAGGCGAGCGACAGGTTGTAGCCCCCCGTGGGACCGTCGATGTCGAGAACCTCGCCCGCAAAGTAAAGTCCCGGCACTTTACGCGACATCATCGTTTCGGGATCGACTTCGTCCCGCGACACGCCGCCGATCGTGACAATGGCCTCTTTCAGCGGATGCGCCACGGGATTCACCAGCTCCATCCGCTCGCCGCCGAACTGAAGTTCCAGCGTAAAAGGCGCACCCTTCGCCCGATGACGCGCCACCCATCGCTGGCAATTATAGACGGCCGCTCCGGTCACCCCCGTACGGTCGAACTCGACTTCGCCGCGATATTCGCACGCCACACGTCCATCCACACGCACACGCGCGCATCCGTCCTCAAAGCGCGCCACACGCGGCACGCGACAATCGAAACCCGTCAGGCCCGCACGGCAGGGCTCAAGACGATGTCCCAGCGCACGCGCGAAGTTCTGTCCGTCGCCCACGCTTCCCGTCTTCGGGAACGAGAGCCCGCCCGTCGCCACCAGCACATTCTGCGCCGTGAACGAAAACGACTTCGTCGCAACCACAAATCCACGCGGCGTCGCGGCAAGTCCCGTCACGGACGTGTTCAACAGCAACGGCACTTCGCGGTCGCGCAGCAAGTCGCCGAACGCATGCACGATGTCGGCCGCCTTTTCGCTCGCCGGGAAATAGCGTCCGTCCGTCATGCGCTTCGTCCGCACGCCGAGCGCACGAAAGCCGCCGAGAATGCGCGCCGGCGGACACGCCTCGAGCGCGGGTCGCACAAAGGACGCCACCGGTTCGCCAATATCCGCCAGCATCTGCTCGGCGGAAAGATCCTTCGTAAAATTGCAGCGCCCGTTCGCGGTCATCAGCACCTTGGCGCCCAGACGCGCCTTGCGCTCCACGACCAGGCAACCGAGTCCGCGGCCCGCCGCAACGGCGGCCGCGAACATCCCCGCCGCGCCGCCACCCAAAATGGCCAGCGGCACAGGAACGGGGCTTGAACACGGCTCCATCTTCGAACCGGCTTACTTGTACTCGATGGTCGCCTTCTCACGGAGTTCCGCGACAAAGGCATCCACGGCACGGCTGCGCGCCTGATGACGAAGAAGGTCGCGGATCTGCGGCGCAACCTGCGCGAGCTCCTGCTTGCCGCCCTTCTGTTCGTCCGTCTTCAGAATGATGTGGTAGCCGAACTGCGTCTCGACGACATCCGACACTTCGCCGCACTTCATTTCGAACGCGACCTTGTCGAACTCCGGCACCATCTGCCCATGGCCGAACCAGCCCAGCGAACCGCCGTTGGCGCCGCTCGGGCAATCCGAGTTCTCCTTCGCCTCGTTGCAGAACGCCTGGCCGATTTCGCCCGGATCATTCGTCTTGAGCACGCGCTTGCGGATGCTCTTGATCTTTTCGAGCGCCTGCGCCTTGTCCGCCTCGTCAAGACCTTCCGTCTTCACGAGAATGTGCTGGCACAGCACCTGCTCTTCGCTCACAAAATCGGACTCGTGCTGCTTGTAGAAACCTTCGACTTCCGACTCTTCCGGTTCCGGCACGCCCTGACACGCCTGCTGCACGAGCTTGTTCACACGCACCGTCTTGCTGATGCGATTGCGAAGATCGTCTTCGGACATCTTCTGCTCCGCCAGCATGCGCGTATAGTTCTCGCGGCCGCCGACCTGCTGGACGACCTTCTCGATTTCGCGGTCGAGTTCCGGACCCGTCACCGCAATCTCAAGTTCCTCCGCACGATCGAACAGCAATTTCGTCCCGATCGCCTGCGCCTGCGCCTGCTCGACGAGCTTCTCGAGATTCGCCTCGATCTCCTCCTTGCGCATGCCATGCGACGCGTAGAACTGGACCAGACGATCCAACTCGAACTGCACCGCCTCCTTGGGAATCGGCGTACCGTTAATATAAGCCTGCTTCATCTTCTTCATCACTCTCTTTAGGTTTCAAATGGGGGATAGTATAGCAAAAAAATGGAAAACGGAAAATGGAAAACGAA
>JAKSOY010000291.1 GCA_024405255.1 Kiritimatiellia bacterium
TTGTCGGAGGACGGACGCGGGTTGCGGACGATGCCGAACACGGCGAGCGGTCTCCTGGAGGACTTGCCGCGGCGAGGGAACTTGCCGATGTCAGGAACTCGCCGGTTTCGGCGCTCGGTGCGCGGCGCTTCCTGTCACTCTCGATCAGCGACATGGAGGAACTTCGCAAGATCGTGACCGGCGATGTCGTGCCGACTGCGGTCGCGAAGAACCTTCCGTCCGGCGGAATTGCGACGAGACGCGGCAACGTGACTCTTCACTCGGATGTCATCGGAACAGTCGACAGGACGGACATGGACGTGGAGAAGGCGACGCTGAAGGCGCACGGTTTCTTCAGGAACGAGGATCCGTCCTGGTCTATGGGACAGACTGACGCGGCGATCCGTGCGGAAAAGCAAAGGAGTGACGCGCAGCTCGAACGTCAGCTCATTGCACTTGGCGAACGTCGCATCAACCGTCAGGAACCCGGAGCGCAGACCGCCGAACGCGGCGTCTTCGCGGACCAGGTGGCGAAGATTGTCATGGCCGAGAAGCGTCACGTCGGAGGACGGCTCGGACGCCTTCAGACGATCGGAAAAGCGGTCCAGGACGCTGTGGCGAACATGCCTGGAATGAATGCCGCGGACGCTGAATGGGCGGCAAAGCGGTTCATTGACTGGGCGTATGGGATCCCGGACTACTCCCAGAACATGAGCGGCAATGAACTTACGGCCGAAATGTTCGGTAAGTGGCTCGTCATGCCGAAGGAAGTCGAAGCACGGGCGCCGGAATGGGCGAACGGAATCGAGGGCGTCATTGCCGGCGACCGCAACCTTGCGGATGCGTTCAGGACGCTTGCAGACAGACGGCTGCACGGCGATGAATACCTGGTCGAGAAGATCCGCAAGCAGATGTCCCGTCAGACGCAGGAAACGCTCAACCGGCTGAACAACGAGAAAGACGAACCGATCAGCGCGGGATCCACTTGGAAAGACCTGACCGAGCAGTTCATCTACGGGATGCACGATCGCTTCGGGCCCGTCTACATCCGCATGGACGCCGAGACGAAGACGAAGATCAAGGCGATGAAGAAGGCGCTCAAGGCAGCGCCTCCTGCGGCACGTCCGGCCCTGAAACAGCAGCTCGACCTCTACCTTGGGAATCTCGCCGATAAGCTCAACAAGCTTGAACTCGCGCGGACTGCCTACGAACGCGGCAATCTGAACGAGGGAAGCGTTTACCACCGTGAGATGCTGCGCCTCGAAAACGAGGCGACGGAACGCTGGGGACTCACGACGGAGGACATGAGCTTCTATCTGGACCAGTGGCGAGTCATCGAAACGAGCGGACGCAGCGCGTCGTTCGGCGAGGATGTCGTTCAGGCGAGACGTGCGCTCGGTGACATGGCCAACCGTCTCGGCGCTCAGAAGTGGCGCCGGATGCAGGAATTCGGAAACAGGTGGTGGGCTGTCCACGAACGGGAGCTCCTGGACGATCCGAGAGCGGAACGCATGTTTGGAAAGGCGTGGATCGACTATCTGCGCCAGAACACGCATTATGTGGCCACAGAGCGCGTTCATTCGCAGGAAGAGATTGATGCCATTGACTCGGCTCGCCGTGCTGCACGTGCGGCAGGAGTGGCCGGAGGCGATGATATTGTCAGCCAGTGCTACGACTACGCCGGAGCGAAGGGCGCCGGAAAGGACATCGGAGAAGGCGGATGGACGGCCAGAATGACCGGATCGTTCGCGGCAAAGGCGGACGTTCGCGGAGCGACGCTGAAGAAGGTTGACCGGCTTCAGAGGGCACTCCGGCGCAATCAGCTTGTCCTCGACCTGAGAGACGCGCTTGAATTCGCCGGAGTCAAGGGAGTCCGGGATCTGCCGCGGAGTGAAGGTGCTGAATTTCCGTCCGGCAGCAGGTACGGACATCTCAACTACATTGAGAACGGGAAAAAGAGAACGCTCGTTGTTCCGCGGCAGATTGCCGACGCATTTGCGACTGGAGAAACGGCGAACTGGTACACTAAGACTACGCGAATGATCCACAATACGTGGCGTTCGCTCATCATCGACTGGAACCCGGCCTACTGGCCGATGAACGTCCGGCGAAACCAGGACTCGATCGAGAAGAACGTGCCAGGAATGCGAGAGACGTACCTGAAGACGGCTCTTCGCGCAACATTCCCCGGTCTCGGAACGTTGAGCGACCTCGCGCTTCAGACCGTTGTCAGGAACATCCCCGCGACGGCGAAGGCGTTCAGCGACAAGACGGTGTTCTACTACATTCCGCAAGCCGAACGGATCTGCAAGATCGTCGAATCTCCGAGCGAATGGCAGCAGATGTACTGGGATGCGCAGGATCGCAACGACCTTGCGAAGATCCAGCAGATGAACGAGGACTGGCGTCTCGCGAAGGAAATGCTGAAGGCGAACATGTTCGTCTCGATCGGATCCGTCCACCGCGGCGAAAATTCGCAGACGTTCGCCGCAGACCAGTTCGCCAAGAAGGGGCTTCGGACGATTCAGGAGATTGACCGCGCGCTTCAGTCGAGAAGCCGCGGTAAACGCGCTCTTGACACCTTGTGCTGGGTTGCGAAGAAGAACCAAGCGCAACAGGAGCATGAGGACGTTCTGGCCAAAGCAATCGCCTACCTCGCAGACCGCAAGCACTTCGGACTCGTCAGGACTTCGGCGGAATCCGGCGATCTCGTCAATCGTCGCGTATCCATCGCACAGGGAGAGCGTAAAGGCGCTGCTGCCGGAACGATGAAGCTGATTATCCCGTTCTACAACATGATTGAGAAGGGCGTTGTCAGGCACTTCAACGCATACAAGACGGACTTCGGGCATACGCTCGGTGCGGACGCAAAGTTCGTAGTCGGTCGTGTTGCAGGATCGCTTCTTGCCAATGGCGTGGCGCTGACATGGATGCTCAATAACTGCGACGGTGACGAGGAAAAGGCGCGGAAGAAATTCGGGATCTTCTTCAGATACGCGAAGGCCTACCACGACGCCTACAGGAACTGCTCTGAATACGTGCGCAAGAACTACCAGTTTACTCCGTTCTGGACAAAGGGCTACACGAGCATCATCATCGGTGGCGCGATGACAGACGAGGAAAAGCTTCTCTCGCCGATCGTTGACTACACGGCCAATTCAATCGCCGCGAGCGAAGGAATCGGTGAAATGCCGTCGTTCGGCAGCGCGATCCTTGATTCGACCGTCAGGGCCGTCGTCCCAGATCTCCAGATGACCGGTCCGATCATCGAGGGATTGCGCCTCGCCGTTGTCGCCGCGACAGGAGAGAACCAGACGGACTACTTCAGGGATGCCCCGATGTTCGACCAGCGAACGCTTGACAACCGATTTGCGAGCGCGGAGGACTTCAAGGACTTCGCCGCGGCAGTCGGAGCGCGGCTCTGGAACTACGGCGGCGGCCGCTCGGTCATCGCAGCCGGCGTCAACGGTGTTGACAATGGCAGAGGCGAGGCGCCAAAACCTGTTGAATGGGCGCTCAGCGACATCCCGTGGATCTCTCCGCTTGTCAATCGAATGGTCAAGATCCAGGTCGGAAGCCCGGATAAAGACACGGCTGCTATCAAGGCCCAAAGGAAGTCCATTGACTCGCTGCTGTCGGTCTGCGCTGAACGAATGCTCGAGCGCAAGAGAGATGGAATGGCATTCCACGAGCACGACTGGAAGGGCTACGAGGCACAGATTCAGAAGTATGCGCAGACATACAAGCTCGATGAGTTTGATGTCGCAAAGTTGAAGGAGAAGTACCTGAACGGATTCCAGCAGTGGAAATGCCGCGATGCCTACGATCAGCGAACGGTCATCAAGATGAAGGAAGAGGCCCGGCGTCAGGGCAGAACAGAATCTGCCGTCTGGGTCATGCTCGGCGAGCGATAGTTACATGTGGAACAAAGGCCGTTTGCGGAATTGGCGTAAGATGGGCTGAATTGGTCTCTGTTAGAGACCGAGTTCCGAATGCGAACCGACTCGTTCAAGCTTCAGGAACTTGATGACGTCCTCGTATTTCTGATAGATCAGAACTACGTCTGGCCTGATGTGGCAGTCACGAAAGCCATCCCAGTTGTTGTTAAGGGGATGGTCTCTGTATTTCTCGTCAAGCGGAATGTCACAGGAAAGCGTAGCAACGACACCTGTCAATTCTGAAACGAGCTTCGGATTGTTTGCTATTCGTTTCAGGTCCTTCTTGTAACGAGATGAAACCTTGACCTTTCGGCTCATGCGAACGAGGCGACCTTACGAAATGATGTTTTCTCCTGCTGCTCCTCTTCATCAATCTCTTGCAAGAGATCGTGCATCATATCTTCGGCGCTGTTCCAAGTCCGAGGATCTTCCTCTTGAATGGATGCAAGAAGCCGACGCTGGATCCTCATGGGAAGTTCATCGACATGATGACAATGCCTCGCACGGTAGCGCCGTGAGACGTTGCACATAAGCATGTGAATAAGCTTTGCCATTGCCATTTCCTCCCTTCGAAGCGCATTATACCATATTCGCTGGTGGTTTTGGGCTATGTCTATGTAATATCTGAATTATACGAAATATATATTTTCCCCCTTGACGGTGTGCCCCACCCTGTGATACAATTCGCACCAGTTCGGATGGGAAGGGTTTAAATCCCAAACGAAAGTGAGTAAGTGGTATGCCGAATCAACGGAAAAAAGGTAAGAAGAAAGTTGGTCTCTGGGTCGATGAGAACCAGGAGGCAAGACTTCGTGAAATCGCCAAAGCAAATGGCATGACGGTTTCAGATCTTATCAAGGAAGCACTTCGTCGCATGGAGAGTGAAGGAGTCAACGCATGAAGAAAATCGGGATTGATAGCAAGTCCGCGCTCAAACTGGAACGCCTGTCGTTGCTCAAGAACAAGAGCAAGGCGAGCATCGCTGTTGAAGCATGCGAAAAATTTTTTGGAGCAAGGTGTACCCCACCGCTGAGTGAGGGCTGACTTGCTTCAATCCCTTTTTTACCAAAGGGTGTACCCCACCCCGCGGCGA
>JAKSOY010000292.1 GCA_024405255.1 Kiritimatiellia bacterium
TGCCGGAAAAGCCCATCTTCTCCGGTCGGGTGCACACTATTCTAACGAATCGCGGTGACGGCTCTGGGTTGTTGGCGCGGTTGACAAGTGTCAACATAAAAGGGTATAATTCGCAGCGTTTCCAAGAGAAATGCATTCAATGCCAAAGGCCTATTATGATCTGCGCGTGGTGAGGTCTGCCATCGTATCGGGGCAGGCGTTTCTTGCTCATCGCGACAAGAACACGGAGACCTTGGATGACCTTGGATTTTCAGATGCGGATGCCTTTGCCGAGATTGCGATGTTGCGCCCGACGCAATTCGCGAACACGGACTGGGAACGTGGCCGTGCGGCAGATGTCTACAAGAAGAGGATTCAGGGCCGATTGATCTATATCAAGTTCTTCATGGAGAACGGGCTTGTCGTGTTGAGTTTCCACCGCGAGGGTGATTGCAGATAGAGGAGGGGTGATGAAAGAACAGAAGACGATGCATTGCTGGAGCTGCGGAAAGAAGATGGCGGCAGTTGTCGGGAATTATGAATACGACGACAAGTGCCTTGGGCATCTTTCCGTCCCCTGTAAGGCGGGGGAGCTGTTTACCTGTGATTGCGGCGAGGCACCGTATGTCGGTGCGTCGTTGAGCGTCCGCATGGCCGACTACGAGCAGAAGCGCATTGAGCAGCTTCTGCTGATGAGCGTCGGGGGCGACATAAACGAGTTCAAGTCGCAACTGATCGGAATGTCGGAACTCGAACGCGAACTGGGCGTGACGCGGCAGGCGATTGGCAAGACGCCGAAGTACCGCAATCGGATCTACCATGTCGTCATGAACGGTGACCTGCTTTGGTGGAAGCCGAGTGTCGCCTTGTTCAAGTCAAAGGGAGATGGGCGCTTTGTCTTTGGCAAGGCAAAGCCGACTGCTCTTAGGCGACTTCGTGCGTTCGGGGAACTCCTGCGCGAGTTCATGCCTTTGCGTTCGGCGGCAATGTTCACCTTTTAATGGCAAAACTGTGCACGTCTGAACGGCCGCAGGCATCCTTAAGGAGAGCACGTACGTGAAGTCGGTGAAGCTCAACGGCAAGCCGATGAAGGGATTCATTCTCCGTCATGCCGACATTCTCGCGGGCGGCACGCTCGAGTTCGAGATGGGTGCAAAGTGAATCTCGGGGGCGGTATGATGCGAAGGAGGTCATTCGCCTTAAGTGACGGGTTCGCCTGTCACTTTTGTTGTGCGCCAATCTGCTACTGCCGAGTCTTACGTTTCATGCCCAATAGTATACCAAAACGGATTGAGATCAATCAACCGTTCACCACACAAATCTCAGAGACATCACGATCATGTTCGCTACACAAATCTAAATTTCGCGGGGACAGTCCCGGTTGAAAATCATAGCCGGATCTTCGGGTTCTCCATCCTGCTTCGGGTCACGTTCGAGGAGCTGAAGGCCTTGTGAGAGTGGGCGTCAGCGTCTACCGAGTGCCCGAGTCGAACCCCTACGGATGGAGGACCCGAGTCTCGGCGGATGGAGCAAGGCACCCCCTGCGGATGGAGCCACCCTCCATCCGCACGATGCGGATTCTCGACAACCTGTTGACAACTTCCCGGTCCCGGGTGGGGTCGGGGATGAACACACAAACAGAAAGGAAATGCAATGAGCAAGGTCAAGAATCTGCCTTGGGCGAGACGCCAGACTCGGCCGGGCACGAAATATGAGAAATCAAGATTTCGTGCCCGATGGGTCTTGACTTTTTGCTGATTCGTCTGATACAATACGCTTGTTTTATGCAATTTTTTCAGATAAGGAGATGATATGAGATTTGTTGGCAGGGCTGAGCAAATGGCGCAATTGATGGCTCTTTGGAACAAGAGGATGTCATCTTTGGTTACATGTCAGGGAAGGCGTCGGATCGGGAAAAGTCGTCTAATTGATGAATTTGCCGCGAGAAGCGAGTGTCGTTACATCAAGTTGACCGGGCTTGCTCCACGGTCGAAGATGACAAATGCAGATCAGATTCGCTATTTTTGTCAGCGGCTGTCTCGGTATGGTGCGGTGAAGAATCTGACGGCGTCAAACTGGATGGAAGCGTTTGAGGAACTTGACCATGTCTTGTTCGAGGACAAGGAAACGCGCACGGTTGTCTTGTTGGATGAGATTTCGTGGATGGGACGCTACGATCCTGATTTCCCGGGATATCTTAAGGATGCCTGGGACGACACCCTCAAGAAACACGACAACCTTGTGCTTGTCCTTTGCGGATCGGTTTCCTCGTGGATTCAGAAGAACATCCTTGACAGCACAGGATTCGTCGGACGGATTTCGCTGGAGATGGTTTTGCCGGAACTGTCCGTTCGCGAGAGTCTGCAGTTCTGGCATGAGGGAGTCTCGTCCAAGGAAGTCTTTGACATGCTCTCCGTCATCGGGGGGGTTCCGCGGTATTTGGAGGAGATCGATCCGTCTCTGACGACGGATGAGAACGTCCGCCGACTGGCGTTCTTGAAGAGCGGTACGCTTTTCAAGGACTTCAAGCGGATATTCAGCGATGTCTTCGGGGACAAGACCAAGGAAAAGGGCGACATCCTCAAGGCGTTGGCCTTCGAGTCGAAGACGCTTTCGGAGATTGCAGAAGCCATCGGCAAGGAACGGAACGGCCATCTGTCGGATGCTCTCGAAGAGCTGGAGCTTGCGGGGTTTGTGGAGCGCGAAAGGGGGCTCAATCCCGCCACCGGGGAGCTGCAGAAGATCGACGCATACCGCATTCGCGACAACTACACGCGTTTCTATCTTCGCTATGTCGAGCCCTATTCGGTCCTGATCCGGCGAGGTGCCTATTCGTTTGTCTCGCTCGAGGGTCTGCCGCGGTGGGGAACGGTCTTGGGACTGCAGTTCGAGAACCTGGTCCTCAACAACTCCGAGGACCTGATCGCACGGCTCGGGTTGGATCGGTCGCTCGTGCTGTCGTGTGCGTCCTATCGAAAGTCGGTCACCAGGGCGCGCGCCAGTGCAAAGGGAGAGGACGGGGAGAAGGGATGCCAGATCGACCTGCTGATACAGCTCAAGCAGGCGATGTATGTCGTCGAAGTGAAGCGGAAGGACAGGATTGATGCCGATGTCGTGGAGGATGTGAAGCAGAAGATCAGGCGGCTGCCGAATCCGAGGGGGGTGTCGGTTCGGCCGGTTCTCGTCTATGACGGCACACTGTCCCCCTCGGTGATTGAAAGCGGTTATTTCGTTGCCGTCATCAAGGCGTCGGACCTGTTGATGTGACTGATGTCCGCGTGTGATTGCGCTGATCGAAGACCGACTGCACGTTCTTCACCGGGCGCGTGGAGCCGCTGACGCTCAAGGCGGGCGAGTTCGCGATGTTCTTCCCGCCGTCGGGCGGTCACGCGGCGGGACTGACGCCGGAAAAGAACGCGGAAAAATGCCGTCGGGTGACCATCAAGGTCAGGATTGACTGAAAGAGCACACGATGGAACGGCATATCTGTCGCCTTGCGCGATAGTTGATAGAACTCTTGCGTGATTTTTGCGTCAATTTCACTGCGGCCGGCTTCGCCTGTGGTAGAATACCGAAATATGAAAAGATCAGTTTGGCAGATGTCGATTGCCGGCTTGTCCGCGGCATTGGCGTTTTCGTCGTTCGCGGCGGCGGATGACGAATGGGTTTCGCTCTCTTGAAATCAAGTGAAATTCACATGAAATATGTTCTGGTTTTGCTTTGCTTCGCGACAATGGCAATCATGGTGTCGGCGGAGCCTAGCCCGCGGCGCGTCCTCAACCTGCCGCAGGCGAAGGACAATCCGCGCAACGGCGAGGGCGACTTCATCCGGCTGAAGGACGGGCGGATCCTCTTCGTCTACACCGAATACCGGGGCGAGTCGAACCTCGACCACGCACCGGCCCATCTCGTGAAGTGCTATTCGTCCGACGGCGGCGAGACGTGGACGAAGCCGGTCGAGACCGTGCCGCGTTCGGGCAAGCAGAACGACATGTGCGTGTCGCTCATCCGGCTGAAGGACGGGCGGATCGGGCTTATGTACCTGCGGAAGAACTCCGCGACGGACTGCAGGCCCGTGATGCGCTTCTCGTCCGACGAGGGCGAGACCTGGAGCGGCATCACCGAGTGCGTGGCGGCGTCCGAAACGGCCTACTGGGTGGGCAATAACGCGCGCCTCACGATGCTCAAGTCGGGGCGCCTCATCGAGCCGCTCGCGCGGCACAATCCGTCCGACGGGCAGTTCGGACGGCTCATGTGCGTCTATTCGGACGATCAGGGAACGACCTGGAAGAGCGGCAACCTCTACGAGCCGCCGAAGGACGAGGCGGGCAAGCCGGTCATCGTGCAGGAGCCGGGCGTCGTCGAGCTGAAGGACGGACGGCTTTACCTCTACGCGCGCACCGACCGGGGCCGTCAGTGGCAGGCGTTCTCGAAGGACGGGGGCGTCACCTGGGAGTACTTCGGCCCCTCGCCCATCTACGGCCCGCGCGGTCCGGCGACGATCAGCCGCCTCAAGTCCGGTGATTTGCTGCTCGTCTGGAACGACCACGAGGGGCATCCCGAGTATATGAAGCGCGGAGAACCCTGGCTTGTGGGCATTCGCGCACCGCTGACGCTTGCAATCTCGAAGGACGAGGGCAGGACGTGGATCAACCGCAAGACGCTCGAGACGGACCTCGACGGGTTCTTCTGCTACTTCGCCGTGCTGGAGCAGGACGACGGGCTGCTGCTTGCGTACTACAACCAGCCGAATCTCGCGGGTTGCTGTGTGACAAAGGTTCCATTCGACTGGCTGCAGGCGTCCGAGGGCGCAGGTGAAAGGAAATGAACTGGCAGAAAAGGAAAGCGGGGACAGACCCGGTTGGGAATCAGAAGCGGCGAGGGATGACTGTTTGATTTAATGCGATTTTGTGTTCAACTATACAGACAAATTACAATTAGTTGTACACAAAGTATGCTCTCGGCGTTGACTTTCTGTTCAGATTATCGTAAAATACGCGCCGAACAGTG
>JAKSOY010000293.1 GCA_024405255.1 Kiritimatiellia bacterium
ATGCGAAGGAGATTCAAATGGTTATTGATCCGAAAGACAATGTCGAGGTTCGCAGCGACGGACACAAATATGCGCGCGTGGCAATTGCCGCCGGCGCGAATATCATCAAGTATGGAATGCCCATCGGACACGCCACGTGTGCGATCGCGGCCGGTGAACATGTGCATACGCACAATTGTGCTACGAATCTCGGCGGACAGGAATCCTACACGTGGAACGGGTCCGAAGGAATCGAGCAGCCGCGTCCGGCGACGATTCCGACATTCCAGGGATTCCGTCGAAGCGACGGACGTGTCGGGATTCGGAATGAACTCTGGATTGTTCCCACGGTCGGGTGTGTGAACGCCCTCTGTGAACGCCTGGCCGCATACGGGAATGCAAAGGGATCGCATGTCTGCGTCGCACTTTCGCATCCGTACGGGTGCAGCCAACTGGGTACCGATCATGAGACGACGGCGAATTTACTTGCCGCACTCTGCTGCCATCCGAATGCAGGCGGTGTGTTGATCGTGGCGCTCGGCTGTGAAAACAACACACTTGAAACATTCCTGCCGCGTGTGAAGCGAACGGAAGGCGTGCGCGTCCTGCGCGCGCAGGATCCAGGAGATGAATTCGCACAAGGCTGTGCACAGGTCGATGAACTGCTGGCCGAGATGGGGCGGATGACACGTGAAGAGATTCCGGTGAGCGAACTCGTGGTGGGTCTTAAATGCGGTGGCAGCGACGGCTTCTCCGGCTTGACGGCGAATCCGCTCGTGGGCCGTTTCAGCGATTGGCTCGTGGCCCGCGGAGGTTCGACGGTCCTGACCGAAGTACCGGAGATGTTCGGCGCCGAAACGCTGCTGATGCGGCGGTGCCGCGACCGCGTGACGTTCGAGAAATGCGTGAAGATGATCAACGACTTCAAGGCCTACTACGAATCCCATGGCGAACCCTGCTGTGAGAATCCGAGTCCGGGGAACAAGGCGGGCGGTATTACGACATTGGAAGACAAGTCGCTTGGATGCGTGCAGAAGGGCGGGAAGTCCACCGTGGTGGATGTGCTGGGCTACGGCGACTGCGTGAAGACGAAAGGACTGTCCTTGTTGACGGGTCCGGGCAATGATTTGGTGGCGTCCACGGTCTTGGCGGCGGCGGGATGTTCTCTCATTCTTTTCACGACGGGTCGTGGTACGCCGTTTGGCACGGTCGTTCCCACGATGAAGATCGCCACCAATGAGACGCTGGCGAAAGCGAAGCCGCATTGGATCGACTGGGATGCGATGAGCAACGACGACGTCGAGGCCTTTGCGGCGAAAGTTCTTGCGGTCGCCTCGGGTACGCCCGCGCGAAACGAAGTGGAGAATGCTCGCGGCATCGCCATTTTCAAGGATGGAGTGACACTATGAATTTATTTCAAACAGAAAAGAAGCGTAAGAAGATCGGCTTGGCCCTCGGTTCGGGGGGCGCACGTGGATTGTCCCATCTGGGTGTGATGCGACGCCTGCAGGAACTGGGGATTCCCATTGATTGCGTGGCGGGTACGTCGATCGGTTCCATCATGGGTGCGATATTCATTTCGGGGAAGGTGGAGGAAACGATCCATTGGGCACAGGAACTCGACTGGGTAAAGGCGGCGAAACTCTTTGCGGAAGTGAATGTGCCGATCACGGGCTTTTTGAGAGGCAAGCGCATCGAGGAACTTTTGCGGCAGTTCATCACCTTTAAGGATTTTTCGGAAATGCCGATTCCGTTTGCGACGGTCGCGACGAACATCGTCACGGGTGAGGAAGTCGTGCTGCGGAAAGGGGACTTGATGGAGGCTATCCGTGCGAGTTTTGCGATTCCGGGCGTCTTCATGCCGATCGAGCACACCGACTGTCAGCTTGTCGACGGTGGACTTGTCAATCCGCTGCCGATTTCGGTCTGTCGCGCGATGGGTGCAGACGTCGTGATTGCGGTGGATATCAATCTGCGGCATGGTCCGGTCGGATACCGCAGCGAGAAGAAGACGCTCAAACTCTTTGATATCCTCACGAACACCATCAAGATATTCGAGAACGAGGTGACGCGCAGTACGATTGCCGCGCAGGCGCCGGATGTGTGCATCCAGCCGGCGGTGGGCGATATCTTCACCTTGGATTTCCGTACGGCGTCGACCGCAATCGCCGCCGGCTATCAAGCCGCCGACGAAATGCGGGATGTCCTACGCGAATTGCTCGCCTAAAAGAATTGAGACTTCAGGCATTAGTGTGGGCCTGTCCATCTCATTATGTACGCAGATGCCTTCGGCATACGCAGTATTTGCCGAAAACCGTTGTGGCTACAACGCCCTCGCCCAGTCGCAATTTATTAACAAAATAGAGAACCCCATTTATGGCGAGGGCTACGCCACAAACGGTTTTCGGCAAGTTTGAGCGTCGGGGGAAAGATACCTTTACGGTATGGAACCTCCCCCGAATGCAGGTCCCGGCAATTGATTCATCAACTGTAATATGCTAAAATACGCCTATGCACCCTCTCTATCAGAAAGCTGAAACTCTCACTGGCGAAGTGATCGACGCCGCCATCGAAGTGCAGAAGCACTTCGGCATCGGTCTTCTCGAGAACATCTACAAAATGTCCCTCGCGCAGGAGATGCGCGTGCGAGGACACGAGGCGTCTACGGAAGTGGAAGTGCCGATCACCTACAAAGGTTTCACTTTCGAGGAGAAACTCCGCCTCGACTGTTTCATTGACAAGTGCCTGATCGTCGAGTGTAAATCGCTTGACGAAGATAAGATCAACATGCCCCGGCACAAAGCACAGTTGCTCTCCTATATGAAGCTCATGGACATCCCTCTCGGGCTCGTCATAAACTTCGGAGACTACCGTCTGGGCAAGCGTGGAATCGGTCGCGTGATTCTTAAGGGGGCTGACGACACTTGCATCTTGGCGAAATCCGATTCCGGCGTAGCCCGCGCGCAAACGGACTGTCAATAACTGCCATGGAGTTGCCTATGGCGCGGGCGTCGTAGCCGGATCGGATTTCGCCAAAACCGCGTATGCCGAAGGCATCTGCGTACATAATGGGATGAATCCGCCGCTAGACAGACCCACACTTATACTTGAAAAACCATAGATTTTTACTAGAATACGATGCTTAGAAGAAAGAAAGAGGTTTAAGATGATCAAGAAGGCATATCGTTGGCTGGGTCTCGTGTGTATGCTGCTGGCGTTTTCCCTGTGCGGGGCGGAAGATCGGGGATTCATTCACGTGAAAGGACACGATCTTGTGGATGAACAGGGTACGAAGTTCTTCATTCGCGGCACGAATCTCGGTCATTGGCTGAACCCGGAAGGGTACATGTTCAAGTTCGGTAAATGCAATTCGCCGCATTTCATCGACGAGATGTTCAAGCAGCTGGTGGGTCCGGAAGAGACGGCGAAATTCTGGAAGGCGTTCAAGGACAACTACATCACCGAGGCGGATCTTGCTTTCGTCGCCGCGACAGGCTGCAACACGGTTCGTCTGCCGTTCCACTACAAGCTTTTCACGGATGAAGACTATCTGGGACTCACGGGAAAACAGGATGGTTTCGTGCGGATGGATGCCGTCGTGTCCTGGTGCCGCAAGTACGGGTTGCGGCTTATTCTTGACATGCATGACTGTCCGGGCGGACAGACCGGCGACAACATCGACGACAGCCATGGCTATCCGTGGCTGTTCGTGAGCGAACATTTCCAGCGGCAGTATTGCGCGATCTGGCGCGCGATCGCGCAGCACTACGCGAATGAACCCGTCGTCCTCGGCTACGATTTGATGAATGAACCGATTTCAAGCCGTCTGGCGGACAAGGATGAGCTCAACAAACAGCTCGCGCGCGTCCAGGCCCGCGCGGCCCGCGCGATCCGCGAGGTGGACCGGAAGCATATCGTCATCTTCGGCGGCGCCCAGTGGAATTCGAATTTCAAACCCTTCGAAGGCTTTACATTCGACGCGAATATGATGTACACCTGCCACCACTACGATTTCGGCAACAAGAATCTCGAAGACTGGAAGATCAAACGCCACGCCGATTTCCGTGACCGGGCGGGCGTGCCGATGTGGATGGGCGAGACAGGACACAACTGGCCCGTCTGGTATCGGGCGATGGGCGAGACGATGGAAAAGTACAACATCGGCTGGACCTTCTGGCCGCTGAAGGCGCCGGGCGGTAGCGCATGGTTGCACTTCCCATACCCTGAAGGCTGGAAGGAGACGATTGTGAAATTCGCCGAGAGCGACCGTAGCAGCTACGCCGAGATTCAGAAGAATCGTCCTGATCAGCAGAAGGCGCGTGCCTTGATGCGCGCTTACATCGAGAACTGCAAGAACGCGCGATGCCGCATCGACCGTGCGTACCTCGACGCGCTCAAGCTTACAGTGCCGGCAAAGCCGAATGGTCAGAAGTAAGTAAGAATACTTATGAATTTCATTTCACTCGATTTTGAAACGACCGGCACGGTGAAGGGGTGGCCCAACGAACCGTGGCAGCTCGGGTTCATTGAAATCGGCGAGGAAGGGCCGATCGTCGGCTCGCAGGGTGAAACATACTTTCGCGTAGACGCGGGGCGTCCGTTTTCGCCACGCGCGCCCGGGCGCTGGGCCGAGCTGCGCGCGGAACTTGCGGTGGCGCCGACCTTTATGGATGCCTGGCCCGAGCTGGGCGCACGCCTCGTGGGCATGCCGCTTGTCGCGCATAACGCATCCACCGAGCGCACGATTCTCGAAAAGCGTGCGCCGCTCACTCCCTTTGGCCCGTGGGTGGATACGCTGCGCCTTGTCCGCACGTATTGGCCGCTGATGGAATCGTTTGCGCTGGGCGACCTCATTCGCACCTTCGGCCTGACCGGGCAAGTGGAAGCGCTGTGCCCGGGTCGCACCTGGCACGATGCACTCTTTGACGCCTGTGCAGGCGCCGTGCTGTTTTGCCACATTCGGCAGATCATCGGCTGGGGAAAGCACAACGAATAGGCGTTACCCTGCC
>JAKSOY010000294.1 GCA_024405255.1 Kiritimatiellia bacterium
TTTGAGGGAAAGGATATGCTACAGCAAGAAGCTTAAAGTGTGTGAATCTCCGCCTCGAGTTTCCCGATGCAGTCCAGTATCTCCTCGAACGACGGCTTGTCTCCGAAGATCATGTTCTGCATGTGCCGGTAGTCATCGGTCAGGGCCTTGATCGAATGCTCCGGCGGCATCAGTTGAATTTCTCCGCGTGTAGCCCGTTCGTAATGCGCCCACGAGCAGCGGTAGAACTTGCGCTTGAACGCGACGACTTCATCGAGGAGGTCCGGATTCCCGAGGGCGGAGTCCTTCGTGCCTTGACGCACCATGCACCAGAGGTCATAGTAGTGCCGGGAGTAACGCGGCTGCATCGGTCCGCGTTCGGGCGTACGCAATGCCTCGCGGTGAAGAATCGTCACCTTTTCCCAGAACGTGCGTTCGGGTTCGACCGTGTAAACCTGCGTCTCGGCGGACTTGAACAGTTTCGGATACCAATCTGCCGCGAAGGGCCTGATCGCATGATTTGCCGCGGGAGTCCATGCCGCAAGGGCGCCGCTTTCCAGTCGAATCTCGCGCAGGATCGATGCGTCGCGAAATGCGCATGGATAGCGGAACACAACCGTGTTTGGATCGTGCTCGTCCATTGCGAGATCAAGTGTCCGTCCCAGCTCTTTCTCGAGGTCGGATTTTAATCGCGGCACAAAGGTGTCCTTCAGAAATGCCGCGCATCGCTCGTTGGCCTTCACATTGAAGATGTCCTGCTGCGTGTTGCTGCGCGGTTCCCACGGTTCCTTGAGACCGTAGC
The DNA here is from genome assembly GCA_024405255.1 of Kiritimatiellia bacterium. The sequence continues at coordinate 782 of JAKSOY010000294.1, forward strand.
CGAGCAACCTCCAGTCAATGATCAGGTCAATGTCCTCGGAGAACCGCTTGATGAGGCCGTATGCCTTTGAAAGGCTCGTCCCGCCCTTGAATGCGAGCTGCCGCGTCCACGGCGAACGGTTGAACAGGTAGTCGAGCATCCAGCACACCCAGAAGTCCTTCTCAATGATGGCGGGGGAAAGCCCAGCTTTTGGAGCAACGTTGCTGAACAATGTCCTGAGATTCTTGTCAGATGACTTGGCGACATTACGCATTATGCAATTCCTTTAATTCGACCGCCTTGGCATGAATCCAATCCGGGGCTATTCGTGTTTCAAATTCAATGGCATCGGCTTGATCTTTTGAAAACCGCTTTGACAGACGTTCGATGATACCTAAATCGACATGATCCCGCCCCAATGCCCTCATGGCCTGTACAAACATCACGGCATCGTTTGATAGTTTTCCCATCAGACGGTTCGAACTATGCTTGAACATAATTCTGCCGTTTCCGTAGGAATAGGACTTGTATGGGCCGTCGCTTACAAAACACCATGTTGACGGCACTTGCGTCGTCAATCCCATAAGATTGAGTGCCGTATCTCCATCAGGGTTGATTTGCCATCCATTTCTGCGCGCAATGGCATAGGCAAGTTCGCCAACGCTTGGCTCAACCCAGTCCTTCAGAAAGTCATTAAAAACTGGTTTTTGGTAGACACCGCGAATAATCATTCTGAGCTTTGACTCATCGACAAGCCTCGTAATAACACGATTTGCCGCGTTATTTGGCGCCAAATCGGCAAAATCGGTCATAACAAAGAGCTTTCCGCACTTCGCCTTATCAATTCGCGCTTTTATCGCAGGGGCATAATCTTTCTGTTTCATTGACTGAACTAGTATACACATTTTCAGTCATCCGTGTCAATGCCGCGCCGAAACTGTCCACAAACCTCTACATTTCGGGAAATGGCATCCCCTCTCGCGGGCGGTTATGGTATAATACCCGCTGAACAAACGTTCAGAAGTCGCTACGTAAGTCCGTGGAAAGATTAGACCGGCGACGAACGAGCGGGAGTGAGTCACTTCACCCTCGCCCGCGTCGGTCTTTCCACGGCAGTGACCGGGCGGGGGTGTTTCCCTGAACCTTGTATGCGGTGAAGTGTTGACCGAAGCCGCAGATCGGAGATGATGAGACACTGCGGGGACAGACCCTGCGCAGAAGATCAAATTTGTCCCCCAAAAGCGAAAAATGCAAACTTACCTCATCCCGCAAGGGGGTCTGTCCCCGCCGACTTACCGATTGCGGACGCGCTCGCTTAGGCGAGCCGAAATAACTTCTTCTTCCTGTTCTGCCTCCGGCCGGTTAACACGGAGCACGCGGAGTTTCGGAGACACGGAGGATGCTTTCTGAGGGCGGTTGGGATTCGCTTCGCACTCCTCTACCGCATCTCAATCAAATCTCCGTGCCTTCGTGTCTCCGCCAGGCTCCGTGTTAACCGGCCGGAGGCAGTAAGCGAAGCGCAGAAATGTTGACCGTCCGCTATCGGCGAGGAAAAGGATCTTTAAAATTCAGAGATGCGCCCGAATACTTCCGGGCATTGTAAGCGCTCCAAAACTTTGCTATCCTATCTCCCGTGCGCATCGTGCTCTATTTCAAATACGCGTCGCAGACGAGCTCATCGGACGAAAAGCTGATTGGCGTCCGGGAGATCGCCGCCCGGTCGGATCTGCACGTGCAGGTCATCGGCAATTCGCCCGACGTCAAGGCCCAGCGAACGCTGGTCGACTACTGGAAGCCCGCCGGCATCATCGTCGAGTGCGGCGAGCGGATGAACTACTCAGCCTTTGACAACCTGAGCCGACGCCTCCCCGTCGTCTTCATCGACAGGGATCCCGCCACCCTGAACCGCAAGTCCTACTGCGTCTGCCACGACTCGAAGGACGCCGGCAGCGTGGCCGCCCGCGAGCTGATGCTGACCGGATTTACGAACTTCGCGTTCATCCCCTCGCCCGGAGGGTGGAAATGGAGCGACGACCGGGGAGCCGGATACGAGCAGGCCCTTCGTCTCAACGGGTTCGCATGCCGAAAGTTCCAGTCGAAATCAAAGGACATCGATTCGCTTGAATACGCCAGCGCCCTGAGGGCGTTTCTTAAGCGTCTCCCGAAGCCCTGCGCCGTTTTCGCCGCCAACGACAAGCCGGCGGAGAAGGTCGTCGCCGAGGCCAACCTGATGGGCGTTCGAATTCCGGACGAGATGGCCGTCCTCGGTGTCGACGACTTCGAAGCCGTCTGCGAGCATACGAAGCCGCGACTTTCATCCGTCAAGCCCCATTTCCGCCGAGGCGGGAACCTCGCGGCGACACTGCTGATTGCCGCGATACGCGACGGCGCCCGATTCCGCGGATCCCGCGTCCACACCTACGGCACACTTCAGGTCGTCCGCCGCGAATCGACCCGGCTCCTGCGACAGGTTGACGACGATGCCGTCTCAAACGCCCTGAGGCTCATCCGGGACAAGGCCTGCAACGGCCTTCAGGCGGAAGAGGTCATGCGCACGTTCCCCTGCTCGCGTCCGCTCGCGGCCCGCCGCTTCCGCAAGGCCACCGGACACTCGATCCTGGACGAGATCCACGCCGTGCAGCTCGAACGCGTCAAGACCCTTCTCCTCGACCGCAGCAGGCAGCTCAAGACCATCGGCGACTTCTGCGGTTTCGCAAATCCCAACTCGTTGCGAAAGTTCTTCCTGCGCGAAACCGGCATGACCATGACCGCCTGGCGAACGAAACAGGCCCATTGACCAGGATCCTGCAAGCCCCCCAAGCATCCGAAGGCATGTCGCGTCGGCGCCCTCGCCGACGCTGTGAACACTTCGAGGACTTGTTGTCCCAGGGCTTTCCCTGGGAGTATGTCTAAGGACGGGTAGTGCTGTGGGGACTTATCACAAGGGCGTACCTGTCCCTCGAATCCCTATCTGACGAAGATAAGCTGGGGGTAGAGATGCGGGTTGTTCATGGCGTCGCGGCGTCCGTCGGACGACTCGATGACATCGGAGATCTTCACCGGCGAGCCGACCTTCGGGTCGTCCCGGTCGTAGATCTCAATGCCAAGACCCGGACTCACCTTCCCCGCCTCGAGCTTGAGCGGCATGATGTAGTGGGCCGGGAAGTCGACATCGTAGACGAGCCTGCCGTCCCTGCCCTCGAAAGCGACCTTCACGCCCGGTTCGAGGCGGTTGCCGACGAAACCGTAGCCCGCGCCGCCCGTCAGCTGGTGATCGGGCGCGAACCGGCGGAAGCAGACCGCGTTCGTCGGCGACGCCGGATAGAGCTCGTAGCTGAAGTCATCGTAGTCGTGTCCGAACACGCCGCGCCGCGCCGCCTCGCCCGCATTGCCGAACGAGTCGAAGAAGAGCTGGATCGCGTCCCAGTTCCAATGGCCGCCCCACTTGTCCGCCGTCTCGTTCTCGACAAAGCAGAACCTGTCGTCCGTCACCTCGAACCGCAGGAAGAGGTGCTTCTCGTTCCACGCGAACTTCACGTCCGCGTCGAAGCTCTCGCCCCGACCCGGATGCGCCGAGTTCTTGTCGTACTTGATGAACCGCGGCATCTTGACGGACGGGACCTTCGACCAGTCCGGCTTCTCGCCCGCCGCATACGGCACGGCGACCGCCGCGGCCTCGAACGTCTCGTCGTAGCTCCTGCCCTCGAACTCGAACGTGACCGGCACGTGCACCTTGCCGAACGCATCCGACCGCACCTTCTCCGGCAGCGCCACCTCAAGCGACCTCTCCTCGCCGCCCTTCAGCGTCACGTCATATGCCGACGCGCCGACGGACATCTTCGCCGTGAGCGGACGCGTGAGCGGATTGATCACCTTCACCGTCGCGCGATCCGCCGCGTTGAGCTGCATCGCCGTCTGCAGGAGAAGCCGTCCCTCGTCCTCGCGAACGCGTCCGCCGTTGAGCGCCTCGACCAGGCGATCCAGCTGGTCAATCGGCGCCTTCATGTAAATCGGGTATCCCGACAGCGGAAGCGCGAGTGTCTCACGGCTCGCGGAGCGAGCCGTGCCCCTACATTCCGCGCCTCCTGTAGGGGTGCTGCTTGCTCTGCGAGCCGTGCCCCTACATTCCGCGTCTCCTGTAGGGGTGCCGCTCGCCGTGCCCCTACATTCCGCGCCTCCTGTAGGGGTGCTGCTTGCTCTGCGAGCCG
>JAKSOY010000295.1 GCA_024405255.1 Kiritimatiellia bacterium
CAGCTCGCCGGTTCGACGGCGATGAAGCGGTAGTCGTTCTCGCCGCGCAGCTTCTCGCCCATGAACGGCGAGATGAGTCCGCCCAGATTCGACCCGCCGCCGGCGCAGCCGATGATCACATCGGGCTTCTCGCCGAGCTTGCGGAACGCCGTCTGCGCTTCGAGGCCGATGATGGACTGATGCAGCAGCACCTGGTTCAAGACGGAACCCAGCACGTAGCGGCAGTTGGGCGTGCGCGAGGCGGTCTCGACGGCCTCCGAGATGGCGCATCCAAGCGAACCCGTCGTGCCGGGATGTTCCGCGTTGATGAGGCGTCCCACCTCGGTCGTCATCGACGGCGACGGCGTGACCGTGGCGCCGTAGGTGCGCATGACCTCGCGCCGGAACGGCTTCTGCTCGTAGGAGCACTTCACCATGAACACGTGGCAGTCGAGTCCGAAGAAGGCGCTCGCCATCGAAAGCGCCGTACCCCACTGGCCCGCACCCGTCTCGGTGGTCACGGCGGAGAGTCCCTGCGCCTTCGCGTAGTAGGCCTGCGCCACGGCGGAATTGAGCTTGTGCGAACCGGACGTGTTGTTGCCCTCGAACTTGTAGTAGATCTTCGCCGGCGTACCCAGGGCCTTCTCGAGGAAGTAGGCGCGGATCAATGGCGAAGGTCGGAACATTCGGTAGAAGTCCTGAATCGGCTTGGGAATCTCGAAGTACGGCGTCGTGTCGTCGAGTTCCTGCCGGACGAGTTCCTTGCAGAAGACCGGCTCGAGATCGGCCGGCGTGCACGGCTTGCCGGTCGCGGGCATCAACAGCGGCGCGGGTTTCTTCTTCATGTCCGCACGCACGTTGTACCAGGCGGTGGGCAATTCATTTTCGGCGAGGTAGGTCTTGTAGGGGATCGTGTTCATTTGGATGTTCCTTTCTGTTTTCGGATAATGCAAAACGCGGACCGTTCATCTCGAACGATCCGCGTCTGTGGGGTGATTCAGTGTGCTGTCGCTTTTGCCTAAACAGCCAGCACGCCGGCGGATTCACACCCGCGGCGCCACCAGTTGAAGGTATTGAGAGCCAGCTTGTTCATGTTTATTCTTCCGTGCCTTTCAAAGCACGGCCAAGAGTATAGCACATTCTCCCTTTGAAACGCAACCCCTTTTTTCAACCCTGAAAATCGTTTAGAATCTTCCCCTTTCAACGACAAAAGGAATTCTATATGAAACACATCCCTACATTTGGAGAACTCTTCGCCGCCTATTCCGAATCCGCCGCACGCGAACGCATCAAAAATCAACGTCCATCGTCCAGCACCGTCGGGAACGTCATCAGCGGCGTACGCCGCATGCTGGAGATCCTCCAGCCGTCCGACGGACGCCTCCCGCTGTGCGAACAGCCGATCACCGAACTCACGCGCCAACGCATCGAAACCTTTCTCGTGACAGCCGGCACCGTTGGCATCAACCCCACCAGTGCGCAGACCTACCTCGCCCACATGCGTGCGCTCACCGCGCGCTGGACACGCCCCTACTACGAAGACCGCGGCTGGCATGTGCCCCCCTTCCCGATTCCCGTCTGCCGCCGGCCCGGCATTCGCTACATCCGCCCCGAGCGCACCGTCCTGCTGCAGGTACGCGACTGGTACAACACCCTGCGCTTGCGCACAGATAAACGCGACTGGCTTGTTGCCACGCTGATGCTCGAATTCGCCATGCGCAACAGCGACATCAAGCGACTGCACTGGAGCGACTTTCGTCCGAAAGACGACCACATGGTTCTCTGCTATACGCCGCACAAGACGGAACTCTCCAGCGGACGCATCGTCGCCTGGCCTGTGCATCCGATCCTCTGGAACGAACTCTGTCAAATACGCGCACAGATGCCGGATGTCACCGGCACGCACTTTCAAGGACTCGTCGTACCGGCCGCGCGCCTTGTCTTTACACGCCTCAATGCCGAAATCCGCGCCAACCATTTCTTCACGCGCACCCACAAAGGCCTGTACGAACTGCGCAAGATCTGCATCGACCACGTCTACCAGCGCTTTGGCGCCGAAATGGCCTCCGCCATCAGCGGCGACGACATACGAACCGTCACACGCTACTATGCCGATCCCGCCGCCGTCGCCACCGTCGGCCTCCGCATCGTCGACCTGCTGTGAACAGCCGGTCTATCGGCCACGACCGTTCTTCCGATGCCCCTTGCCCTTCTGCGAAGCCACCCAATGGTCAAACCGAACGGGATCAAGCGCACGTGCCTTCATAAGCCATTGTTGACCAACGGCATAATTGCGCGGCACATGACGACCGTTGAAATGGAATTCGGCAATGGACATGGCGAGTTCGTAGGTCGGTTTCTCGTCGTACTGTTTTGTGATGCCCTCGTAAGCACGCTTGACAAGACCAAGCGCGTAGGGGTCCTTTTTTGCGAGCGCCTTGTCGAGGTAGCGCTGTGCCTCGGCAAGGTCCTCGCGCGTCTGAGGCGACGCCGGCAATCCGGGAGCGAGATAGACGCCGCCATAGAGCCAGTGGAGCTCGTAGCAGGCTCTTGCATCGCCCTTGTCGGCAAGGATCTTGAAATATTTTTTCGCCAGTGCGCGATCAGGCGTTCCCTTGAATTGCTTGTCAATATCGCCCACCACGCCGTAAAGCTGGATCAATCCCTCTTGAAACATCATCTCGGTGTTGCCCGCATCGGCCGCCGCCCGAACCATCTGCAACGTCGCGTCATACGTGGCCGGCTTCAGCGGATCGTTGTTAGGCGAATTCGGGTAGATCGTCAGGTCATAGTGATAGGGGTCCTTGATCTTGAAGGATTGCCCCAACCCCGCCTGACGAAACACCTTCAGGTAGCGACGGAGCGCATAGACAAACGATCCCACGACGCAAAGCGCGGCGAGAACAACCAGAACAGTCATGACAGTACTTTGATTCATGAAAAGCATTATAGCACATTCCCGCCCGAAATGGTATAATAGGTTCATGAATTCAAATGAAAATACTGATAGAATTTTTGCGCAACTCCTCGACAAAGATCAACCTCTGCCGTTCAAATTCCTGCCGTTCCGGATAGGATGCGCCGTGGCGCTACTGGCGTTGGGCGGCTGGGGCATCGTCCAGACGGACCAATGGATGCTGTTCTTGCTGCCGCTTGTCTTCTTTCCCTGTTTCGCGGTCATGTTCGTTTTCAAGCGCCTCTACTGGTATGGGTTCGATCCGTTCATTCGTGCGGCCGCCATTCAGGCCAAACCCTTCCCGGCCGCATTCTGGGATGTTCTCACCATGATACTGGACGTCTTGCTTGATGCGTGCGCCTATGCGTTATTCTTGCTCATCGCCCGCCTTCTCGGCGATGTTTCCGCAGCCCCGTTCCGGTTTTTTGCCTGGGCCGGCGGATTTCTGATGCTGTTCTGTACGGCGGTGTCCAACACACAAAACACCTCGATGCAACAAATTGCCATCCTCGCTTCAGTCGCATTGGGCCTGATCGCCGCCTGTTTCGGACCTGTCCCCTTCTATCTGCCGATCATTGCCGCCTGTCTCTGTCTTCCCTATTTCATGTGGAAGTATCTAGACGGGCGTTTGTCACGTGAAGCCACCACCTACATCAAGTACTACATCGCCGAACAGGATCGGCTGGCCGGTTATCCTGTGGAAACGCCTCCCAAAAAGCCTTCCTGTTTCAGACCGCGGCCGGGCATCCTCTTTGAACCGCAGCAGGGCGAGCATTCACCCCTCAAGGGGCTTGGCTGGACGGTGTTCCAGTCGACTTTTACAATTTCGGAAATCGATGTTATGCCCTTTTTGGTGTCGACGCTGCTTCTGGTGGGCGGTGGCGCGGTCTTGGTCTATCTCGGACATTCCGCTCGCCTGGCCTGGTTGACGCTGGGCATTCCTCTTGCCGGATTTGCAGGTTTCAGTTCACGGATCCTCCACAAGGATCGCGAACCGTCGCAAGAAGAACGCACGGAAGCATCTTTCATGCGCGGATTCATTTCATTGGTCGGCTGTACCGTGCTTTATTTCATCACGAAAAACGACTCGGCGCTTTCGGCCTGTGCCACCGTCGCGTTCTTTGCCGGTACGGTCATCTGGCCACCGGCGTTCATCCTGCGCCCGTCGTTTCAGGGGAAACGCCGAGATCCGGCCGATTTAGCCGCCTACACGATCGGTTTCTCGGCTTGTGTACTCGCATCGCGGTTGTTTCCATTTTGGGGCTTCTGGAATTTGGCGGTCTTTCTCACGGGGCCAGGCGCATACTTTCTTTTCCGCCAGGTCTTTCCTTATCCCAGGCCAACGGAGAAACGGGAAGTCCGCCTCGTCAGACTCCCCTTCGCGCTCGCAGGCTTGGCGTTTCTTGTCTGGTGCGGCGGCGTGATCTGGCATCAGAAGGCCGCGCTGGCCTTTCTCATGGTCTGCCTCTGGCTGCTCCGTCCGGTCTTTTTCGCAATCATCCAGGATTTTTCGACGTCGATCGTCAAGCAGTTCAAACTCCAGGCCGCTCAAAACCCGCGGGTCGCGCGCCTCGGCAAGGTCACGCAAGAAGGCCTGTCCCGAAAAATCAATGCCGTGATGATCCTTGAATCCGTTTTAGCCCTCAGCCTGTTCATCACGAAGCAGCCGGTCTCGCCCATCCTGTTAGCCGCTTCGCTGACGACGCTGGTCTGTCCGGTCTGGGAATTCATCGGTACGGCTTCTGCGCCGACAGGGCGTTTCGGCAATCCGCTTCTAACCATGCTCGTCACGCTTGTCGCAGCAGTCGTTTCGTCTCTCGCCACGCCTTACCTGTCTCCCGACATCTCGGTAGCAGTCGCCATCGTCGCCGTCTTCGTCTGGTTTTTCATTCGCCGTCGCGTGACGAGAACGTCGGAGGAAACGCCACCGCCTCCAACGACGCCGGAAGAACGCACAAAGCCGCAGCGTCCAACCCGCACGCGCAACCGCCGTTCCTGGTCGCGCGGATAGATCGACCAAGTCGTTTTATTC
>JAKSOY010000296.1 GCA_024405255.1 Kiritimatiellia bacterium
TCCACACGACCATCTCCTTGTACTCGCCCGGACGAACGAGGTACCTCATCCGGTTCCCAGCCCCGGGGACGACCTCAAGCACTATGCGGACGTTCTGGCGGCAGCCGCAAAATCGATCGAAGCGGATACGATTCTTCTCGTCGTCCAAGCGGCATCACGCGCATGGGTCGAAAAGGCCGTGGAAGATCTTGCGAAACGCTTCCCCAAGAACAAGGTTCCGATCACGCTTATTCCGGAAAGCGATCTCTTCGACTTCCTGAACGCATGCGGCAAGAAAAACGCATTCTACATACTACCCGACGGCGATCTGATTCCACAGGCGCTCAAAGGTACGAACAAATACTTTCTGGCACCGCCCCGCGCGCTCTATCTCACGGGTCCGATCAAATTCGACCCGCCCTGTCCGTGGCCTGCCGGGACTTCCATCAACACCCTCAGACGCGAAACACCTGCCTGGACGCGCTCTTTCACGGAAATCCCCAAACTCCGCGAACAGCTCGCACTCGTACGAACCATCCTCAAGCAGCAGACGGTCCCCGAGGTTCCGCACACGCTCCTCATCACGGGTGACACCGGAACGGGAAAATCCCATCTAGCCAAATGCCTGCCCTACATCTTGAACCCCGTCTTCGACAACGAAACGAAGGAATTCACCTACCCCAAGGATGAAAAAGACCTGAAGCCATACGGTACTTACCGTTTCGGCAACTGCGCCTCGCTCTCGGAACAGCTGGCCGACTCGCTGCTCTTTGGCGCGAAGAAAGGCGCCTACAGCGGTTGCGAAGCCGACCGTACCGGGCTGCTCGAGAGCGCAGGCGACGGGATCCTCTTCCTCGATGAAGTCGGCGAGCTTCCCCTTGGCACGCAGAGCAAGCTTCTAACCGTACTGGAAGAACGGAAATTCTACCGACTCGGCGACACCGGCGAAAATGCCAAGTGCATCGATCTGAAGTGCTTCATCATCTTCGGTACGAACGTCAACCTGCAGGAGGCCGTTGCCCAGTGCGAACAGACGCACGGCGAAAAGGGATTCCGGCGCGACCTGTTCAACCGCATCAATGCCTTCACCCTTCATCTGCCGTCGCTCTTCGAGCGCCTGCACGACGGGGCGACATCGACCACGCTCTCCGATCTCGGGAACGTCTTCCTCTCCGACTTGTTGGCGAGGGCCTGCGAAACATTCTCGCTCACACTGACCGCGCGCGCCGAGGACCTGTTCCGCACCTTTGCCACCACCGCACCTTGGAAAGGCAACTTCCGCGACGTGCGGCACATCTTCCAGCGGCTGCGCGTCAAACTCATCGCGCAAGGCATGGGCTCCACCGTGTCCGCCTTCCTGATGAAAGAGGTGCTAGACGACTGGAAGGCATTCAACGCCACGCCTTCCTTAGCCTACCCTCTCATGCCTGAGGGGCTCCCCCTCAACGTGCAAGTCGACCTCCGTCGCATTTTCGACGCCTGCAAGAATGCACCCTCCTGCGCCGAAGCCGGTCGCCGCTACTATGGCCCCGACAAACCCGGCAACATCAGTGATCTCTTCAAAAAGCATCTGGCGAGCCTGGGCTACAGGTTCGATTCCAACGTCCCCGAACACATCGCACGTCTTCCTCCGCGAGAACCCGAAAATATGCTATAATTAACGCCATGAAAAAATGGACGGTTTCCACATTTCTGGCGGCCAAGGGGCACCAGAAGCTCGGCTGCTGCACAGCCTACGACGCCTGCTTCGCACGACTTGCGGACGAAGCGGGCGTGCCTTGCATCCTTGTCGGCGACTCGATGGGCATGACCATGCTCGGCTACGAGACAACCTTGCCCGTGAAGATGGAGGAGACGCTCAGTCACACGGCGGCGGTCGCACGGGCCGTCAAGGATGCACTTGTGGTGGCGGACCTTCCCTTCGGCAGCTACCAGTGCGGTGACGACCTCGCCATGGCAAATGCCGTCGCGTGCCTCAAGGCCGGTGCGGACGCCGTCAAGCTGGAAGGCGGTGCGCGCGTGTGCGGACTCATCAGGCGCATGACCGAGGCGGGCATTCCCGTGCTCGCGCACGTCGGCATGACACCGCAAAGCGTTAATCAATACGGCGGCTTCAAGAAACAAGGCAAAACGCGCGAGGCCGCCGAGCAGATCCTGGCGGACGCGAAAGCCGTCGAGGCCGCCGGCGCCTTTGCCGTCACGCTCGAATGCGTACCGAGCGATCTTGCGGCGGAGATCACCGCCGCGCTTAAAATCGTCACGGTCGGCATCGGGGCCGGACCGGTCTGCGACGCCCAGTGGCTTGTGATGCACGATCTGCTCGGCCTCAATGAAGGACACGTCCCTTCGTTCGTCAAGCAGTACGCCCATCTTGCGGAGACTGCCAAAGCGGCCTTCGCCCAATATGTCGCCGAAGTTGCCGACGGCACCTTCCCGTCCGCCTAAGGATCCCGCATGCGCCATCTCGTCGCCGGACTTCTGCTGTTCCTCGTAACCTGCCTCGCCGAGGCGGCAACGGACGTCACATTCTTGATGTGCTACCGTCCGGACCATCCGGAAGACCCGTCGACGAAGCAGATTCTCCGCTTCACCGCCGCGCACCCCGAGATCCGTCCGCTCCAATGGGGCGGTCTCACCTTGCCTGGCGCGGGTGGACGCGCCACGTTCATGCTCGCCCTCGCGGGTGGTACGGCGCCGGATGTCTACAAGGCCTGGTTCCACATCCTACGGCACGACATCGACGAGGGTTTCTGCCATCCGCTCAATGAATGGCTCGGGGACGATACCGACGGCGACGGACAGCTCTCCGACGCCGAAGCCAAGTGGCCCGGATGGAAGGAAGTTCCGTCCCTCTGGCGCACGGTCGCCACAAAGAACGGCCAAGTGTATGCGGTTCCAACGCCCGGCTTTGCCTACTACGGACTCATCTACCGCAAGGACCTGGTGAAAGCCGCCGGACTCGATCCCGAATCGCCGCCGCGAACCTGGGAGGCCTTCGCCGCCTGGTGCGAGAAGCTCACCTACAAGGACAAGGTCATTCGCGGCGCCTCGGTCCAGCGCGGTCAGCGCGCGCTCGGCATCGAGAACCGTCCGTGGGGATTTCTCCCCTGGGTGGGCGCGGCGGGCGGCGACGTGATTCGAATTAAAAATGTAAAACGGAAAATGGAAAATGGGGACGTACGCGACGAGAAAGATGAGCCCCAGTGGGAGGCGTGCTTTGATGCGCCGGAATGTTTGCGAGCGGCGGAATTCCTGAAGTCCCTCATCGGCAAAGGTGTGGTACGTACGCTGCCCGTGCTGTCGTTGTCCAACGAAGTCGCGGACCTGTTCGTGCAAGGCGAGATCGTCTGCGTGTTCGGCGGCGAGGACCTCGTCGCGTATCTCACGGAGAATCTGAACTTCCCGGCCGACCAGATCGGCCTCATGCCCTTCCCCGCCGCCGACGAGAAATGCCAGCCCGTCTTACAGGCGCACAAGCATTTCTATGCGCTGACCGAAGGCGTCGCGCGACGGCCCAAGGCGGAACGCGATGCCGTATGGGCATGTGTGAACGAACTTGCCTCGCAGGCGGTCTATGACGAAACGGTCCGTAAGAATGTCGCCGAAGGCCGCGCGCGATGGTGTCTGCCGACGGACCTTGAACGCCTCGGTTTCACCGACTATCTCGCCGAAGTGCCGCCGGGCATCCGCCAGATGTATGCGGACCTCGCCGCCGGCAAGATCAAGGCCGTCACGGAACCGTATGTGGGATTCTGGCAGGCCGCAAGCGATCTCGTGAGTCGGCGCTTCCTCGGCATTCTCCTCAGCGACGCCGGCCAGTCCCTCGACTGTGCAGCCGCCTTGAGATCCATCACGGAAGACGCGAACCGCGGTCTCATGTTCCACGCCGACACGCGCGCGATCGAGGCGAAACGCCCGCTTGCGCGCACCCTTCTTGGCATCGTCGCCTTCTGCGGTCTCATCTCCGTTTTTCTCCTCTACCGCCATCGTCCCCCCACCCAATCGAACAATCACACAATCACCCAATCGAACAATCGACCAATCAAACAATCGAACAATCGAACAATCAAACAATCGAACAATAATACTCTCGTTCCCTGGCTCTTCCTCCTTCCCGCCCTTCTTTCGATTGCGCTGTGGAGCTACTGGCCGCTCATCCGCGGCGCGGTGATGGCATTTCAAGACTACCGCATCGTAGGGAACACCGCCTGGCAGGGGCTCGACAATTTCATCCGTGTCGCGTCCGATCCGGGCTTCTGGAAAGCCTGGGCCCGAACGCTCGAATATGTGGCCATCACCCTGGTGCTGGGATTCACCACGCCGATTCTGCTCGCACTTCTGCTCTCGGAGATTCCGCGGGGGAAAGTGTTCTTCCGGACGCTCTACTTCCTACCGCATCTCACAAGCGCGCTCGTCGTGACGTTGATGTGGAAGATGATGTTCGACCCGACGGAGAACGGACTCCTCAACCAGCTGCTCGCGGTTTTCGGCATCGCACGTCATGCGTGGCTGCAGGATCCGGCCTGGGCGATGACCTGCTGCATCCTGCCGGGCGTGTGGGCGGGTGCGGGCATGGCATCGCTTATCTACGTGGCCGCCCTGCACAGCCTGCCTCCCGACTACTACGAAGCGGCCGCCATCGACGGTGCGGGCATTCTGGGACGCTTCCGCCACGTCACGCTGCCGCAGTTGATGCCGCTCATGGTCATCAACTTCGTCGGCGCATTCATCGCGGCCTTCCAGGGGATGGGCTCGATCTTTCTGCTGACCTTTGGCGGACCAGGAGACGCGACGAACGTGCTGTCGCTCACCATCTGGAAAGAGGCGTACAATAATCTGCGCTTCTCCACCGCCACCACGATGGCGTGGTTCCTCGGTGTCGCCCTCATCGGCTTCACCTACCTGCAGATCCGCTTCCTCCGCCGCGTCGAGTTCCGTCAGGCCCAAACGAACTGAGCGC
>JAKSOY010000297.1 GCA_024405255.1 Kiritimatiellia bacterium
CCGGTGAAGATGAGGTCGTCGGACGTCACGGTTTTCGCGGACGGCACAAACCCCTTCGGCAGCTCGAAGCGCACCTTTCCGTTGGCCGGTCCTTCGGCAAAGACGCGCACGCTGCGCAGGGGATTCGCCTCGCGGATCTCAAGTCGGCCGATGGCGCCATGCCAGATGGACTGCATCCATTCGCTCCACCCGTGGGCGTGCTGGATCATGCCGTAGCGACGCGAATTGTCGATCTCGATTTCGAGAAGGTGCTCGCCGGCTGCAAGCGTTCCTGCGGGAATGGCGTGGACATGCGGCGTGCCGAGCGAATCGCACAGTCCGAAGTCGCGTCCGTCGATCTTCACGCGGCTCGCCCACATCACGCGTTCGAGGAACACCTCCAAAGGCTTCGCCGCATCGGCCGCCGTGAGCGTGAACCGGCGCACGTACGTCGCCGGACCATGATACTGGCGGCGGCGCGCAAGCGACGTCTTCGCCGAACGTTCCGTGTAGGCCGCGAAATGCGCCGGTGTCTGCAACACGCCGAGTCCTGCCTCCGCGAGCGTACCCGGCAGACGGACCTTGCCCGTGAAATTCGTTCCCGTGCACGTCCACTCGCCCGAAAGGTCGATCGGAAGTGCCGTCGGCGCAACCGCGCGCAAGGCCTGCTCGAGGTTTGACACGTCGCACGGTTTTTCCGACGGTTCGATCCCGGCGCCAAAGCCCGCTTCGTTGTAGGCCGTCACCGTCCAGACGTAATTCTCCGCCGCATCAAGCGAACGGATTTCGGCCATGCAACCCTTCTCGACGCGCGAGAGATGCATCTTCTCCTTGGAGATGCCATAACGGATGAGATACCCGCGCGCATCCGCAACCGGTTGCCACGACACCGTGGCATGACGCCGGTCCGCCGCATCCCGAACGACACGGAAACCCTGCGGCGCCGCGGGCTTCTGTTTCTCCATTGATCCGAACGCCCGCAGTTCACGCAACGCGAAGCGTTCGCCATTTGCCAGCTTCTCCGCATTAACGATCCGGAGCGCTTTCGCCTGGAGCGGTTTTTCAAACGGATAATACGGATGTTCGGCACACGGACGATGCGACTTTTCATCGACGACCGTGCGCCAACTGCCGTCCACCATCTGGGCCTCGATACGGAAGCTCCGGAATCGAACCAATCCGCTGAAACCGATCTGCACGGCCCGCAAGGTGGCGAGACCGTTGAAATCAACCGCGAAGGACTCGCCGACATTCCCCGTCGCGGCGCTCCAGTAGGTGAGGATGCGTCCGTCGACTGCGGCGGTCGCCGGATAGCCGTCCGCCGTGGAAGAGGCCGTGGTTTTCTTCCCCTCGGCAAGTTCCATCCATCCAGTACGCAGTTCCTCGGGAGACGACACCTTGTGGTCGGGGACAACGAACGGCCAGTCGCCGAAGGCCGTGTCGCACCACATTTCACCGTCCGCGTCGAAGAAGACGGGGAACATCACAAACCGCCGATTGCGGTCCAAGAGCAATCCCGTGGTGATATGCCACACGTTGCCGTAGCGGTCGGCAAACGTCTTGCCGTGTCCGGCGCTCGGGATGTAGCCGGTGTTCTTGTACGAGAACGGATTCATCCGCTGGCGGCGGAACGGTCCGAGCGGCGAGGGCCCGATGAGCGCCGTGTCGCAATAGGACGCGAATTCCGTTCCGGACGCGGCGTATTGCAGATAGTAGCGTTCGCCGCGGCGGAACATGTGCGCGCCTTCGAGATAGGCGAAGCGACCGAAATTGTCGTTGTTGTCGCCGCCCACTTCCCATCCGTAGCGGGCCATGTCGGCCGTGAAGAGGGATTTCGGACGCGTCTTTGCCGCGAACGTCTTGGGGTCGATCTCGCATCCCACGATGGGCGCGGAAGACGCCTTCCCGCGCAAACATGCGGGGCCGCCACCCCAATACAGGAAGAGGCGATTGTCGTCCGCAAAAAACGCCGAATCGACGGAACCGGGCACCTTCTGCGGCAACTTCTCCCATTTGCCCTTTAGGAGATCGACCGCACGGTGAATCGTTCCCATGCGGGACGAGAAATGAAGCTTGCCATTGATCTCCTCGACCGTCGGCGCCCATTCGGTCGTCGGAATCTGGGGATCTGCGATCCATTTCCAGTGGGCAAGATCGTCCGAAACGAAATAGCCACCCGCATTGGTACCGAACAACCAGTACTTCCCGTCATGGAGAATGATTTCCGGATCGGCCGGCGATCCGTTTCTCACCGGCAGCAGGAGATAGTTGATATCAATCGGGTTGACGTATGTGGCCTGCGCCCGGGCTTGGAGTCCACAGGACAACGCCGCAATCGCACCCAACACCACTGACAAGGTTCTCGTCTTCATTAATTCGCTCCTTACTCACTCACATCAACTACTTCTTCGCCTCGTTCTCCGCGCCAGTCGAAATCTTCTGCGAAACGATCTTGCCGTCCCTCCAGGTGAAGGAGACCTCGCCGCCGCCACGAACGCGGAGTCCCCGCACTGAACCGTTCTTCCAATCCGGCGGCAGGGCCGGGAGCAGTTCCACCAGGGGCTTGCCGTTCTTGTCGAAACGATGGCTCTGCACCAACATCTCGGCAATGCCGGCGGTCAAGCCAAACGTGGCATCGATCTGGAAAGTCCGCCAGGTAAACAGGTTCGCATGCATGCCGAAGGGTCCGTTGCCCACCTGCGGACGCAAATAGCTGTTGATGATGTCGGCGGCCTTACTGCCGTCATGGAAACGCGCCCACTCGCAAATCCTCCAACAAGCCGGCCAGGAGCCGATGTCCGTGTTGCCGCGGGCCGTCAGAGATTTCTTCGCCGCCGCGAAGAGTTCGGGCGTTTCCGGCGTGATCTCGTCACCGGGATAAATCGCCCAGAGGTGCGAGATGTGTCCAAACTGATTCTTCGGATCGTCCTCGTCCTCAACCCACTCCTGAAGCTGTCCCCATCGGCCGATGCGGCTCGGGGCAAGCCGAGGAAGCTGTTCGCGGATCTTCGCCAGCAACGGATCGGACTCCTGTCCCAGCTCCTTCGCCGCGGCGAGCACCGCCTTGTAGATGTACCGGACAATCTGCATGTCGATCGCCGGTCCTTCGCGAAGCCCGCCATGTTCCGGCGACATGGAAGGATTGGTCACCAGCTGTCCGTGAGCGGTCGAGGCACGACCGCCATATTCGACGAGCGAGTCGGTGAAAAATTCCGCCGAACCCCTCAACGTCGGCCACATCTGCCGAAGAAATTCCCGGTCGCCGCCGAACCGATAATGTTCCCAGATGTGCGTCGCGAGCCACGCGCCGCCCGTCTGCCAAGTTCCCCAATAGGCGTCATCGAACGGACAAGTTCCGCGCCAGAGGTCGATGTTGTGGTGGGCCATCCAACCGCCGACGCCATAGAGCGTACGGGCGGTCTTCGCACCGCTCACCGCGATTTCATCAAGGAGCCTCATCAACGGCAGATGGCACTCCCCGAGGCCGCACACCTCCGCAGGCCAGTAGTTCATCTGGGTGTTGATGTTGATCGTCATGCTGCATTCCCACGGGGGATTGAGCTGGTCGTTCCACAATCCCTGCAGCGTCGTCGCCTCGCCGGACCGGTCGGGACGGTTCGCGGCGATCAGGAGATATCTGCCGTAGTCGAAATTCAGCTTCACGAAGGCGGGGTCCTTCTCCACCGGCTGTCGCGCCAGACGCACGCGCGTCGAGAGCTGCGCCAAACCGGGCTTCCCCTCCAATTGGAGGTCCACCCGATCGTAGAGTTTCCGCCAAGCGGCGAGATGCGAAGAACGGACTTTCGCGTAGCCGGCACGGTCCGCGTCGGCCAAGGACGCAGCGACTTCACCACGGAAGTCGCCGCCGAGTTTCCACGGCGAAACGACATCGGTCGCGGCGGCGAGATAGACCGTGAGCGTGCGGTCGTTTTCCCGGACCAGCCGGATTTCCGCCGCATAGCTGATGCCATCGCCGACAAGTTGTCCGGAAAACCGCCGACCATCCGCCGCCACCTGGGCAGTCTGATGCGGGGAGGAAAGCGCAACCTCGAATTCAAGTGGTTCCTTCGTGGTTAGGTGATGGACGATGATCCCGGGCCGGTCATAAGGTGCGAAAGTCTCGCAGACCAGGAATCCGTCGTCATAGACATGCATGCCGTCGCGAAAGACGAGTCCGCGCCGAAACGGGGCGGTCGGCGGGAGTTTTTGGGGCTTGATCACCAGATCGCCAAAGGGTTGGTATTTCGCCTCCTTGACCGGATTGGCGACAAATTCACGATTGGCGAGCTGAATCGCCTCCTTGCTCTTGCGTTCACGGACCAGCTGCCGGATTCTCGGCAGCGCCTTCACGGCGTTCGGGCGTTCGTAGGCGTGCGGTTTCCCCGTCCAAAGGCGGGAATGATTGAACTGGAGGCGCACCTGGTCGGGCGAGGCGAAGACCATGGCGCCGAGTTGCCCGTTCCCGATTGGATAGCCCTCATTCCAATCCTTCGCCTTTCGGTCGTCCCACATGTCCGGCCCGGCCCACAACACTGACACACCGGCAAGCAAAGCCGCCGAAAACAAAATGAATCTCTTGCACATGTTCATTCCTTGAATTCTATTGGGGACTGTCCCCTCAAGTTCTTTTTTGGCCTCTTATTGTGAGTCGCGAAGCGACTTGCGTTCCAATCTCATCCACCCGTTCACTGACCGATTACAATTAAGGAGTTGATTTTCGCCACTGATGCAAACGCCCAATGAAGCGCACGTTCAGGACAGCGTTTCTACTGCTGAGTCTACGAGCTGGCGGGTCTTGGAATCGAAGTTGAGGCCGATGCAGTAAATGGGGCGGCTGTCGGCGAGATAGGGCTTCGCGTAGCCCTTCTCCTTGATCTGCGCGAGCGCGGCGGCGGCAGATTCGTCCACCTTCAGCTCGAAGATGTAGATGC
>JAKSOY010000298.1 GCA_024405255.1 Kiritimatiellia bacterium
CCAAGCCCCGCCGTCCAGCTTCTCCCACGGGCAGCGGTCCGCAAACTGCGGCTGAGCGCGGAGAAGGTCAGCCCAAGCCCCGCCGTCCAGCTTCTCCCACGGGCAGCGGCCCGCGAACTGCGGCCGAGCGCGGAGAAGGCAACACCAATCTCTGCCGTCCAGCTTCTCCCACGGGCAGCGGTCCGCAAACTGCGGCTGATCGCAGAGAAGCCTCATCCAATCTTCGCCACCCAAATTCTCCCACGGGCAACAATCCGCAAGTTTCGGCCACGCGATGAGGAGCGAAACACCAAAACTCCCATCTTGCGCAAGCTCTGCGGGAAGATGCGCACGAATACCGTCGTGTTCGCAGAGGGGAAGCCAATCCTCCTTCGAAAGTAAACCATAATCTGCCAATGCGCGGCCAAGCCTGTCCTCAAGCCCGAATTCGGCCTTCGCCGTCTGGAGGACCGCCTCGCGATGGAGCCGGTGGACACGGACGGGATCGCCGGATTGGAAAATAGTGCGGCGCCTGACAATTTCCACCGCCCGGTCGAATGTCCGCTCGCCGGCCTCTGGCGCGACGAGGGTCGTCCAGAGATACTTCAAGATGTGCCGCGCGAAGCCGTCGGGCGAGAAGAAGGACGCCGTCTGGGCCAGCTTGATACACGCAGGCCCAAGGGACTTCAGCTCAAGAAGTCGCGTGCAGGTCATCTTCCACAGGACTTCAGGCCAGTAATCCTTCTCCACCCCCTCCCTGACCGTCTTGGAAAAATTCTCACGAAGTTCCCCTTCAAGCTCGGTAAACGAGTTGCAGACGACAGGCGCGTTTATGTCACCGATCAGCCCGGAGACCTGCCGAAGATGGAGCGCACGGTAACCGAGGAGTTCGGCGACACGCCCGGCCGCCTCTCGCTCGGCTTCGTCGGCCTCCGGCCATTCCCTCAGCAGTAGCTCCTGCGCGGCCTCGGGCGAAAGATCGCCCAACGGCAGCTCGACCGCGCATCCCGTCGCATGCTGCACGGCGTCGTTTACGCGCGCCGTCATCACGATGTCGAGACGTACCCCGTCGGCGAAATCGGTCGTGAACACCGTGAGCCGCCCGTTTTTTCCGACGAATGTACCGACGGACTCCACGTTGTCGAGGAAAAGGAGAACGGTTCCCGACCGACGAGCCCACCGGAGGAGCGCCTGTGCGCCGTCAAGCGGCCGAGATTTCTCCTCCTCTTTTCGGTCGTCCAGCAGGTCGCGGACGAACTGTCCGTTGCCAAGTCGGCCCGCAAGCAGTTTTTCGAAGACGTCGTTCCACGACCTCGCCGTCTCCATGTCGACCTGGAAACATCCGCCCGGATAGGCGGCGCGGCGGCGGGCCGCATACTGGCGAACGAGCTCGCTCTTGCCTATGCCGCCCGCGCCCGTGATGACGGGAACCTTCTGTTCCGACAGCATCTTGGTAAGGACACCCAGTTCATGTTCCCGCCCGACAAACACTTCACTGGCAAGCGTGACCGACGAAAGATAGTTGACGTTCTCTGGCTCCTTGACCGGATTGGAAAGACCCAGGGCTTTCGAGATCTTTTCCCATAACCATTTAACAATACCTCCCCAAAAGCTTTTCGTCACATAGCAGATTAAACTCACTGCAACGCCACCGACAACCGTCACAAACAACGATTTTAGGTCTTTCGCATCGATAACGCCAACCAAGTTCTTCATATTCCATGCTCCTAACGGCTCAACTTTTCTCCACCACCCGACCTGTTACAAATGAGGTAATCGCAAAAAAACTCCGACACCGTGCCGATGACCATGCCGCCCGACATGAAGCCCATCACCGACGCATCACGTACCAAAAGAAATATTACATGGGTATTATCACATTTATCCAACTAAAACGCAAGAGGAATGTCGATTTTTATTAGCCATTTCATGGGTGACTGTCCCCACTCAGGAACTCTTCACCACGGAAACCGGCTCCGCCGGACACGGAAAACGATTGGAAATTACGGCGCATCGAGAAACTATCTTGCGAATCTCAATGTCCATATTTAAAGAAATGGCGAGCCCAGAGGCACTCACTTTCTTTCCACCACACGGAGTTCCAGTCCACCCGACTTGCCGCCTCGCGCGATAGCATCGAAATCACCCACATCGCAGACTGTTCCCATCTTCAAGTCGATCTGTCGGAACACCCAGCCCGTACAGGAGTTGCTGGCGATTGTCACGAACCGCCCGTCCTGCGTTTGGAAATCATACTGATAGGTCTCAAAACGTCTTCTGTCCAGAACTTCACCCATCACCACCGATCGACATGAATCTTCGCGGGGGTCCATTTGTCCTTCGGCACAGGGTTTTCCGCCGGATAACCGATCGGGATGATGTTCAACGGCATATAGCCTACGGGAATCGCCAGGATCTCGCGGACGGCTGCGATACGGTCTTCACCTGGATAGACGCCAGTCCAGACCGCGCCAAGGCCCAGTCCGTGCGCCGCGAGCAGGATGTTCATCGAGGCCGCCGCGCAGTCGTGGATCCAATACTCCTTGCCACGGCCGGGCAATCCGTTGTCGAGCGAACCGCACACGACGATCGCGAGCTGCGCCCCGTTACCAACGCGCGAATTCGGCAACCGACTGCCAAGCTTCTGAAGTTGCGCCTTGTCCTTCACGACCACGAACTCCCACGGCCGTTTGTCCATCGCGGACGGCGCGCACATCGCCGATTTGAGAATCTTCTCGACCTTTTCGCCCTCGACGGCACGGAGCGGATCGAACTTCCGCACCGACTTGCGCGTCTCAATCGCCGACAGGACGTCCGGCACGTTTCCGTCCGTCACGGACTTGATGCCCTCGCCCGCGCCGCTGAAGAACTCGGCCGAGCCCTTGCCGACAACCGAACCCGCCTTACGGACGGCGCGCAGTCCAAGATTCTCCGCCCTGTCACATCCGCCTAACGTCACCAGTGCGCACGCCAACACAATACCAATCAACACCACCGGTGCGCACGCGCATGCCAGAACAATACCGACTATTTTCCTGTTCATCTTTTTCTCCACAATTAACCTCATCCAGTTAGCATTTTACCACACTTCGCCTCATACCACAACGTGAAAAGGGTGTTTTTCAAACTGCCTTCTGCGTCCCGCGAAGCGGGTTTCCGTGGTAAATCTCGTGGGGACAGTCCCCTTCAAATCCTCCGGTCACTCGAGGGTGAGCGCCAGCAGGCCGCCGATCGTCTCGCACGCGAGGCACTTCAATTCGAACGTCGCGAGCGGACGGTTCGGATCGACGGGAATCGTCAGCACGTTCGCATGCGCCCACGTGCCGAACATCACGTGTTCACCCGTCAGATGGTAGGGTTTCACCTGCAGATAGTTGAGCCAGTCGTCGCAGTTGTCCGGCGGCACCAGCTTCAACATTTCCGTGCCACCGTCCACGTAGGTGACAGTCGCACGCAACGCTTCCATCCAGGTGAGATTCGGATTCGTCGAGAGCGCCACCAGAAACGACAGGCTCGAGGCCTTGCCCGACAGCGGCACCGTGATGGACTGCGGCAGCTCGGGACAGCGCGCACAGAAGGCGCCGTTCGTTCCGTCGCACGCACCAAGCGCGAACACGTGTCCCGCCGGCGTGCGGACCCGATTGTCCGCCGGCCAATCCATCGCCACCGGCACATTGTACCGCCCGCGATCGCTCGACCAGTCCGACACCGCCTCACACTGTTCCCACCAGGAGCGTCCGTTCTTCCGTACGACCCGCGGCAAACCCGACCAGGGGAAATTCGTGAGCGACGACAATGTATATGTGCCTTGGTGAAGCGTCCGCCAATTCCGGTTCACGACCCCGGCGAGCGAAACAAAACGCGGCTCCGCCCCCGAAGGCCGAACGACCGTACCATCCCCTTTCGGCATTCCCCACCGCGTATGCGGACGCGGCATCTTGTCCCCCACAAGCGTCGGCACCGTCTGTTTGACCGTCACCGCCAGATGGCGCGGATTCTTCGTCACCTCCACGCCTCCGGCGCGCGTCCAGCGATATGAGAAGTATGGCGTCTCGATCTCCGCCTCGTTCCAGCGGGACGGGAATCCCGGCTGAACCAGCACCTTCCCGCGCCCCGCGTCAAGATGGATGCCGAACACGCCTTCCGTCACCGTCCGCAACATCGCCACCGACGTGTCACCGAAATCGCGGTGCGCATAGTTGCGCAGGTCTTCGTCCACTTCCATCGTCAGTTCGCCCGGACCCGCCTCGGTACCACGGGCCATCGAACTGATCGCGTCACGGAAATGGCGCCAGCCGAGTTCGCTCTCGCCCGCGACGAACCAGGCGTGCGCGAAGTTGAACGTTTCCTGCGGGTAGAGTCCCGTGACGGAAAAGAAGACCGGCAGCCAGTTGGACGAATAGATGAACGCCGCCCCGTCCTCGGCAAACGCCGAGGGGATGTTGCGCTCAAGCCACAGCAGCGAACGATGCGCCTGAACGGGCGCGGCGAATCCGCGGTCGACCATCGTGTAGACGCTCGACAGGTCCGGACACGCCTTCAACCGCCCTTCACCGAAGAACTCGCGGAACTCGCCCCACACGCCGACCTGGTCGTCGTAGAGCAGCTTCAACGCATCGGCCTTGATGGCCTCCGCGGACGCACGAAACGCCGCAGCATCCGCCGTTTCACCCAATTTCGCGGCGATCTGCGCCATCGTCTCGTACGCACGCCAGGCGTAGGCCGTCGCCACGGTTCCACCGCCGCCGTTCGTCCATTTGTCATCGGTGTTCCACGCATTGAGATAATTCTCGTAAAGATGGCAATTCGGCACTTTGCGGTACCGGTCAAGCCACGCGAGATAGCGCTTCAACATCGTGTAGGCACCGTCGCGGAAGACCG
>JAKSOY010000299.1 GCA_024405255.1 Kiritimatiellia bacterium
TTGACGCGTCCCGTACCCGCGTTCTTGAAGAACGGTGGTACATCCGCCAGCAGCAACCCCGCCGCCAGCACACCAATCAGCATCATCACTTTCTTCATTTTGCCTCCTTTGTTGTGTGATAGTATAGCATAATTCTCCCCTATCCTCATAAGGAAAGTTGCATGCGGGCGGGAAATGCGGTACAATACGCGCATGGACACGGTCACGAAAGAAAAGCGCAGTCAAATCATGTCGCGCATTCGCTCACGCGATACGAAACCCGAGCTTCTGGTGCGCAAGCGCATCTTTGCGGCGGGCTGGCGCTTTCGCGTGTGCGACAAGCGCTATCCGGGCCATCCGGATGTCGTCGTGCCGCGCGCGCACACGCTCATCGAGGTGCGCGGCTGCTTCTGGCACCAGCATGGCTGCGCGAAGTGTTCCACGCCCAAGTCGAACATCGAGTTCTGGACGCAGAAATGGGACCGCAACATCAGCCGCGACCAGCGCCACGAAGCCGAATGGCGTGAACTCGGCTGGAACGTCATCATCGTGTGGGAATGCGCGCTTGAACCCGTCCGACGCGAAGAGACGCTTCAGAACATCTGCCTGGCGCTCGACCTCTGGAAAAACGAGGAGCCGCTTCCGAAGAAGCGGCCCCACCGTCTTGAACTTCCGTTCCCGCGGAAGTGATTATTTCTTCGCCTCTTTCTTCTTCTCGTGGCGCTTGGCCGGATCGACCTTGAGCGCGCGGAGAATGTCGTCCGTCACGTCAAGGGAATCCTTTGAAAAGGCGAGCATCGTCGAATCCGCGATGATGTCGAAGCCCTTGTCCTTGGCGTACGCCGTAATCTGCTCGCGAATGCTCTCCGTCTCCAACTTCAGCAAACGCGTCTCGAGTTCGGTGAGCTGGCTCTGGAAGCTCTGCGCCGCGTTCCGCAGGTCCTGCTGCTGCTGCATGAAACGCTGCTGAATGCCTTCGAGCTTCTTCTGCGCATCCGCCTTGGCGGACTGCGAGAGCATCGGGCTCATCAGGTCCTGCTGGACCTTCTTGCCCTCGTCTGCAATGGCCTTGGCGGCTTCCTGCATCTTCTCGAGCTTGTCCTTGTAGTCGGCATCCGTCGACTTCACGAGCGCCTTGTTGGACTCGTGATTCGGGTGCAGACGCACGAGGTCGACCATGTTCACCGTGCCGATCTTCAGCTCCGCCGAAGCGCACATCGCCGCCGCAAGGGCGAGACCCATCATCATCTTCTTCATTTTAAACTTCCCTTCTACTCAATCTTTAAACTCGTTAACTCTCTAACCCATTAACCGCTAATCGTTAACCTTCAACCTTTAATCTTCAACCTTTAATCTTTAACCCTTTAACCTTAGAAGTCGTAGCCGATCGAGAAGGAGAACACCTTCTCGTGCACGTCTTCATCCGGATCGACCACCGGCACCGCGAAGTCGAGACGAATCGGGAACGACTCGAGATCGATGCGAACGCCCAGACCGACCGACCAGCAGAACCAGTCCATATCGATGTCGAACACGTCTTCGCCCACGCTACCGAGATCGGAGAAGGCCGCCAGGCGCAACACGGAGACAACCGGAATCGAGTATTCCATGTTGATGCACCAGGAGGTCTGACCGCCCCAGGCCACATAGTGACCGTGCTTGCCCTCACGGTGGTAGATACGCGGCGCGATTTCACGGAAGTCGACACCACGGATCGACTTGGAGCCGCCGAGGAACAGACGATCGTAGATCGCCAGATCATCGCTGAAGTCATCCAAGGTTTCGCCGCGGATGCCGAACTGGAACACATGGCCGTACTTCTTGATCACCGGGAAGTACTGACGGTATCTGAAACCCGCGCGCCAGTAGCAGTTGTCGCCGCCCACGAGGTCGCCATAGATCTTGGCGGTGTGGCCTTCCGACGGGAACATGAACTTGTTGCGCGTATCGTGACGCCAGAAGATTTCGAGCGGCACTTCAACATTGCCGCTGTACTTGTCCTTTTCTTCCTTCAGCATACGGAACTCATCGTCACGCTTCGGGTCGTAGAAGTAGTCGTTCTCGACATCCGTCATCTCGATGTACTCGGCCGACAGCGAGAAGCCCAGACGGCCGAACGCCTCCGCCTTCGGCAGGAACTTCACCGGATAGCTCAGTTCCACCATCGCGCCGTTGCGAATCACATCGTAGTCGTCGAACCAGCGCTGACGGCGATAGACTTCAACCGTGAGTTCGAGCTGACGATCGAGGAACCACGGCTCCGAGATGGACGCTTCATACGTCTGCACACGCGGACCCGCCTGCACGCAGATGCGGCCCTTCTGGCCGGCGCCGCGGAAACGCCACGGACTGAAGAGGTCGAAGTTCGCTTCGTTCAGCTCGACCTGGCCGAACACGGAACTTTCCGTACCGGCGCCGATGCCGATGAGGAAGTTGCCGGTGTTGCGCTCGGAGAGCTCGTAGACGAGATCGCGCTTCTCAGGCTGTCCGTCCTTCGCCTCGCCACCCTCCACCTTCTCGAGGTAGTAGCGCACACGGTCGAAGTAACGGAGGTTCTCGAGACGGCGCTTCGACTTTTCAGCCTCGTCCACCAGCATCGGGTCGCCGGGCGAAAGACGGATTTCACGCGTGATGACCTTCGTCTTCGTATAGTCGTTACCACGTACGACGACGTTGTTGATCGTCACCGGTACGCCTTCTTCAACGACGAACTGGATGTCGATCGTGTTCGGATCGTTCGCCGTCGGCAGACGGCGAACCGTCACATGCGTATCCGCGAGCGGAGGATTGCCCGAACCGCAGTACACCTCGATTTCGTGCGCCGCTTCTTCGAGGGCCGTCTGTCCCGCGACATCGCCCGTCTTAATCCGTTTCACCTCGGCCAGCACGACCTCCGCCGGATACTTCTTCAAGCCCGTGATGGAGAGCGCACCAACCTTGTACTGCGCGCCCTCCTTGACGTCGAACACGCGATACTTGCGTCCCTTCTCGCGCTCCTCGACCTTGGGCTGCGACACCACGGCATCCAGATAGCCGTGATCGCGATAGTAGGCCTGCACCTTATCGGCGGCCTCGGCAAGATCCTGCGCCGTCGCGGGCGTATTCGAGAACCAGCCCCACGGATTCCACCACGGCAAATCGCCGAAGGTCGCGCGCAGCTCTTTCGACTTGAAAACCTCGTTGCCGTCGAACTCGAACGCGTAGACTTCCAGCTGCTCGCCTTCCTCGATGTTCATCGTGATCGTCACAAAGCCGGCCAATCCCTCCACCGGCGTCGTCACAGGCTCGACCTTCACGTCGTGGAAGTTCTTCTTCAGGTACTGCTGGCGGATACGCGCGGCGGCGGCGGCAATTTCCGCCTCGCCATACGAGCGACCGTCCTTCAGTTCCGAAAACTTGGCGACCTTGCCTTCGTTCCAGTACTTGCACCCCTTGACGACAAGCGGCCCCTGGAAACGCATCTTGCGCTTGATGAAGTAGGTGACATCGACTCCGTCGACAGTCTCCTCGACCTTCACGGTGATCTCGTCGAACTCGCCGAGGTCACGCAGCGCACGCACGTCGCGCTGGCACTGGGCCGGATCGTACTCGTCGCCGGGCTTGACCTGGCACTGGGCCTGGGCATCGCTGAGATTCACGTCGGCGCCGTTCAGCGACTTCACGGTGACAGACGCGACACGCGCGGCCTGTACGGAGAAGACGCCCATCAGAAGCGCACCTAGCAGAAGCTTCCTCATTGTCTGATTCCCTTTTGGTTAGTTGTTTCGTTGTTTAAATTATTACTTTCAGTCCTCGAAGGAGACGCCCTTCACATGCCAGATGTCGCGTGCGTACTCCGCCACGGCGCGATCGCTCGAGAAGCGACCGGACCGCGCGATGTTCACCAGCGACATCCGCATCCAGCGGTCCGTCGTACGATAGGTTGCATCCACGCGATCCTGCGCCTCGCAATAGCTCCGCAGATCCGCCAGCAGCATATAGTAGTCGTTGTAGTCCAGAAGCGAACGCACGATCGGATCGAACAGTCCCGGCTCGGACACGGAGAATACATTCCGGCGGATCATGTCGACCGCCTGCTGGATTTCCAGGTCCTTCTCATACCAGTCGCGCGAGCGGTAGGTCGGCCGCAGCTTCGCGACATCTTCGGTCCGCAACCCGAAGAGGAACATGTTCTCATCGCCGACTTCCTGATGGATTTCCACATTGGCGCCATCGTAGGTGCCGAGCGTGAGCGCACCGTTGATCATGAACTTCATATTGCCGGTGCCGCTCGCTTCCGTACCGGCCAGGGAGATCTGCTCGCTCAATTCCGCCGCCGGCATGATCTTCTCCGCAAGGGAGACGCGATAGTCCGGCAGAAAAACGACCTTGATCTTGCCACGCGTCCGCACATCGCGGTTCACCACATCGGCGATCCCGTGAATGAGGCGGATGATGCACTTCGCCATGTGGTAGCCCGGCGCCGCCTTGGCCGCGAAGATGAACGTGCGCGGCACGGGGTCGTAGTTCGCATCCGCCAGCAGGCGGTTGTAGAAGATGATGATGTAGAGTGCCAGCAGCAGCTGGCGCTTGTACTCGTGCAGACGCTTCACCTGCACATCGAAAAGGGACGTTGGATCGATCGTCACACCCTGCGTATCCTGGATGTATTTCGCCAACACGCGCTTATTGGAAAGCTTGATCTTCGCAAGGCAGGTGAGGAAGGTCGAATCGTCCATGCGCGATTCAAGGCGCTTGAGGTCCGAAAGGTCCGTAATCCACGTCTCGCCGATGGCCTCCGTAATGAGCTGCGCGAGCGTCGGGTTCGCCTTCAGCAGCCAGCGACGCGGCGTGATGCCGTTCGTCACGTTGTGGA
>JAKSOY010000003.1 GCA_024405255.1 Kiritimatiellia bacterium
GGACGGGCGTACGGTTGCCCCCGAAGCCGCGCGAGCCTCCACCCACACGGACACCACGGCCCCGATCGCGGGCTGTGGAAGGAACAAGTCCCCCCGCTCACTGACCGACTACAACGCAGATTACGTGGGCCTTGAACACTTGGTTTGGAAATGATAAAATATCCGCTTATGAAAACATTGCCTTTGAATAATGAGCAGCTTGAGAAGCTGGCCGAAACCTATCCGACGCCGTTCCATCTCTACGACGCGCGGGCGATGCGTGCTTTTGCGCGTCGTCTGAAAGCCGCGTTTGCCTGGAACAAGGGCTTCCATGAATACTTTGCCGTGAAGGCGGCGCCGAATCCCTATCTGATTCAACTCCTTCGCGCCGAGGGGTTCGGTTGCGACTGCTCGTCTCTCGCGGAACTCGTCCTTTCCGAGGCCGTCGGAAACGTGGGCGAGAACATCATGTTCACGTCCAACGATACGCCGGCAGAAGAATTCCAAAAGGCGGCCCAGCTGGGCGCCATCATCAATCTGGACGACATCACGCATCTCGACTTCCTTGAGAAGAGCTTGGACGGCAAACTTCCCGAACTCCTTTGCTGCCGCTGGAATCCGGGTCCGCTCAAGGGCGGCAACGCCATCATCGGGACGCCGGAAGAGGCCAAGTACGGATTCACGACGGACCAGCTGATCGAAGCCTACACGTGCATGAAAGCGAAGGGCGTCAAACGTTTCGGCCTCCACACGATGGTCGCCTCGAACGAACTCGATCCGCAATACATCATCGATACGGCCACGCTGCTTTTCGATCTTGTCACCGAAATCTCGCAGAAGGTCGGCATCACGTTCGAGTTCATCAACATCGGCGGCGGCATCGGCATTCCCTACGAGCCCGAGCAGAAGGAACAGCCGCTCGAAGTCATCGGCGCCGGCATCCAGGCGGCCTACAAGACGCATCTCCTCGATCGCGGCCATCCGGACCTCAAGGTCTTCATGGAATGCGGCCGCTGCATCACGGGTCCCTACGGCTACCTCGTCGCGCGCGTGCGCCACATCAAGCGTACCTACAAGACCTACGTGGGACTCGACGCCTGCATGGCGAACCTGATGCGTCCGGCGCTTTACGACGCCTATCACCACATCTCCGTGCCGAAGTACGGCGAAGCGGGGACGACCTACAACTTCCCGGGCGTGACGCCGTCCGTGCCGTTGATGATGTGCGACGTGACCGGTTCGCTTTGCGAGAACAACGACAAGTTCGCCGTCAACCGCGCGATTCCGACGGTGGAGCCGGGCGACCTGCTCGTGCTGCACGACGCCGGCGCGCATGGACACGCGATGGGCTTCCAGTACAACGGCAAGCTTCGCAGCGCGGAGCTGCTGCTGGAAGAAGACGGCTCGGTGAAACTCATTCGCCGTGCGGAAACGTTGGCGGACTATTTTGCGACGCTCGATTTCCCGGGACTCGACAAGTAGTTTTTTTCAACAGGCAGGAGGTAACATCAGATGCGTATCGTATTCATGGGATCATCTCAAGCGTCGGCCACGTGCCTGCACGCGATTCTCCGCCTGCCGAGTCTGAAAGTCGTCGGTCTGGTGACGCAACCGGACCGACCGGCAGGGCGCGGACGCGATCTGACGCCGTGTCCGTGCCGCAAATATGCGAGCGAGCGCGGCATCCTCGACTGCATCACGCCTGAAAACGTGAATGCGCCCGAGGCCGTTGAATGGATCCGTGCGCGCAAGCCGGATGTCATCGCCGTTGTGGCGTTCGGACAGTTCCTCAAGGACGAAATCCTCAACCTGCCGAAATACGGTTGCATCAACTGCCACTTCTCGCTCCTGCCGAAGTATCGCGGCGCCTCACCCGTGACGGCGGCTTTGCTCGCCGGCGATGAACTCACGGGCATTTCCGTCATTCGAATGGGACGCGGTATGGATGACGGTCCGATTCTGCGCAAGGCGATCGAACCGATCTATTCGGACGACACGGGCGATTCGCTGATGGACCGTCTGGCGATTGCGGGCGGTGTGACGTTTGCGAAGACCCTGCGCATGCTCGAAGCCGGCACGCTGCCGGCGCCGATCGAGCAGGAAGACGCGAAGGCGACCTTTGCGCACAAGATCAAGAAGACGGACGGCCTCATCGACTGGAAGAAGAAGTCGCGCGAGATCGAATTGCTGCTCCGCGCCTATTCGCCCTGGCCTGGCTGCTACACGTTCCTGCCGGCGCGTTTCCGCCGGAAGGGCAATACGGGGCGCGTCGTCATCACGGGTGTCGAGTTCGTCAAGTCCGAACAGATCGATCCTACCTGGCGTGCCGAATTGCCTGGGACGGTTGTCGACGCCACGGCGCGTGGACCTATCATTCGCACGGGCGATGGCGTATTGCTGTTGACCTCGCTGAAGGCGGAAGGCGCACGCGAACTCGCCGGCGGCGAATTCCTGCGCGGACGCCCCTTG
Source organism: Kiritimatiellia bacterium (assembly GCA_024405255.1). The sequence continues at coordinate 2,449 of JAKSOY010000003.1, forward strand.
ACCCCGCGGAGCGACATGCTCCTTGAAAGTTAACCGACGTGGCGGACGAACGTGCCGTCTTGCGTCCACTTGGGAGTTTTGAATCGCCATGATCGTCAAGCTTCTTCTCGACCGTAAACGTGAAGGTGGGGCGCTGACCGCGGAAGAAATCCACGCGCTGATTGACGCCTACACGAAGGGTGATGTGCCGGACTATCAGATGGCGTCGTTTGCGATGGCCGTCTGCTGCCGTGGCATGAACGACGCCGAAACGCTGGCTCTGACCGAAGCGATGCGCGACTCGGGAACCTGTCTCTCGTGGCCCGGCTTCCCGCCGACGGCCGACAAGCATTCGACAGGCGGTGTCGGCGACAAGCTGTCGCTCATCATCCAACCCCTGGCCGCCGCGTGCGGACTCGCCGTGCCGTCGCTCACCGGTCGCGGCCTCGGCCTGACGGGCGGCACGGCCGACAAAATGGAATCCATTCCCGGCTATGTGGCCGGTCTCACACTTGACCAGTATCGTCCGGTCGTGTCCGCCTGCGGATGTTCCCTTACCGTGCAGACGGGCGAGATCGCGCCGGCGGACAAGAAACTCTACGCCTTACGCGATGTCACGGGGACTGTCCCCTCGATCCCGCTAATCGTCGCCTCGATCCTCTCCAAGAAACTGGCCGAAGGCGCCGAGACGCTTGTCTTCGATGTCAAATGCGGAGCCGGTGCGTTCATGAAGACGCCGTCCGACGCCCGGGCATTGGCCCACGCGCTTGTGAAGGGCGCGCACGGGGCGGGACGCAAGGCCTGCGCCCTTGTGACGCAGATGGATGAACCGCTGGGGTTCGCTGTCGGCAATGCAAACGAAGTGCAGGAGTCGATCGACGTCTTGCAGGGACGCAGCCGCGCGCAGGATGTCATTGATCTGTCAATCGCGTTCGCCGCACGGATGGTGTCGCTTGCGAAGGGACTCCCGATCGCCGAGGCGCGTGCGCAGTGTCAGGCGAATCTCGCGAACGGCGCGGCCTTTGCGCGCTTCGCGCAGATGGTCAAGTTGCACGGTGGCGATCTTGCGGCTTTCGACACGCTGATTCACACACCCGTCGCTACCTACGAAGTGAAGGCGGCGGCCGATGGATTTGTCGCGTCGATCGATGCGAACGGGATCGCCCAGGCCGCGTTCGAACTCGGTGCGGGACGTGCGAAGTCGGATGACATGATCGATCCGCTGGCCGGTGTCAACCTGTGTGTGACGCGCGGCGATGCAGTCAAGGCGGGTGAGACGCTGGCCCGATTGGCGACGACGACGCGGTCCGATGTGTTCGAGACGGTGTCCGCGCGTGTGCAGGCGGCGATTCGCCTTACGCCTGATGCCCCAAGCCCCAAACAACTCATTTTTGATGTGATTGAAAACTGAACAAGGAGGAAGTGCGATGAAGTTGGCGAATGGTTTGATGGTCCTCTTTGTGGCAGGAAGCGTCCTGGCGGGAGAAGAATTTCTGAACGCGCAAGCCGTGCGGGATGCGCAAGGCCAAATCATCGTTCTCGGAACCGAAGGCGGATGGCAGGGCGCGACCAATGTGACGAAGCGGGCTGTCTTCGACGGCAATCCGGCGACCTATTTCGATCCGCCGTTTGAAGCGATGGCGGGCGCCTGCTGGGCGGGAATTGAACTGCCTAAGCCGAAGATGCTGACGCGTCTGCGCTATCTGGGGCGCGACCTCGACTTCGTCTATTCGCGCGTGTGGGGCTGTCGCTTCCAAGGTGCGAACCGGGCGGACTTCAAAGATGCCGTCACCTTGCATGTCGCCGCGCCGTTGCGGGGATGGAAACCCAACAAAGAATGGATCGAGGTGAAACTGACGGATGCGACGGCACAGCGTGCGTTCCGTTTTTTCCGCGTCATCGCCCCCAATCCCTATCCGCCCGATTCGTTCGGCTGCTGCGGGGGTAACTTCGCTGAAGTCGAGTTCTACGGGACCGATCTTCCGGCGGGCATCCCGGGCGTCGTTGCGCATCCCGTCACGTCGGATTCGCTCGACGAGGCGCTCGCGCTCTGTCAGCGGACGTACGACTATGTCGCGAAAGTCCTTCCGCCCAAGGAGATGAAACTCTTCCGGCACGAGATGAAAGTCAATCAGCGCTGGGCCTCGACGGCGGCAACGCCGCAAGATCGCGCGATGGTGGAGAAAATCGTCCGCCGCTTGCGTCGTCGCATTCTCTTTGCGCATCCCGATTTGCAGTTCGACCGTCTCATCTGCGTGCAACGCGACGTGCCGTTCACGCATTTCAACCACATGGTCGACCAATATCTTGGACGCTTCTCGAAGGCGGGCCCAGGTTTGATCGCGCTCGACAACTGGCGGACGTTCCCTGAAAAGAAGCTCCTGCTTGCCGGCAAACTGCCGGAAGGGTGCGTGCTCAATCCCGATCTCAACTGGGATGCCGACCGCATTCTGTTTTCGTTCTGCGACCACACGCGCAAGCCCGAGGCGGACCCCGATGCGCTCAAGATTCCCGAAGTGCCGGCCTTGCGTCCGTCGGAGCGTCCGAATTTCCATCGCCGCTATTTCATCTACGAATGCGCGAGCGACGGCAGCTGGGTGCGGCAGCTCACGGGCTGTGCGGGCGATCCGATGGAGACGATGGATGGACGCCAGACGGTGTTGATCGAAGATTGGGACCCGTGCTACCTGCCCGATGGCGGGTTCGCGTTCACGTCCACGCGCTGCCAGAATTTCGGGCGGTGCCATTGGGGACGCTACACGCCGAGCTTCACGCTCTATCGTGCGGAGCTGCCGACCGTCGGGGCGGCCGGAGCGGTGGCGCAGAAGATTCGTCCGCTTTCATTCGGCGAGGCGAACGAGTGGGAACCGACAGTGATGAACGACGGACGCCTCGCCTACACGCGCTGGGACTACATCGACCGTAATGCGATTCTCTTCCAGTCGCTCTGGGCGATGCGTCCGGACGGGACCTCGGTGTCGCATCTCTACGGCAACTACTCGCGGTCCATTGCAGTGCTCACGGAGGCGAAGGCGATTCCCGGTTCGACCGAACTCGTGGCGACGGCGGGTGCGCACCACATGGTGACGGGCGGTTCGCTCGTGCTGTTCGATGCGCGGCAGGGCGAAGACTTCCTGCAGCCGATCACGCGGCTGACGCCCGAGATCCCGTTCCCGGAAACGGAAGGGTGGAAATTCCCGGGATTCTATGCGGCTCCGGTTCCGGTGAATGACACGCTCTTCTTTGCGAGCTACATCGACGACCCGGGGTGGTATCCGTCGGGACATCCCAAAAGCGTAGGCGGGATGAGCGCGTGGCCGGAGCCGCGTTCGAGCGCGATCTGGCTCGTCGACAAGCTGGGCGGACGCGAGCTCATCTATCGCGATCCGACGTATGGCACGTTCAATCCGATTCCGCTCGTGAAGCGTCCGAAGCCGCCGGTGCTGACGAATGCACCGGGCGATTCGGGCGAAGGGAATACGGGCGTCTGCTATGTCGAGAACTGTTACGAGAGTCGGCAGAATCTACCGAAGGGATCCATCGCCGCGCTGCGCATCAATCGGTTCCATAATCTGCCGATCTGCTGTCGGGAGACGCCGAATCTGGGGAACGACCTGTCGCTGCACAAGGAGACCTTGGGAATTGTGCCGGTGAGTCCGGAAGGCGCGGCGGCGTTTCGGATTCCGTCGGGCATGCCGATTCAGCTGCAGGCGATCGACACGAACGGCATTGCGATTCTGACGATGCGCAGCTTCATCTACACGCAGAAGGGCGAAGTGCAGGGATGTACGGGATGCCATGAAGACAAGCGGACCAGCCGCGGCGCGGTGAAGCGTCCGGCGGGCATGAAGATCGAGGTGCCGCGTCCGGAAGTGGACCTCGGGTATACGGGACCGTTCCGCTACGCGCTTTCGGTGCAGCCGATCTTCGACCGCAAGTGCATCTCGTGCCATGGTCTCGGCAAGGCGCCGAGTTTCATCGGCGCGGAAGGACACCACCGCCTCATCCGCGACCGCCAGATCGACTACATCCACGGCTATTCCGAGACGGACGTGACGGTTCCTGGCAAGTATTTCGCGGGTGGAAGTCCGCTGACGAAGCGCCTGCTGGGCGGACATGGACCGAAGCTGACGCCGGAGGAGTGGCGGACGCTCGTCCTGTGGATGGATCTTGCAGTGCCGGAGCATTCGCTCGGCGGATACGGATGGAATCGTCCGGAGACGCGCGCGATCGATCCGGCGGGCGAGAAGGCGTTGCGTGCCGCCGTGGCGCGCGAGCTCGGAGCGGCGATTGCCGCGCAGCCTTTCGACGCGCTGGTGAACCGCGGCGACGAAACGAAGAGCCGCGTCTTGTGGCTGTGCAAACCGGCCGCACGCGAGGAGTTGCTTGCCTTGTGCCGTCGTGCCCTCAAGCCGCACCCCGTCCAGGACATCCAGGGAACCTGCGGCCGTGACGACAATTGCCAGTGCCGTAGCTGCTGGGTCCGCCGGGGAAAATACAATCAGCCCAAAGGCAACAAATAAAAAGTGTGTCATTGCGGGGTTGCGTTTCGAGGCGTGATTTGATATAATTCACGCCGCTTTTACGTTGGCAAAAGTGTTGAGGCCGGTATAGCGTAGTGGTAGCGCAGCGGTTTTGTAAACCGCTGGTCGGGGGTTCGAATCCCTCTGCCGGCTCCATTTCCGAATTGAAAATGGAAAATGGAAAATTGAAAATGAGTGTGGGGCGTTGGGCAAATGTAAAATGGAAAATGAAAAATTGAAAATGAGTGTGGGGCCGTTGGGCAAATGGAAAATGGAAAATGGGCGCGGAGGCAATTTGTAGGGTTATTTTTATATTTTTTGACACGGCTGATTTTGGTATAATAGCCTCATTATGAAAATTCAGATACTTTCTATTCTGGCGGGCCTTGTGGCGAGTGCGGGCGCTGCCGTGAATCCGTACGGCGCGTGTGCGCATGTGACGCGGGGCGAGGCGCCGGATCGTACATGCGAGATGTTGCGTGCGGCAGGACTCGGCTGGGTGCGCAGCGACTTCGACTGGACGACGATCGAAACGAAGCAGGGCGAGTGGAATTTTGCCACGATGGACCGTGTCGTTTCCGCCTGCGAGGCGCGCGGTGTGCAGCTGTTGCCGATTCTGACGAGTCCACCCGCCTGGGCGCGTCCGGCCCATGAGAAGCTCGACAAGTGGAGCGAATATGTGAAACGCGTTGTCGCGCACTATCAGAAGCGTCTGCCCGTGCTCGAGGTCTGGAACGAAGAGAACATTTCCGCCTTCTGGAAGTCGCCGAATCCGACGAACTACTACACCTTGCTGCGGCGTACCTATGAAGCCGCCCGAAGCGAGTCGTGCCAGATGTACGCCGGCCCGGTTTCGATTTCCTTCGGCGGAACGGCGGGTGTTCCGCTCTCGTTCATCGAAGAAGTCTACAAGCTGGGGGGCGGGCGCTTCTTCGACATCATGAGCGTGCATCCGTACTCCCATCCGCGCCGTCCCGAAGGTTCGCTTGACATCGCGCTCGAGAAGCTGCGCGCGCTGATGGCGAAGTATGGCGATGCGAAGAAGCCGATCTGGATCACCGAGCTTGGCTGGCCGACCCACCAGGCGAAGTTCGCGACGGAAGGACTTGTCCGTGCCGCCTTGCGGACCGCCAACCCCGAGAAGAAAGAATGGCATGCGCTCTATCTGCCGTCCGGAACAAACGACGAGGACATGGCCCCTGCGGGACTTGCCGCCGCTTTGCCGCCCGGTTCGACACTCGAGACGTGTTACCCCGAGGCGTTGAAGGCGCGTTTGGCGCGCGGCGATGTGGACGTGCTGTTCTATCCGTTCACCGAGGCGTATCCGGTAGACACATTCCCGCTCGTGCTCGACTTCGTGAAGAAGGGCGGCCTTCTGGTCGACTTCGGCGGCATGCCGATGTGGTATGGCACCCGCATCACGGCCAAGGGACAGTCGGTGAAGGTGGACGCGGATACGGCCGCGCATCGCGCACAGCTGCGTCTTGCCGAAACGGCCTGGTGGTATGACAAGCGCTTGCCGAAGGAGATCGTGGTGCGTCCAACCGCCTCGGTGCAGGATTTGATGTCCGGCTATTCGGCGAAGGGCGAACGTTTCTTCACGGATCGTCTGCTCAAGCCGGGTGACAAGTTCATTCCGCTGCTGTCGGCGAAGGCGAACGACGTCGAGGCCGTGTGTGCCGGCGTCTATAAATTCAATAGCGACTATAAAGGCGCAGTTGCCGTCAGTGGCGTGTTCCAGCGGTCGATCTTTGCGAGCGATGAAGCGCGCCAGGCGAAGATGATGGCCCGTTCGCTCGGCATCTCGTTTGCCGAAGGCGTGCAGACCTTCCTTTGGTACGAGATGACGCAGCCGGACAGCAATCCCTACGATCCCGAATCCTACTTTGGCATTCTGCACGCGAACTTCGCGCCCAAACCGGCCTACACCGCCTATATGACGTTCATTGACCGTCGTCCGGTGGGAAGCGTCCAATTGCCGAATGCCTGGCACGATCAGGACCGCCTGAACTACTATCCGCAGTGGAAGCTGCCGGATGGTCGTATCGGCGGCATGGTCTGGAAGGTCGGCAAGGCCGAGATGCGTCCGCTTCGTTTCACGACGGACAAGATCGAATTCGTGGATCTCTTCGGTGCGCGCGTGCGGCCCGTGCGTCAAGGCGACGCGTGGCTTGTGCCGGTTTCCGATTCGCCAATCTATTTCCGCGGCGGTGCGCTGCGATTCTAAAAGGGGAAGACAATGTATTTGAAAAAGACTTTGACGTGCCTTTTGGCCCTCGGTGCCTGCGCGGCGCTCGCCCGCGAGGCGGATGCGTTGCGGACGCGTGTCGCACAACATGTGAAGACGCTCGACGTTGGCACGGGGGCGTGTCCCGGTTCGATCCTGCTCACGGGCGGCGAAGCGGTGCCGCTTGCGTTTGGACGCGTCAACGGCGTGAAAGCGCCTGTTGCGGCGGCGACCGCCTGGGGGCGCGGCCGTGCGGTGGCCGTTACGCATGAGGCGTTCTTCAGTCCGCAAATGGCGAAGCGTCGTGAAAACGTCGTCTTCCTCCGCGAGTGTCTTTCGTGGCTCGCCGGGAAACAGCCGACGACGATCTATCTTGACCGTCGTCTGGAGATGATGCGGGCGGCCATTCAGCAGGCCTTCAAGAAGGTCGCGGGGATCAAGATCGTGTCCGTGGTCTCGCGTGAAGAATTCGCATCCTTGCCGGCGGATGCCGTGCTTGTGACGTCGATCGATTCGCGGGGGCGTGCGCAGGCGGACTTCCTGCGGACCTTTGTCGAGAAGGGCGGGCGCGTGTTGAGTCCGGTCGTCGGGTGGGGCTGGCATCAGATCAGCGGCGGCAAGTCGTTCCGGACGGAAAGCCCGTTCAATGCGGTGATGGGTCCTGCCGGCATCTATGCGAGCGGAACGATCGTCGACCGCGAACAGGGCGGTTTCTATTCCGTTACGCCGGATCTCGATCTGCCGGGTATGACGGCAGACGACACGTTCGAACTGACGGCCAGTGGACGGCCGTTGCCGAATGCGCTTGGTGCGCGTTGTCTCTACACGCTGGGCGGACTCACCGAAGTGCTGCCGCTGGATGATACGCGCTATCTGCCGCGTCTCAAAGAACTGGCGACGAAGGGACTCAACAACTTCCTGCCGGCGCCCGAGCATCCGCTCGGACCGACGCGCGTGCAGGCCCGGCTGGGGTATCAGCTGTTCCAGAACGACTGGCTCGCCAAACCGGACCAGATATGGCCGGCGAGTCCGGCGGCCTCGGTCTATCCGGGTGTGCCGGAAAAGGGTTCCCGTCGCGAGACGCGCGAAATTGCCGTCGACCTCACGGTGCCGCGCTGGCACAGTACGGGACTCTTCGCCGTTGCGGGCGAACCGTTGACCGTCACGTTGCCGGAAGGCGCCGAGAAGCTGGGACTGCGTGTGCGGGTCGGTTCGACCACGTGTCGTGTCACTTCGCATTTGCGCTGGAATCGTGCACCGGTTGTCGACGTCGAGTTCCCGCTCACGCAGGCCACGACGAAATTCTCGTCGCCGTTTGGCGGTCTCGTCTACCTCGTCGTGCCGAAGAACGCGAAGGGGAAAGTGCAGGTCAAGGTGGGTCCGGCGTGTCCTGCGGCCTGGTATGTGGAAGGGCGCGATACACCTGACACCTGGCTGAACGCCTTGCGTTCGTCGCCGGCGCCGTTTGTCGAAATCGAAAACGACCATGTGGCGATTTCGGTGCCGTTCAAATACGTCCAGAACCTGCGCGATCCGGCACCGCTCCTGCAGGTGTGGCGCGAGATCATCGACAACGATGCGCGGCTCACGGGCATTCCGACGAATCGTGTTTCGCCGGAACGCATTGTCGCCGACGTGCAGCTGTGTGCGGGCTATATGCATGCGGGCTATCCGATCATGGTGCCGACGAGCTGCCTGCGCAACCTGATGAACGAGCGCGTGATCCGGGCCGGCAATGAAGACGACGTCTGGGGCTTCTTCCATGAAATGGGACACAACCACCAGAATTACGACTGGACCTTCAATGGAACCGGCGAAGTGACCGTGAACTTCTTCACGCTTTACAACATGCTGAAGATCTGCGGCAAGACGTCCTACCAGACGAAGATGGGCGATGAGCGGCTCGCCCAGCGCGTCAAGGAGTGGAATCTTGCGGGACGCCCCATGGACCGTTGGTGTCAGGATCCGTTCCTCGCGCTCGACTTCTTCACCAAGCTCATCGAAAAGTACGGGTGGGAGGCATTCGAGAAGCTCTTTGCCGAGTATCGTACGTTGTCGCCGATGGAGCGTCCGAAGAACGACCTGGACAAGCGCATCCAGTTCTGCCGCCGCCTCTCGCGCATCGTGGGCGAAGACCTTTCAGCGGAATTCAAGTTCCTCGGCGTACCGCCGGTTCCCCCGCCGGAGACGCCCAAAAAGTGACGCCCGATTTCTAACGCAGTTCTAACCGATCCGTGATAGACTTGGAGGCACCATGGACAACGAATCAGACAACTTGACGGGTGAAGTCAACCCGACCACGCTCGGCGAAGAGCGTCTGCGTCTCGAACGCGAAGCGCTCGCGGTCGAACGTGAACGCCTTCAGGCCGCGCGTGCGCGTGCTGAAGCGGAAGCGGCGATGGACCTTCGGCAACATCATCATCCGTTCCTCGTGACGGCTTCGGTGACGATGCTCGGGTTGCTCTGCTTCGCCGCCGGTCTGCTGTCTGGTATCACGATCATGGAAAACCGCCAGGAAAACCAGCGTCGCACGCGCCTTGCGCAGGCGTTGTCGCAGCTGGATACGCTCTCAGAAAGTTCGACGAACAGCATCGCCCTGCCGGTGCCCCTGGATGGCAAGTCCCCCAAAGGCGCGCATCGGAATGTGGCCGTGATGGTGATTCAATAAGTGAAGTGAAAATGAAGAGTCGATTGTTCCTTCCCTTTCTCATTGTCTTTCTTTGCCTCGGTGTTCGTGCGGCGACGTCTGATCCGCAGCCGACGCTGGAGTTCGAAATCTCCAAGACGAATCTCGTCGTAACCGAAGAGATGACGTTGACGCTGCGGCTCTGGATGCCGCCGCTCGAAGAGGGGTTCGCGGAAACACCGCCGGTCCTCAGTCAGCGTCCGCCTCATCTCAGCGTGCCGTTTTGGCATCCGGACTGGAAGCGGGCCGCGATCGAGTCGGTCGAACCGCGTCGCGTACCGCCGATCAATTCGCAGAACGCGAGTCGAAGCGCACCGTGCTTTACGCTCAACGACTTTGTGACGGACGGCTTCGCAAGTTTGCGCGCCGGCATGAATTCCCGCAATCCCTTTGCCGGACTCTTCGACGACGACGACGATTTCTTCGGTCGTTCGCTCGGTCCCCGCAAGGCGACATTCCCGTTCGAAACCCGGCGGGTGAAGCGCGGGAAGGTGAACGGGTGGGAGTTCGTCGTGTCGTCTCTGCCGTATCGTGCCAAGGAACCGGGAAAGGTCGTCTTTGATGCCGTGGTGGCGAAGGTGCCGGTGATCACGTCCGTTCGCACGCAACGCGACCGTTTCGGTCGGGCCGTTCATTCGCCCACGTTGAAGGAAGTGACGCTTCGGACGAGACCCTGGACGGTGACCGTGATCGAGCCGCCGTTTGCGGGTCGACCGGCGTCCTATTGCGGGGCGATTTCGTCGAACCTCGTGGTGAAGGCGTCCCTTGACGTGAACATCTGCACGGCGGGCGATCCGCTTGTTCTGACGCTTGACGTGTCAGGTGCAACGGACCTGACCGCTGTCACGGCGCCGGCTTTTGTCGACGTTCTCAAAAAAGACGGCGTGTTCCGTCTGGACGAAGGTTCGCTTAAAACCGAAACGCTGGCCGATTCGCGTCGTTTCACCTGGCGTGTGCGTCCCCTCAAGGCGGGCACGGTGGATTTCCCGTCCTTGCCCGTGTCGTACTACGACATCAATCGCCAGGCGTATGTGACGCGGAAGACGGAATCCTTCCCCGTCCAGGTGAAGGCCGGTGTGCAGGCGGCGCTGGGAGATATGAACGACGCGGTCGACGAAAGCGAAGTTTTCCCGTTGCCGGACGGACTCGACTTCGATCCGCGCGGCGCCGAGACGGAGCCGCTGCTGCCCCATCTGCCGCTGGCGCTGGTGCTGTTCCTTGTCACACCATTGCTGTTCACGGTCATTCGTCTTGCCCCGCCCGTGCGGCGCCGTCTCGCGGCCCAGCGTTTGGCGACACGGCGTGCGTCGGCCTATCGGGTGTGCTGTCGCGCCCTCAAGGGACGCGATGTCGAAAAGCGCGCGCGTGCCATTTGCACGTTCTTCGAAACGCGCTATGGCGTGAAGGGGACGACCGTGACGGCGGCGGATGCGCAGCGGCTGATGGCGGACGACTACACTGCGGACGAAATCAAGGTGTTGGTCGATGCGCTGTCGGATGCCGACCGGACGAACTACTCGGCGCGCAAAGTCGTGGTGTTGTTGTTGATCTGCTGTTTGGCGACATTCAGCGTCTTCGGCGCGTCCCCTGCGTTTACGCTTCGTCGCGCGGGCGCGTTGGCGACGCAGGCAACCGAAGAGAAGGGATTCAAGGCGGCCGCCGCAGCCTACACCGACTGTCTCAAAGAAGGCGCCGCCAATCCGATTCTGTACGGCAATCTCGGTGCGTGTGCGCTGATGGGCGGCGAGCCGCGGCTGGCCCTTCAGGCGTATGCCTGTGCCGAACGCCGATGCGGCGCGACGGCGACGACGACGCGCGGAATCCGCGCCGCCCTCGCCCGGATTAAAAACGATCCGCGGGCCGATCTGCCGCTCACGCGTACGCTGTGTGCGCCGCATGTGCTCATGCCGCTTGATGCGCGGCTGCTGTTCGCCGCGATCGTCTGGACATTCGGCTGGCTGTGCCTGTTGTTGCCGTGCGGTGCGCTCCGGCGAATCCTTTTAACCTTCTGCATCGTGGTGTTTCTGGCTTCGGCATTGTCCGTCACCGTGTCGTTGACAAGTGAACACTTGGCGAAAGGGGTGATTTATGCGACGCGTTAAATTTCTTCTTCTCCTGGTGGGCGTGTTGATGACGTCCCTTCAGGTTTCGGCGCAGTTCTTCTTCAACATGGGGGGCGGCAATCGTCAGATGCCCGAAGTGACCGGGACGGTTCGACTCGAACCGGCGGATCCCGTGGTCGGCATCCCCTGTGCGTTTGTGTTTTCGTTCTCGGCGAAAAGCAAGTTCGAAATCCAGCAGGTAATGGGACTGCCGAATCGCAACATCGAATATCTGTCCGACACGGTGGAACCGTACGCCGATGGCACGTATCGACTTCCCGTGCGCTTCACGGCGCCCGTCAAGGAAACGCTGACGGTTGTCGTCGGCGGCATGCAGACCGTCGAGACGGGAAACGGCACGTCGTTCCGCTCGAGCTATTCGACGAACTTCCGCAAGCAGATGCCGACCTTTTCCATCAACGTCAAGCCGTTGCCCGAAGACGGGAAGCCGGCGGACTTCACCGGAGCGGTCGGTCGGAGATTCGACCTCAAGCAGACGCTCACGCCGGACCATGTCCGACCGGGCGATCTGGTGACGGCGACGTATGAACTCACGTTCAACGGGTACTGCCCGTCGAACATCTGGCCGAGCGTGCAGCGGCTTTCGAAGGAATTCAAGGCGTACGAGCCCAAAGAAGTCAGCCGGACCGCGAACAAGGTCACCTGGACGCAAGTGCTCGTGCCGCGAACAGTCGCGGCGACGAACTCGGCGCTTGTGGCCTTCAGCTACTACAACTCGTTTGTCGGACGTTATGAAACGGCGCAGGCGCGTCCGCAAAAGCTGGTCTTCATTTCGGCCGAAGCGGCGAGTACGCAGAACACGAGCGTGACGGTGACAGGCGAAACGCCGACGGCCGCGAAGACCGAGGCGGACGCGAAGTCGCCGATTCAGCTGCACTTTGCGCCGTCCGATCAATCGCCCGTCATTGCCACCTTACCACCCGGTACGACGCTGACCGAACTCGCACGCCAGAATGGCTGGCGCCGTGTTTCGACACCGAAGGCCGTCGGCTGGTGCAAGTAGGCCGTTCCGGTCGAGCATTTTGATTCCTCGAATATTCGATTGACATCGACGCAACGTTTTTGTATCATTTACGACTGTTTTCGGGCAATCCGCCGACTTCCGGCCGGGATATTCCCGGAGCGGAAAGAAAACTACAAGGAGTAGACATGAAGATTGGTATGATTCTCGCAGTTGCGGCTCTCGCGGTCGCTGGTTGTGGAAAGAAGGACGACGGCACGAAGCCGGCCGCTCCTGAAGCGGCGAAGCCTGCGGCTCCGGCGACGGCCAAGGCTGCTGAGACGAAGGCGGCTCCGGTTGATCCGAAGGCCGTGGCTGTTGAAGTGAACGGCAAGAAGGTGACGTTTGGCGAAATCAACGCCGACGTCGAGAAGATCATTGCCGCCCAGAAGATCCCGGCCGAGCAGACCGAAGAGGCGCGCAAGTATTTCACCGAGCAGCTCGCCCAGCAGTTCGCGATGAAGACGATTCTCCTCGCCGAAGTCGAGAAGAAGGGCGTGAAGGTGACGGAAGATTTCCGCAAGAAAGCCGAAGGCGAAATGGCCAAGGCGAACGCGCAGCGTCCGGGCGCGCCGAAGACCTTTGCCGAAGTCGCGGCCAAGCACCCGCTGGGCGAAGCCCGCGGCAAGCAGGAAATCGAGGACTCGCTGAAGATCCAGTCGCTCCTCGAGCAGGAAGTCATTTCGAAGGTCGTCGTCGATGCGAAGAAGGTTGACGAGATGTTCACGAACATCACGTCCAACTATGAAGCGCAGGTGAAGGCCGCGGTCGATGCGCAGGCGAAGGCGTTGCCGAAGCTCCAGGGCCTCAAGAAGCAGCTCGACGGTCTCAAGGGCGATGCGCTGAAGACGAAGTTCGCGGAACTCGCGAAGGCCAACTCCGACTGCCCGTCCAAGGACAAGGGTGGCGATCTTGGCGAATTCACGGCTGACCGCATGGTCAAGGAATTCTCCGATGTCGCGTTCAAGCTTGAACCGTTCGTCGTCTCCGACCCGGTCAAGACGCAGTTCGGCTATCACCTGATCATGGTGACGAAGAAGATCCCGGCGGTTGAAGCGAAGGGCGATACGCCGGCTTCTCCGGCGAAGGTTCAGGCTTCGCACATCCTCGTCAAGGTCGATACTCCGCGCGGGGAGAAGCCCACGAAGGATCAGATCCAGGGTTGGATGAAGCAGCAGGAACAGCAGAAGGCGACGCGCACGTACATCGAGGCCCTCCGTTCGGCGGCCAAGATCGTGGCGCCGACGTTCCCGAGCCTCAATCCGCCGCCGCCGCCCGCTCCTGCGCCTGCGGCCAAGCCTGCGACGCCCGCGCCGGCCGCGAAGCCGGCCGCCAAGGTCGAGTCCAAGCCGGTTGAAGTGAAGCCTGCGGCGGCTCCGGCTGCCAAGCCTGCGGCTCCTGCGGCGAAGTAAGTCCGCGGATTGATCCGTGATGAAAAGAGCGTCGAGTCCTCGATGGACCCGGCGCTCTTTTTCCACCCTGAACCTTCCTGTGTTTTGCGCGTTTAATCTGTTATGATAATCAAGCTCATGTTGAAGGGCCTCGCCCGCGGCAAGGCGCGCTTTGCGTGCGCCGTGGCGGGTATTGCCGCAGCCGGCGGCGCCGTGATGTTCATGTTCTCGCTGATGGCGACCAATGCGGCACAGGCCCCTGCGCTTGCGTTACGTGCGACGGCGCCCTGGGCCGCCTGGGAGATTCAACGCGACTCGGAAAGGGGACAGTCCCCCTCGCAGGCGGCACAGGAAAGACCCCGCGGACCGAAAAGGGGACAGACCCCTCAGAAAAGGGGACAGTCCCCTCGTTCAACGGCGAACGCGGATCTGACCCTTGATCTGGTTGCGCTGCAGCTCGACTATCGTCCGGGCGGGCGGGTGTTGCAAGGTCCGCCCATGCGCGCCGTCGTAGCCAGGTCCCCGAAAGAGAATCCCTATGCCGCCACCCGTCTCGTCGAAGGACGCTGGGTGAATCCGGCGGCCCCGGAATTCGAAATCGTCTGTACGCAGAACACGCTGAAGCGATTTGGCCATGGAACGCCGCCGCCTGTCGGAACGGACATCAAGTTCGTGGGCGAGCAGGGAACGATGACGGCGAAAATCGTCGGCTATCTCGCGGAGACGAAACTGCCGATGGGCTGGCCAGGCGTCTTTGCGAATGAGGCCGCCTTCGGCGCGCTCAAAAACGAAACGCACGGGCGAATTTCCTTCTATCGCAATATGCCGGCCGAAGCTGCTGGTGAGGACGGAACGCGCTTCCTGACGGCCAAAAGCGAAACAGTTGTTGCGATGTTCAAGGGCGATGAACAGCGTCGCATGGACTATGCGCGTCCCCTGATGCTGGTAGCCGCCGTGTTGACGGCGCTGTGTCTTCTGGTCAATTCGCTTCTTCTTTCGGTGGAGTCGAATCGACGCGCGTTCGCCCAGTTGCGGATGGTTGGACTGACGCGCCGTGGCGTGGTTGCCTTGGTGGCGGCGGAATCGTTCCTGGCCACGCTCGTGGGATGGACGCTTGGTTCTCTTGGCGCCAAAGTCGCCTTGGACATCTATGTGGCCGCAGATCCTGTGGCGTTCCCCGTCGGGGCCGTCTCCGCGTGGACGGCGCTTCGTGTCTCCGGACTCATTGCGCTGGTCGTGGCATTTGTGGCAGTTCTATTTGCGCTTCGTCCGGCTCTTCAGGTGCGGCCGCTGGATGCAATCGATCTGCGTACGACCCAGCGGCGCCGCGGCATGGCGGTTGCGTTCGCCTGCGGGTTTGCAGCATTCGTCGCCGTCGAAGTCTGGGGCGCCTCCTTGATGCGCGCGTTCGTGCCGAGTGAAGAATGGCCGGACGCCATTGTCTCCATTCTGCCGGAAGGGGTGAGTTCATTCGATGTCGAAAAACTCCGGAAGCTGCCAGGCGTCCAGCGCATCTCGGAGTTGTGTCCGTTGCAGCTCGACTTCGATCCGCCGGAGGCGATGGCGATGCCGATGCGCGTCGAACGCGGCGGCGACATGCCGCGTATGGGACGCGGGAATGGTCCGCGTCGGCCGATGAATCGCAATGCGCTGTTCCTCGCGGCCGAGTGGTTGCCGAAATTCAAATTCCTTGAAGGCACTTGGGACGAGGCGCAGCAGGCGATTCTCTCCTCCGATGCGTGCGTGATCACCGAGATGATGAGTCGCGCGCGCAATCTGCACAAGGGCGACAAACTGCGTGTGGCCTTGCCGGGAAGAGGTCCCCGCCAGGCGGTCGAACTGCCGATTGCGGCGGTTGTCGATCTCAACTGGCACATGGTGACGAGCCGCGGACTCGTGCGCGGACGCAATGGCGCACCGGTGATGACGGATGGCCCCGTCTTCGTTTCCTTCGACACGATCGAATCGCTCGATGCGCGTCCGGCGGCGATGACGAAGATGACGCATTTGTGGGTCGAGTACGATCCGGCGTTCCTGAAAGAGAAGGGTGTTTTCCCGGCGGGACGCGCGCTCGAGAATTCAATCGCGCAGGCACTTGATCTGGCGTCTTCGCAGTCCGCGCGCGAGACGCATTCGACGGTTCGTCTGCACGCGCGCGATGAGATTGCGGACGGCACGCTTGCCCACGGTTCGGATGTCATCGGCCAGGCGGCGCGTGTTCCCTTTGTCTTTCTCGCGATCCTCTCGCTCGGTTTCATTGCGATGCTCGTAGCGGATGCCGAAGCGCGTTCTCGCGAGTGGACCGTTCTGCGTGCTGTCGGCGCGACGCAAGGACAGCTCACACGGCGGCTTGCGTTTCAGGCGGTGAAGACGGCGTTCTGGGGCGTTCTGTCCGGACTTCCCCTGGGCTCGCTTGCCGGCTGGCTCTTCACGTTCAAGACGGGCAACTGGCCCGGGTTGCCGCATTATTTCGTGTTGCCGTGGCAGGTGGTGGGCGAAGGCACATTGGGGGCGTTCCTCTTTGTGCTCGTTCTGGCGCTTCCGACGGCGCGGATGATCATCCGTCGGCAAGGACGGAGGCGATAGGTGAAAGCGTGGTTCGAATTCTTCCGTCTCCCGAATCTGCCGACGGCACCGGGCGATGCGCTTGCGGGCGCGGCCTTTCTCCTGGCGGCACTGCCGGAAGTCTTTTCGGCGACACCGGAGCGGATCCTCGCCGCCGGCGGTGCTGCATTGTTTTTCTATTTGTTCGGCTTGGCGGACAATGACATTGTCGGACTTGCCTTCGACCGCGAGCATGCGCCGATGCGTCCGCTTCCGCGTGGTGCGATTTCGCTCGGCGCCGCGCGATTGGCGCGGGTGTTCTGTCTGATCGCCGCTGCGGCGTGTGGCGGATGTGCGCGTCTGCCGCTCATCTGGTGGTGCGTGGCGGCGGCCCTTGTGGGCATGATCTGCCTCTACAATCGCGTGAAGGGTACAATCTTCATGGGCCTTTGCCGAGGACTGAGCCTGCTGGCCGGCGGCGCGTCCGTCTATCGGTCGGGAACGCTTCGTCTGCCGGTCGTGTTCACCGTCGGCGATCCCGGTTTGAGCGTGGTGGTCGGGGCCTTCGCGCTCGCGTTCGTCGCACTTGGGTGGACGCTTTACATCGCCGCCGTCACAAAGCTTTCGGAAGGCGAAGAGTGCGCCTCGGAAGGACTGGGGAACCGCCGGTATGTATTGGGACTTGCGGCATTCGTACCGTTGCTTGCGCTTGTTCCCGTCGTCTGTTATCGGCTGCAGCTTCCGGACCCCAATCTGACGCTGCGGTTTCTGCTGTTGCCGATTTTCGGAAGTTTCTGGACGTTCATCACCTGGTGTGCCGCCGTGTCGCCTCTCTGGTTTCCGCATGGTCCGGCTGAACGCCGACGGGCGGTCGGACAGACGATCGGTGCGCTTCTCTATCTTCAAGTCGGTTTCATGTTGATGGCGTCGTACTCGATCTTCGTCATTCTCGCCGTTCTCTTTCTGGTGAGTGCGCGTCTCATCCGCCGTCTCGCGCCAACCATCTCCGGTTCCTGACATTGGACGTAGTCCGGTCTCTTCTTCACGCGCGCGTGCGCTTGCACGCGCGCGCGTATTTTGATATAATATATACACACTAAACAAAGGAACAAAGATGTCCGAAGAACAGCCGATTTCGTCCGAAAATGCAACCGCGCAGCAGGGAAGCTACGACGCCGCCAACATTCAGGTGTTGGAGGGCATGGAAGCGGTGCGTAAACGTCCCGCCATGTACATCGGCGATACTGGTGAGCGCGGCTATCACCATCTCGTGTACGAAGTGGTCGACAACTCCATCGACGAAGCGCTGGCGGGCTATTGCTCGCTGGTGGACGTGCAGATCAATGCGGATGGTTCATTGAGCGTGACGGACAACGGGCGCGGCATTCCGGTGGACATGCATCCGACGCAGCATCGTCCGGCCATCGAAGTCGTTCTCACGATCCTGCACGCCGGCGGCAAGTTCGACGGTTCCAACTACAAGGTGTCCGGCGGTTTGCACGGCGTGGGCGTGAGCTGCGTGAACGCGCTTTCGGATTGGATGAAAGTGGAAGTCAAGCGCGGCGGCAAGATCCATCACATCGAGTTCTCGCGCGGACACGTGACGAAGCCGCTTGAGGTCGTTGGCGAATGCGGCGACGAGACGGGCACGAAGGTGACGTTCTTCCCGGACCATTCGATCTTCAGCTGCCACGCGTTCAAGTGGGAGATCCTCTGCAACCGTCTGCGCGAACTCGCGTTCCTGAACAAGGGCGTCAGGATCCACTTCAAGGACAACGAAGGCGAAGGGCACCACGAGGAGACGTTCCACTACGAAGGCGGAATCGACGAATTCACGACCTACCTGAACGCCAACAAGAAGGCACTCACACCGGTGATCCATTTCGAAGGCGAAGCGCAGGGTGTGACGGGGATTGTGCAGGCGGAAATCTCGATGCAGTACACGGATACGTATTCGACGATCGAGCAGACGTACTGCAACAACATCCACACGATCGAAGGCGGTACGCATTTGAGCGGTTTCCGCGCCGCGCTGACGCGCACGGTCAACAAGTACGGCCGTGCGATGAAGAACGGCATTCGCGAGAAAGACGCGGTGAGCGGCGACGACATGCGTGAAGGCCTGACGGTGATCGTCAGCGTGAAGGTGCCGCAGCCGCAGTTCGAAGGCCAGACGAAGACGAAGCTGGGCAACGGCGAAGTGCAGGGCATCGTCGATTCGATCGTGAGCGACAAGCTCATGACGTTCTTCGAAGAGAATCCGGTCATCGCCGAAGCGATCGTCAACAAGATCATGATGGCCTTCCGTGCGCGCGAAGCGGCGCGAAAGGCGCGCGAGACGGTGCGCAAGGGCGTGATGGACGGACTTTCGCTGCCGGGCAAATTGCGTGACTGCTCGAGCCGTGATGCGTCCAAGACCGAACTCTTCCTCGTCGAGGGTGACTCCGCCGGCGGCTCCGCGCAGACGGGGCGTGATCGTTCGATCCAGGCGATTCTGCCGTTGCGCGGTAAAGTGCTGAACGTTGAGAAGGCCCGCGTGGACCGCATGCTCGCGAATGCGGAAATCCGCACGCTCATCACGGCGATTGGATGCGGCTTTGCGGAAGAGTGGGACATCTCGAAGGCGCGCTATCACAAGATCGTGATCATGACCGATGCCGATGTGGATGGTGCCCACATCCGCACGCTGCTGCTGACGTTCTTCTATCGCAAGATGCCGGAACTCATCGAGCGCGGATATGTGTATCTGGCGCAGCCGCCGCTCTACAAGGTCGAGCGCAAGAAGAAGAGCGAATACGTGTTGACGGATGGCGAGATGAATGCGCGCATTCTGTTCCTCGGTCTCGACGACATGACGGTGAAGCGTGCGAATGGCGAGGCGCTCGACAAGGACGCGGCGCGCAAGCTGCTGGAGCTGTTGGCGGAAATCAAGACGACGGTAGGGGTGATTGAACGCCGTGGACTTTCGGCGAAGGAACTTCTGGACCGCCGCAACGCCGAAGGCTTTGTGCCGCGCTATGTGGTCATCCTCGGTTCGGGCGACGAGGCGAAGCTCGAATATCTGGCGGATGAAACGGCGTTCAAGGCGCGTGTGGCCGAATTGCAGCAGACGTCGGAAACGCCGATCGATCTGATGTCCACGCAAGTCGAAACGTTCCATCCGACGGACCAGATGGCGTTCCGCTGGCTGGAAGTCTATCGTGCCTCGATGTTGCGCAAGCAGATGGAGTCGCTGCAGGGCATGGGCTTCACGGTGGAAGACTATCTGGGTGAAAGCGGTACGGTGGCGACGCTTGAAGAAGACGGGGTTGCGCAGGACGTCAAGTCCCTCCCGGACCTGCTTGCGGCAATCGATACGCGCGGGCGCAAGGGCATGAGCATCTACCGCTTCAAAGGCTTGGGCGAAATGGATGCGAAGGAACTCTTCGAGACGACGATGGATCCCAAGAAGCGCCATATGAAGCGCGTGCATCTGGCCGATGCCGTGAAGGCCGACCAGATCTTTTCGCTCTTGATGGGCGATGAGGTCGAACCGCGTCGCAAGTTCATTGAAGACAATGCCCTCAACGTCAGCAATCTGGACTTCTAAAGTTGAAATGGCTCGTCTATAACTGTCTCTTCTTCGTCGCCTACCTGGCGATGATGCCGTCGTTCCTGATTCGCATGAAACGGCGCGGCGGCTACAAGGCGCGCATGGGGGACCGGTTCGGCAAGTATCCGGACGAGATCGTGGCGCGCCTTCGGGCGAATGCGGAGAAGGGGCCGATCTGGATTCATGCGGTGTCGGTCGGCGAAGTGCAAGTGGCCGCCCAGCTCATGCGGGCCTTGCGCGAACGCGATGCTTCGGTCCGCTTCGTCTTCTCGACCACGTCCTCGACGGGATGGAAGACTGCCGAGACGGAACTTGCGAAATTGAAGACAGCGGGCTTGGGATCCGAGGACGACGTGCTGATCTACAATCCGCTCGATTTCGGCGGGTGCGTGAAACGCGCGTTGGAACTGATTCAGCCGCGTGCGGTCATTCTCACGGAAACCGAGATCTGGCCAAACTTCATTCGTGCCATCCATGCGCGCGGGTTGTCGCTCTATCTGGTGAATGCGCGCATCTCCGATCACAGTGCGCCGCGCTACAAGTCCCTGCGCTGGTTCTTCGGCGAGGTCTTCCGTTGTTTCACGAAAATCTATGTGCAGAGCGAATTGGATGCCCAGCGCCTCCGTGACGCGGGTGCGAATCCGGATGTGCTGCAGGTGACCGGGTCGTTCAAGTTCGATGTAGCGCATCGGAATCCGGCGAAAGAGAAGGAACTCGCCGAATGGATCGGACACGACGTCCTCCTTTTGGGTGGCAGCACATGGCCGGGTGAAGACGAGGCGCTGCTGCGGATCTACAAGGAACTTCAGAAGACGCACCCTGAGGTGACGCTCGTCATTGCGCCACGCCATTTTGAAAAAGCCGATGCCGTCGAGGCGAACATCACGGCGGCGGGGTTCGACTGCATCCGTCGTTCGCGTGCGTTGAAGCAGACGAGTTCCGATTCGCGTTCGCAAGCGAACGTGACGCATCCTGTCTACCTCTGCGACACGACGGGCGAGATGATGGGGCTCTTCGGCATTTCGACGGTTGCGTTTGTCGGGAAGAGCCTGTGTGCCCACGGGAGCCAGAATATGATCGAGCCGTGTCTCTGCGGCAAGCCGACCGTGGTGGGGCCCTACACCGAGAATTTCCGTCCGGTCATGAGCGATCTGCTGGCCTCGCAGGCGTTGGTGCAGGTTCCGGACGAAGCGGCGTTGCAGCGCGAAATCATTCGTTTCTTCGACGATCCGGCGGCGCGTGCTGCGCAAGGTACGCGTGCGACACAGGCGGTCCAGCGGCGCTGTGGAGTTGTGGGGCGCTGTGCGGATGAACTTTTGAAGGCGCTCGGCTATTCGAGCAAGGAGAGTACATGAACTGGGGCGTTTTTGACTATGCCGGTTCGACGGCACTGGCCTGGACGGCCTATCTCGTGTCGCTCGCGGTCGTGTTGACGATTCTCGGAGGGAGCGTGTGGCTGCTCCTCCGCCGCAAGTGGATTTGGGCGGCCTATCCCTTGCCGCTCCTGATCGTCTGGGGCATCCTGTGGGGCATCTTCGGGGCGCGTCTCGATCACGCGTGGCTCTACTTGCAGGAAAATGCCCTTCGCTCGTATGGCACTTACACGGCCCTCACGTTTGCGACCGCCTTTTTGCCGACGAGCGGAGAGACGGGACGCGGGGCGCTGATGCATGTGGCCACGCGCGATTCGGGATTTGCGAAAGGCAAGCCCGCCTCCGTCGAACGTAAAGACGGACATCTCTTCGCGCACTTCGATGACGAAGACTATCCGGGCGGCGTGACCACCTACGATGGACGCCCCGTCGATACAGGCTTCCGTTTCCGCAGTACGCGGTTGCTGGTGTCCCTGATCCCCTATTTTGAAATGCCGCAGGCCAAGTCCGCGCGTGTCATCGGCGATGAAGCCTGGCTGTATGAAAAGCCCTTGGCCGAGGCGGGACTTACCCTGCAGACGGCGAAGGACGATGCGCCGGTGGACATCCTCCTCGTGGCACCGGGTCCGGATTGGCAAGTCGGTGCCGACACGCCCTCGGCGGCGACGTGGAAGAAGCTTGCCGCGCGCCTCTCGAAGGGTGGCGTGGCGGCGCTACACATCAACGCACGCCTGCTTTCACAGGCGCGTTTCAAGGCGCTGCTGGCCGATTTCCGGGCGACCTTCATCCACTATCATCTGTGGTGCACAGGACGATACGACTACCTTTTGACATCCGGACGGAACGTCCTTGCCGACGAGGCGGCGGATCTTTTCGACCAGCCCAAACCGTATGCGGCCTTTGTTTCGGCGGACGCCGTCTCGCCGGCCGAGCTCTTTGCGTGCTATGTGGGAACCGATTATGAAGTCGATCCCGTATTCTTTGAAATTCCAGTTGAATCGCGTCGGCAAGTCGTGTGGACGGCACCGCGCCTGGCGTTCTCGCCATCGCCGACGAATCATCTCGCAGCGATTCGTCCGGGAATCGTCACCCCGTATTATGTGCCGTCGCTCGCCTGGCTCAAACAGGGGATGCTCGATAAAGACGTCTTCAAGTCGCTCACGAACGCCATGCATCAGGCCCAGGCCGCCCGGCGCGAAGCGTTGCTGGGGTTTGACGAAGCGGATCGCGGCGCGTCCACGAACGCGATCGAGCATTGGTCGACCGCTGCGAAAGTCAATCCGCGCGATCCGCTGCTGCGGTCGTTGGCGGACTCGCTTGACCTGGAAGGGCGTCGGTTCCTGCGCATCGGAAATGTCAATGCGGCGATCCAGTGCTATGAAAACCGGTTGCTGATTCGTCCGGAGGATGTTGCGGCCGTACACAACTTCGGCGTGTGCTTGCGCAAGAGCGGCCACCACGATGTCGCGGCGACGATTTTCGCGAAGGCCGTGACGATGGCGCCGGATGTGGACGAACATCGTCTTGAACTGATCGAATGCTGTGCGGCGAGCCACAAAGAGGACATCGCGTGCCGTCAGCTCGATGTGCTGATGAAGCGTCATCCGGCGGATCCCGCGCTCAAGATGCGTGCCGCCAAGCTGCTGTGCCTGCGTAGCAACAAGGCCCGGGACGAGACGCGTGCGATCAGTTTGGCCGAAGAAGCTGTCAGATTGACGGGCTGGAAAGACCGTGCCTATGTACAGGCCCTCGCCGACGTGTACATCGATTCAGGTCGGTCGCTTCTAGGACTTGGTCTTAAAAAGAAAATGAAAGAAATGAGGTTCGACAAATGAAAAAGATGTTCCTGATCGTGCCGTTGTTCCTGCTGGCCGGCTGCTTCACGTTGAAGCAGACGGAAGTGCCGAACATTCAGCTCACGCAAGCTCCGGCGGGCCGTGACATCAAGGTCTCGTGTACGGGTTTTGCCGCCACCATCACGACATACGTGCCGGTGTACGGTTATCAGACAGCGTATGTGAGCCATGGTCCGTACTACCACCACGGCCGTCGTGGCTGGTATGGTGGCGGACACTATGAAACGACCACCTCGCAGACGCTTATTCCGCAGGTTCAGGCGAGCCAGGCCTATCTCACGCGGGCCCAGAATCTGCTGGAGGACGCCGGCTATCTGCTGTGGAAGAAGGCTTCGTTGAATGGGCTTCAGCCGGACTACACGGTGGAAGTGACATTCGACGGACCCTTTGTCAAGGGGGACGAGCAGGCGGTTGAGTTCGCCTGGATGTTCCTCTCGGTCTTCTCGGCCGAATACTCCACGCAGACCTGGACCGCCAAGTTGCGCATCCACGATGGGAAAACGGGGCGGATCGTTTTCAGCCAAGTCTACACGCAGAAGTTCGAAGACTGCGTCTGGTCGCCGCTCTTTTTCATCGGACTTGCCGGATATGCTGAAAATACGTTCAATTTCATGCAGAATTGGTGCTTAGGCGTCTTGACGGATCGCACGATGGCCGATGCGACGGCTTTCCTTTCCACCAAGTAATTCGTCTTTAAAGGCGCTCGTTCTTTTGCTATAATATTGGGGCAAGGAGCACGAGAAGTTCAACATGAAGATTCGCAAAATCGATGTCGACCGTGGAGTCGCCTTTGGGGATGGGTCATTGACGTTCATCGCCGGGCCGTGTGTGATCGAGAGCCGCCGTATGGCTCTCGATCTTGCGGCTCGTTTGGTGGAGGTTGCCAACGACCTTTCGGTGAACTATGTGTTCAAAGCCAGTTTTGACAAGGCCAATCGCACGAGTGTCGATTCGTTCCGCGGTCCCGGAATCGAGGAGGGACTCGACATTCTGGCGGAGATCCGCGAGACGTTCGAAGTGCCGGTGCTCACCGACGTGCATGAACCCTGGCAGTGCGCCCAGGCGGCAGCCGTGTGCGATGTGCTGCAGATTCCGGCCTTCCTCGCGCGGCAAACCGATCTTGTCGTCGCCGCGGGCGAAACGGGTGCCGTCATCAATGTCAAGAAGGGCCAGTTCATGGCGCCTGAAGACATGGCCAACGTGGTGAAGAAAATCGAGTCGACCGGCAATCGGCGGATCGTCCTTTGCGAGCGCGGGGCGAGTTTCGGCTATCGCAATCTCGTTGCGGACATGCGGTCGTTGCTGATCATGCGCGAACTCGGCTATCCGGTCGTCTTCGACGCGACGCACTCCGTGCAGCGGCCGGGCGATCTGGGCACAGGATCGGGTGGCGACGGCAAGTATGCACCTGCATTGGCGCGCGCAGCCGTGGCGACGGGCATTGACGGCGTTTTCATGGAAACCCACGTCAACCCGAAGAAGGCGCTTTCCGATGCGGCGAATGCACTGCCGTTCCGTCAGGTGAAGGCTCTTTGGGAGAAGCTGTTGATGATCCATGAAGTCGTGACGAGTACGTGTACGTGCTGTGAGCACGAGGAACATGATTAACGTTCAGGAGCGAATTTGAAGAAACTCATTTCCATTTTGGCGATTCTACTGGCCTGCGGCGCCGGTGCGTTCTCGAGCGAGAAGTGGCTCGCGGAGCGCAGCGACGACTCGGACGTATTGCGTCTACGCGATGCGTTTGCCGTTTGCGCCAAGCGAATCAACGAAAAGCAGGAAGCCCCGGCCGAGAATGTGTCGATTCCGATCGAGTCCTTTAAGGACGGTACGGTCAAATCGCGCGTGACGGCGGCGCGTGCGCATGTCTTCGCCGATACCGGTTACATCTGGGGCGAGAACATCCGTGTGGAGCAGTATCGCGAAGACGGATCCGTCTATGCGTCGCTCGTTGCCGAAAACTGCATCGTCGACCGCAAGACGAAAAGCGGATGGGTTGCGGGGTCTGCCAAGATGGTCTACGGCGATGCCTCCGTCAAAGGACGCGGCATCTATTTTTCGCTCACGCGGGAGTTCATCAAGATCTTCTCGCAGTCAGAAATTCGAACAGGGCATAGTCGCCTTGATGCAGGGAGTCTATTGAAGTGAAAATTCGTTCTCTACTTGTGCCGGTGCTGTGTGCTCTGGCGATGCCGATGATGCTGTCGGCGCAGGGGATTGCCGATCTCGGGAATCCCGATGACATCATGTTGCGTAAGCCTGCCGTGCAGATGCCTGCCGTGCAGAAGCCTGCCGTGCAGATGCCTGTCGTGCAGAAGCCTGTCGTGCAGAAGCCTGCGGTACCTGCAGTTGATGCAGCGGCGGCGCAGAAGGCCCGTGAAAACGCCGAAGAGCTGAAGCGCCTGCGCGAGCAGGTGGCTGCGGAAAAGAAGGCCCGCGAAGATGCGGCGGCGCGGGCTCAGGCGGCGGAAGCGGCTGCGCGTGCGGCGCAGGAACAGGCACAGGCAGCCGCCGAACAGGCGAAAGCGGCGGAGGAAGCGAAAGCGGCGGCCGAGCAGGCACGCGTCGCAGCCGAAGCGGCTCAAGCGAAGAAGCCCAAGCTTGAAGCACCCGTCCAGACGGTCCCTCCCGAAGTGGCCCAGAAGGGGACAGTCCCCCAGGCTGGCAAGAAGCCGAAAAAGCAGCTGTCGGGGCGTCCGGCCGTGATCACGGCCGATCGGACGGACTATGATCGCAAAGAAGGGGTGATCCTCTTCGATCGCAACGTCTATGTCGACGACGAACAGTATCAAATGCATGCGGACCGCCTCTTTGTGTTCCTGGACGGGACGAACGACCTCAAGCGCCTTGTCGCGTTGGGCAATGTGTCCATCACGAACGACGCCAAATCGGCCGCCTGTGCGAAGGCCGTCTACAATCGTTCGGCGCAGCGCATCACGATGTTCAGCGATGGCAGTGACGACGGTGTGGCCTGGTTGCGCGATGCGGGCAGCAAGGCGGGCGATGCGAGCGAAATTCAGGGCGAACGCATTACGTACTGGCTTGATTCGGGACTCGCCTCGGTCGACAAGATCAAGGTCAAGTTGCCGGGCATCAAGGGGTCGTCGAATCCGAAGGACATCTTCAATCCAAAGGCGGCCGGCAAGAAGGACAAAAAGGCCGCGGACGAAAAGGACAAATAAGGACACGACGGCATGGATGATCCAGTCATGAAAGCCATGGCCGATATGGCCCGCGAGAACGGACAGAACAAGTCCGTGTCGTCCGTCGTTCCGCCTGGACTCGCCTCTCCGGTCGTCGTTCAGGCCGAGGGCACGCCGCCGGATCTTGTTGCGCAGGACCTCGTGAAGATCTATGGAGACCGTACGGTTGTCAACGGCATGTCGATGAATGTGCGCTGTGGTGAAATCGTCGGGCTTCTGGGGCCGAATGGGGCCGGCAAGACGACGACCTTCTACATGATCGTCGGCCTTGTGCGTCCCAATGCGGGCTCGGTGACCTTCCGCGGACAAGACCTCACGCATTTGCCGGTGTTCATGCGGGCGCGTCGCGGTCTGGGCTATCTCGCGCAGGAGGCCAGCATTTTCCGCAAGCTCAGCGTCTGGAACAACGTGATGGCGATTCTCGAAACGCTCAAGATGAGTCGTGCGGATCGTACGGCCCGTTGTGAAGAGCTGCTCTCTTCGCTCGACCTGATGAAGGTCGCGAAGCAGCCGGCTTACACGCTTTCCGGCGGCGAGCGCCGCAAGCTTGAAATTGCGCGTGCGCTTGTGCGGCGTCCGTCGATCTTGATGCTTGACGAACCTTTCGCCGGCGTCGATCCCCTGGCCGTTCACGACATCCAGGAGATCGTCCGTGGACTCAAGCAGCAGGGGCTTGGCATCATCATCACCGACCACAACGTGCGCGAAACACTCAACGTGGTCGACCGGGCCTATCTTGTCTATGACGGACGCCTTCTTTGCGAAGGCACCAGCGAGCATCTCGTAAACGACGAGAATGCACGTCGGCTCTATCTTGGACAGGATTTCAGGATGTAGTTGATTTAGTCGTAACAAAACAAAACAAGGAGGTACAAATATGTCTATTGAAGTGACACTGCGCCATAGCGACGTTAAGATCGAGTCGCTGAAGGAATACGCCCAGAAGCGCATGGAGCGACTTCAAGTTTCTTTTCCGAAGGTGACCAAGGTCACCATCGTGATTGATGTCGATGTGAAGAAGCACATGTATATGGCCGAAGTCGTGGCGAACCGCCTCGGCGAAGTGGCGGTCGGTGCGAAGGAATTCAGCGAGAGCGGCAAGAGCGTCATTGACGGCGCCGCGGCTCGCGCGGAGCGTCAGTTGCTCAAGATGCGCGTGAAGGCGCGCAAGGGCAATGTTCGTGCGGCCCGCGCGGGTTCGCCCCGTAACTAAGGGAGAACGCCATGGAAACCGTTGACCAGAGCATCCGCGAGACGCCGGTGACCCTCCGCGATTTTATCGAAGAGGGCAAGGATCGTCTACGCATGGAAGTTGTGGTAGGCGGCGAAGGACTGTCGCGCGTCGTGCCTGAGCCGATGTGCAATCGTCCCGGTCTCGCCTTGACGGGTTTCTATGGTTGTTTTGCGTGGCGGCGGCTTCAGGTGATCGGTCAGGCCGAACAGGCCTATCTCGACAGCTTGGAGCCGTCCGAACGCGTTGCTCGCATCAAGGCCCTGTTCGACCGTGGTGCGTTCTGTTTGATCTTTGCCTGCGGCATGGAAGTGCCGGCGGCGATTGCCGACCTGGCGGAAAAGGCCGGAGCGGTCGTGTGTCGAACCGAGTTGTTGACGCGCGTCTTCTCTCATCAGGCGGCGTTTATTTTGGAAAAGCTTCGTGCACCGAAGGTCAAGATGTACGGTACGACCATCGAGGTCGCCGGACTCGGCGTGATGCTGGAAGGTGCACCGGGACTTGGCAAGAGCGAGACGGCGCTTGGTCTTGTCAAACATGGCAATGCGCTTGTCGCGGACGACCTGACTTGTCTGCGGCGCGACATGGCCAACAATGCGCTTTTTGCGTCGGCCTCTCCGGCGACGCGGAACTATATGGAGATTCGTGGAATCGGAATCATCCATCTGCCCAGTGTGTTTGGCGTGACGGCCGTTCGTTCGGAGAAGAAACTCGATCTCGTCATCACGTTCAAGAAAATGACCGAGACGGAAGGCGAACTCGATCGTACAGGCGAAGAGCGACAGACGCGCGTCATCTTGGGCGTGCCAGTGCCCCAGATCACGATCCCTGTGGCGGCAGGACGCGACCTTGTCAATCTTGTTGAAACAGCGGCGCAACAGTATAAGCTGCTGGCGGCGGGAATCGACGCCGTTAAGACGTTGGATGCGCAGCTGTGTGCGCGCGCGGTTGGGAAAATTTAAACTAGGAGGAAATCATGGCGGATTCAAAAGAAACCAAGGAACTCGTACTTCTCAACAAGTACGGTCTTCATGTGCGTCCGGCCGGTCTTTTCGCGAAGATCGCGTCGCGGTTCGATGCTGAGGTCGAAGTTGAGAAGGATGGTAATGTCGTGAGCGGCAAGTCGATCATGGCGCTTATGACCCTTGAAGCGGTTTGCGGAACGAAACTGATCGTGACCGCATCGGGTCCGCAGGCCCATGAGGTGCTGATCGAACTCGAGTCGCTCGTGCAACGTAAATTTGACATTCCTGACGAGCAGTGAGCGAAGTTCAGAAGGAGAGTGGTATGAATCCTGCGATGGTGACCATCGCAGGGATTGCGGCGTCTCGTGGTTTTGCCGCGGGACCTGTTTTCGTGCATCGTCCAGATTCGTCCTTTGCTGTTCCTGAATATGAGATTCCGCCCGATCACGTACTCGCCGAGCTCGCGCGTTATCATGCAGCGCGCGCGCAGACGCGGCAGCAGATCGAGGCGCTCATCGCCCAGTTGCGAGAAGACGACCGTGCAGGGGCGGACATCTTCACCAACCATCTGGCGATGTTGGACGATTCGACCACGACAGCGGCCGTTGAACGTCAAGTTCGCGAGGAGCGCATCAATGTCGAAACCGCGATTCGTCGTACCGTTGCGGAATACCGTGCGGCCTTCGGACGGATGCGCGATCCGTACCTTCGCGAGCGCGTGCGCGACATCGACGATGTCGAGCGCCGTCTCTTGCGAATCCTTCTCGGATTAAGTGAGAACGCGTTCGCCCAACTGACGGAACCGGTGGTCATTGTGGCGAAGGATCTTGCGCCGTCCGAGACGATGGCGATTCCGCGTGATCGCGTCTTGGGATTCGTCCTCGACCACGGTTCGGCCACTTCACACGTCGCCTTGCTGGCGCGTGCCCAGGGGATTCCCGCCGTCGTCGGTCTTGGTGATGTGGTCGAGCGGGTGCGTCCGGGTGACGAAATCCTCCTTGATGGCACCAATGGCGCCGTGACGGTCAATCCGGATGTCAAGACCTGTGCGGAGTTTGCACGCCTTGTCCATCGCGAACGCGATTTAAGAGCGCTCCTTGAAGAAGACCGCGATAAAGTCGGCGCAACCAAAGACGGCGCTCCTGTCAAGTTCTGTGCCAATGCGCAGCCGGGCGTTCCCATGGGAGGCCTGGCGGCCTTCGGCGCGCAGGGGGTTGGACTCTACCGAAGCGAGTACCTTTGGATGTCCGGCGAGAGGGTGCCGACGGAAGAAGAGCAGACCGAGACCTACTCGGCGGCGGTTCGTGCGGCAGCGGCTATGGGGCCAGAAGCGCGCGTCGTATTCCGAGTGCTTGACCTCGGCGGAGACAAGTTGATGCGCGGTCGTGCCACGCGTGAACAGAACCCGTTCCTGGGGAATCGTTCCATCCGTTGGCTCCTGATGCATCGGGACGAATTCCGTAAGCAGTTGCGCGCCATTCTGCGCGCGAGCGCCGTGGGGCCATCTGCCGTCATGTGGCCGATGATCGCCACGTTGGAAGAGCTTCGCGAAGCGCGTTCCGAACTGGCGACGGCCATGGGAGAATTGCGTGCGGCGGGAACTCCATTTGATGAAAAGATCCCCGTCGGGTGCATGATCGAGCTTCCGTCGGCGGCCCTTTGTGCCGAACAATTTGCTCGTGAAGTCGATTTCTTCTCCATCGGTACGAACGACTTGATTCAATACACCATGGCCGCGGACCGCGGGAATACGAACGTGGCGTATCTGTACCAGCCGACGAACCCTGCCGTGTTGCGGTTGATCGATCTGACGATCCGTGCCGCGCGCAAGTCGGGCATTCCCGTGGCGGTCTGCGGCGAATCGGCCAGCGATCCTGTTCTCGGTGCGTTGTGGGTGGGAATGGGCGTGACAGAGCTCTCGATGAGTGCGAGCTACATTCCCGTGCTGCGCAAGCTGCTTCGTGGTCTCACCAGTACCGAACTTCAGGAACTCGCCGATCAGGCGCGCCTGCTTTGTGCCGACCATTCGGCGTCAGAAATCTATTCGGCCTGTCGCAAGTTCATCCTTTCAAAAATTCCCCAGCTCGAAGAAATTCAGTCGTTCTTTACATCCGTGTGAGGACCATCGATTCGGACCCGGCAGAAAGACAGATTACCATGTCCATTAAGATTTTAGGAACAGGCAGTTACTTGCCGGAGAAAGTCGTCACGAATGACGATCTTGCGCTTTCGCTCGAGACGTCGGACGACTGGATCTTCTCGCACACGGGAATTCATTCGCGTCATATGGCGGCCCCCGAGGAAACAACGTCTGTCATGGCCGTGAATGCCGCACGACAGGCGATGGCCGCGGCCGGTGTAACAGCAGACGAAATCGGATTGATCATTGTCGCAACCTCGACGCCCGACTATAACACCTTCCCCTCGACGGCGTGCCTGGTGCAGGATGCGCTCGGCTGCAAGGATTCAGGGGCCTATGATCTTCAGGCGGCCTGTGCCGGTTTCATCTATGCGCTGGAACAAGGGCGCGGGTGGGTGACGCTCCATCCGACACGTAAGGCGCTGGTCATTGGCGCCGAGACGCTGACCCGTGTCGTCGACTGGAATGACCGTGCTTCCTGCATTCTGTTTGGAGACGGTGCCGGTGCGGCCGTCTTAGGGCAGACCGATGAAAGCCAGCCCGTTTTGAATGACGGCAAACCGATGGTCAAATGTGAGACCATCTTGGGAGCCGACGGGTCCGGTTATAATTTCATCTGCCGCGAAGGGGGAACGCGTGTGGTGCCGGCTCCGGGCCAGGTGCCGATTCCGCACCTCACGTTGCAAGGGCGTCCGGTCTTCAATTTCGCAGTTCGGACAATGGATTCCGTCGTGACAAAGCTCTGCTTGAACGCAGGACTCACGCCTGAAGAGCTCGACCGCGTCTTTGCCCACCAGGCAAACGGACGCATCATCGAAGCGGTGGCTCGTCGGATGAACTTGCCGATTGAAAAATTCTATATGAACATTGCCACGATCGGCAATACGTCGGCGGCGTCCATTCCCGTGACATTGGACGAAGCCGTGAAGAAGGGCGAATTGAAAGACGGCATGCGCATCTGCCTCGTGGGCTTTGGCGCGGGGTTGACTTATGGCGGTTCGTTGATGCAATGGCCGTTCTTGTGATTTAATAAGGAGAAGTGATGAAGAAAAAAATCGTGATCACCGGCATGGGCATGGTTACACCATGTGGCAATGGCAAGGATGAAACCTGGGCGAACATCAAGGCAGGTAAGAGCGGCATTTCGCGCATTACCAAATTTGATCCTTCGCGTTGCACGTGCCAGATCGCCGGCGAGGTCAAGGGGTTTGACGAATACGCGGAGGCGAAAAACTATCTGGATCGCAAGAGTTCCCGCCACTTGGCGCTCTTTACCAAGTATGCGGTTGCCGCCGCCAAAGAAGCCTGGGCCGATGCCGGGTACACGGATGAGCAGAAGCCGAACATGGACCGAGTCGCGACGATCATCGGCAACGGAATCGGCGGTATGGACATCAACAATGTCGGATTCAAGGTCCTGTTTGAAAAGGGGCCGGAGCGTTTGCTCCCGTCCTACATTCCGGCCTTGATTCCCAACGAAGCGGCGGGCAACGTGTCGATGGCACTTGGCGCGAAAGGTCCGGCCCACGTGCTCGTGACGGCGTGCGCCTCGTCGACGGACGCGCTTGGATACGCGTTGGACATGATTCGCGCCGGTCGTGCGGATGTCGTGATCGCCGGAGGCACGGAAGCGACGGTCGACGAATACTGCACGGGCGGTTTCATGAAGATGCGCGCGCTTTGCACGCAGTTCAACGAAAATCCCGAGAAGGGGTCACGTCCGTTCAACCAAGATCGTTGCGGCTTTGTCATGGCCGAAGGATCTGCCATGTTGATTCTGGAATCGGAAGAACATGCCCTTGCGCGCGGCGCCCGGATCTATTGTGAACTCGCTGGCTATGGCGCGACATCGGATGCCTACCACATTACCGCGCCGGATCCCACGGGCGAGGGGGCCATGAAGGCGATCCGCCTGGCGCTTGAGGATGCCGAAGTGACTGATTTTTCGACGATCGACTACATCAATGCACATG
Organism: Kiritimatiellia bacterium; assembly: GCA_024405255.1. The sequence goes on from JAKSOY010000003.1 coordinate 35,255, forward strand.
GCACGTCGACGCATCTCAACGATCAGATGGAAACCAAGGCGTTCAAGGTCGTCTTTGGCGAGCAGGCGAAGAACATCAACATCTCGTCCACGAAATCCATGACGGGCCATCTGCTGGGTGGTACAGGCGCGCTTGAAGCCGCTTTCTGCGCGCTGGCCATTACTGAAAGCTATATCCCGCCGACGATCAACTACGAAAATCCCGATCTGACGGTTGACACCGAAAAGGGCGAGGTGCCGCTAGATCTCAATTATACGCCGAATGTCGGTGTTCAGAGAGAGGTCCGTACGGCTGTTTCGACTTCTCTCGGATTCGGTGGTCACAACGGCGTTTTGATTTTCAAAAAGCACACGGACCGTTAAGAGGGGTCTTTATGGATTTTCCAGTTTTTAAGCAAGAGTATCACAAGTCGGGTTTCGATCTGCTGCCGCATCGTGAGCCATTTCTCTTCGTTGACGAATTGGTTTCTGCCGATGAAACCGGTGCGCTCGGACACTACACGTTCTCACTCGAACGAAACGATTTCTTCCGTGGGCACTTTCCGTTCTACCCGATTGTGCCCGGCGTCGTTCTCGTCGAAGCGATGTGCCAGGTTGCAGGAGCTGCAGTCGTTGCTCGGAATCTGCTGCCGGAAGGGCAGGCGGCCTTCATCCTCGGGAGCATTGACAAAGTGAGATTCCGTCGGCCGGTGCGTCCAGGCGATAAGCTCACGACCGTCGTCACGAACATCAAGGTTATGTCAAAACTGGGCGTGTTCGGACTCAAGGGCTATGTGGGTGACGAACTGGCCGCAGAAGCCGAAGTCAAGTGCGTGCTGGGAACGAAGGACAAACTACCCGTCTAACAGTAACGACGTCTTATGGGGAACGAAGTCACATGGTGTGAGCGTGCGTTTGATTCGGCTCGAATGGACTCGCTCGTTGCGAAAGGGATCTCGCCCCTTGTCGCACGGTTGCTGGCCGCTCGTGGCGTCGGGGCAGACGATCTCGAGTCATTTTTTGACACAGCGCTGACACGCCTCGTTGATCCGTTTCTTCTGCCTGGAGTCGGTCAGGCCGTTGAACTCATTCTCTCGGCCATCCAGGCAAAAAAGAAGATCGTCATCTTTGGAGATTATGACGCCGACGGCGTCTGCGCATCATCGATTCTCGTTTCGACGATTCGCCGGTTGCAAGATGACTCGTCTTCCCAAGTCGACGCATTCATCCCCCTGCGTTTTGGAGAAGGCTACGGGATGACGGCGGCATCGTTGTCGCGTCTCCGTACGGAACATCCCGATGTCGCACTTGTCGTGACCGTCGACAATGGCATCTCCTCACCAAATGAAGTGGCCTCCTTGCGTCAAGAGGGCATTTCCGTCATTGTCACGGACCATCATTTGCCGGGCGAGCGATTGCCCGAAGCCGATGCGCTGATCAACCCGCGTGTCGCGTCTTACCGAGGCTGTGAAAATCTCTGCGGCGCCGGTGTCGCGTTCTATCTTGCGATGGCGTTGGCTCGTGCCGCAACAGCGTCCGGGCTTTATTCTGGTCCCAAATTTGGCGGACCTCTTCTTGTCCTTGCCGGACTGGCAACCGTGGCCGACCTGATGCCGCTTCAGGGACAGAATCGCCTGCTCGTCACGCAAGCGCTTCACAATTTCGCGCGTTGCGCTCCCTTGGGTCTGAGTGAGCTGTATGCGCGCGCCGCACGTCTTGTCGGGCCGCTTGTTGCACGCGATTTCGGTTTTGCGCTAGCCCCGCGAATCAATGCCGCTGGCCGAATGAAGACCGCCCGTACCGCCTACGAGCTGATCATGTGTACCGATCGTGAACGCGCTCGTGCATTGGCGATCGAAGTCGATTCATTCAATGCCCTTCGCAAAACCGAAGAGACGCATATGTTCGACGAGGCGGATGTTCAGATCCAGCGTCTTGGCGATCAGTCGGCCTATGTCGTTCGTCAGGAAACATGTCCCGGACAAAATGACGCCCAGCCGTGGCATTTAGGTGTGGCCGGTATTGTCGCCTCTCGCTTGTTGGAGAAGTACCATGTTCCCATCGCCGTGATGGTAGGGGACACGGGTAGCGTCCGCGCTCCGGACGGGTATAACGTACACGATGCTCTCACGGCGGCGACCGAACATTTGGTTCGTTTTGGCGGACATGCAGCTGCCGGAGGTTTTACGATCAAACCGGATGCGTTTGAAGCTTTTCAATCGGCCTTCATTCAAGCTTGTGCGTGTCAGCATGAGGCGGCCCCTCAGGCGGACGCGCTACCGTTCGACGCGTGGGTTCAGCCGAGCGATCTGACGTTGGAATTGACAGAGGCGCTTCAGCGACTTGAGCCCTTTGGGGAAGGGAATCCCGAGCCCGTATTTGGCCTGTCGAACATTTCGTTCAGCGATATCCGTCCCATCGGTGCCGGGCGGCATGCCGTGTTCAACTTTGTCAATCGTCTGATTCCGCGGGCTGTCTGGTGGGGACATGGACCCGATGTCGAATCTCTTCGGGCCAAAGGCACGTCACGGTTTGACATCCTCTTTACCGTGACGACATCCGACTATGGCGGAGAACCTCTCCATGTCGAACTCCGCCTGGTCGCCTTGCGCCCTGCCGTTCTTTAGATTTCAAGTGAAAGGGGTTCGTCCAGGACCCTCACGAGTGTGCGGCGGATGTCCGGCTGCGTGTTGAGGTGGAAGGACAGAAACACGCCCAGGAAACGCACGGCATCGTAAATCGTCTGATCTGTTGTGGTGCGTGCGTCTGGACGCGTGAGCGCAACGACGGTTTGCGACGTGAGACGAACCGTGCGTGTGCCGTTTCCACATCGGCCTCGATCAATGGCGAAAGGGGTCCATTCCGCGAGAGGTTCAAGTCCGGAAAAATCTGGGGCCAAGCCGGCGAGTCGAAGGATTTCCATTTCAAGGGAAACCAATTTGCGCAACAGAAACGTCCCTTGGTCTTCAGGCGGTTGAATGGAAGCGGATTCACATAGGCCGGCAAGGAAGCTTTCAAGAAAAGAATACCAGGTGCGAGATTCCGAATCCGGCGGTGCGAGATCCCGTATCAGAGCTGCCGCATAGCTTGCGAGTGAAGTTTCGCGCCAATGGCCTCGAAGCTCCTCGCGAAGCTGATTCGGATAAACTTCGCGAAGCGCATGAAGCTCTCCGGAAGGACGGGCATAGTAGAGAAGATCGCAGGCGTAGAAGAGATCGTATTGTCCGAGAAAGGCGCTCTTAGGGCGCACGGCGCCTTTGACAAGCGTCGAGACCACACCATGGTCAGGCGTAAGCCACGTGACGACGTGACTTGTCCTCGACCAGGGATGAATTGCAAGGACAATGCCATGCGTCTTGAGTATCTCTCCTGCCATGTGTAGATTATAGAACAATTCTAAGGAGGATGCAATTCCTTGTCTGAAGAAAATATATTATTTTTCTACTTGCCAGAAGGGGAAATAAAGTCTATAATAAACGGCAATTTTTCGGGGCCCCAAGGTCCGAATATTATGAAAGTGAGGTGAAAAAGGCATGGCAATCCAGCTTAAGCTGAAGAAGGGCGAAACCGTCGAACGCGGTCTCAAGCGCTTGAAGAAGATCCTCGATAAGGAGGGCATCATCAAGACGCTGCGTGATCAGCGCTATTTCGAGAAGCCCTGCGTCAAGGCGCGCAAGAAATCCGCGCGTGCACGCATTCGGGCTCGTTCGCGCCGTCGTATGGCGGAATTCTAATTCCGTATCGACTAGGCTTACATGCCTTAAAAGGCTCGTCCTCGATATTCGAGAACGAGCCTTTCACTTTATTTCGATGGATGGGGAAGGGGACTAGTTGCGCTTCATCAGTGCGGCGAGGACTTCGTCCTTTTCCGCAATCTCTTCCGGCGTCAGTCCTTCGATTTCATGGGGGAAGACGATCCAGCGATCAAGGGTTCGCACATGGAAGTCCGGCGAGAACTTAGTCAGGTTCTTTTCAGGTTTCCAGTAAACGCAGGCCATCTTCATCTCGCAACCGATCGCTTCGAGCTTTTCGTGCATGGCGGCAGCCGTACGTCCCGTATCGAAGACATCGTCCACGACGAGCACCTTGGTACCCGGCTTCAGATTCTGGAGCACGCTATCTGCATGTTCAAAACGGACTTCGACGTTGCTGGTTCCAATTCCCGTATAGCTCGAACATTTAATCGGCATATGGCGGACGGAGACACCTTGCGTCTTCAGGAATTCATGAATTGCGACACCGACCTCGGCACCGCCGCGCCAAAGCGCAAGAAGAACATCCGGCTTCCAACCGGAGTCAAGAACCTGGCGTCCAAGGCGCCACATGTCGCGGAGATAGTCACGCGCATCGAGATAGACTTTTTTCATGATGCTTCTATTATAGCAAAAGACCGTTCATCAGAGGAAGAACAAATGAAAGGATTGTGAGTAGGTGAGTAGGGCATCTCCAATTTCAGCTACCATCAAAAAAGCATCTAGTTGACATAATCGGCATTATGCGCAAGATGGATTTCGAGAAGTCCTTTCGTTTTATGAATTTGATATTGAATCATCCGCTGTAAATTGATAAAATAATATCTGTCACAAAAAGGAACTATATATGAGCGACACAATCAAACCCGAGTCCGTACCGGAACCCGAACAGGCGATTCCGGAATCAACGGCTGTCCGTGTTTATGAACATGCGGATACTGCAACTGAATTTCCCGTGCTCAAGGCATTTCAGGAATATCTTGAAGCCGAGCAGGCGAAAGCACACAAGCGCATGCTGTCGCTTTCGATCTTTTTCATTGTGTTGCTCGTGATCGTCGTCCTGACGTTTACAATCATAACGTCTTCAGTCATCAATCGCAACCAGGAGCTTTCCGACCGTCTGATGGACATAGCGTTGCGTGAGCGTACAGGCGGTCAGGCACAGGCACCGGCGCCAATCGTAAACGTGCAACAGCCGGCCGCACCGGCCGATACCAGCAAGTCCGTTAAACCGATCATGGACAAGCTGGAACAGTTGCAGGCTGAACTGGCGAAGGCTCGAGCGGAAGCCGAGGCTCAGAAAAAAGCTGCCGCCGAAGCACGTGCACAGGCTCCCACGGCCGCCGTCCAAGCCGGTCCGACGGAAGCTGACAAGAATGCGAATGCCGCGGCAGAGAAAGCCCTTCGTCAATTGGATGAAATCCGGAAGCAGCAGGCAGCCATCAAGGCCGCGCGCGAGCAGTTGAAAGCTGAGCAGGAAGCGTTGCGCAAGGAGCAGATCGAACAGCAACGCCGCCGTCTCTATCCTGAATATTATGCGCAAGAGGACGCGAGAAGGGCGGCAGAGGAAGCGGCCAAGAACCCGCCGCCCGCCCTTCCAAAGCCTCCGGTTCAACCCAAGGCAGAGCCCCTTCCGCCGCAGCAGCCTCTGCAGACGCCGCCGGCTCCTGTCGCCGTTCAACCGACTCAGCCGGAGAAGGCCACCCTTCCGCCTCCCCAGCCTCAGGTCGCGGAGAATCCCCCTCCCGCCAAGCTGGCACCGAAGAAGCCGTCTGCCCTTCAGGCGATTCTCGATGAAGACGATGCGCCGAAGTCCGCACCGAAGACAGCCAAGCTGACTCCTGAAGAAGCGGAAAAGGTCCAGGCTGAATTGAAAAATCTGATGGAACAGGCTGATCGTCTTGAAGAAGAGGCGAAAGAAATCGCAAAGCAGAAGAAGGACGCAAAGGCTTCTCCCCTTCCCGAATCCAACCCCAAACCTGAGCCGGCCAGAGGAACTGAATCGCTCGAAGTGGGTGGCAAGAACGGTAAGACGATTCCGTGGTTGCTCTCCCTTCCGGGTGAAACACCGGTCCCTGAAAAGGAAGATGACGGTGAAAAGAAGCCCGCTCCACAACAGCCCAACATGAAGTAAGGTAGGTAAGCAATGTCCGTGAAAGCAATGGTTTTCATCGACGGTGGATGGCTCTACCGCAATCGGGGTGTCCTTTTCACTAAACTGGGCGAAGAGAATTTTGAAATCGACTATGCGAAACTTCCAAAGATATTCTGCGAGGATGTCGCGAATTTTCTGGATGAAGACGTTTCGTTGATTCGGACCAATTATTTTGGTACCATCCCTTCTGCGCGTTCCGGATTCAATACGAGCAAGCAGTATGCCTTCTACGACTTCCTCGAGAAGAACTGCGGCTATGAAACGGAAATCCACGAAGTCGAAGTCGGTACCGACGAAAACTGGATCAAGATGTCTCTCGCGTCCTCATTGATGTTCTATGCCGCGCAACCTGCGGCATTTGACACGGCCATCTTGATTGGTGACGATCCAGACTACGCTCCGATTCTTAAACGGACGCGTCTGTTTGGCAAGAGGATTCAGATTGTCGGCGCCCATGCACCTGATGGCAAGGAATTGCCGCAGACATTAACACTTGCCAACCGTTCGCATGTCAGCGACTTCCCCTTCTTGTACATCGACGACCACGCCGCGGAGATGCGCTTGGTACGTGCGCTTGTCAAGCGGACGTGCAAGCATTGCGGAAATGAAGAAGAGACGACTTGGGCAGGCCCCGAGTTCTTCTGCTCAGCCTGCCGCGGTCGTTACAGGGGTTGAACGAATCAACGTTTGAGAATCGGAAATTAGTAAGATTAAAGCGCGTGTCTGACACGCGCTTTATTTGTTTAACGAGTATGTTTCGTAGAGGCGGAAGATCGATTCTTTTTAGTCGGATCACCGAGGAAACGCCTCACAACTGGCACTGACGAAACATCCTTATAATTATAGTTGAGTTTATCTAGTTCGGCATTGAATTCTTTTTGGGCTTTAGGGGGAATGTCAAGTCCAACAAGAACTTTACAATGATCTGCACCATGGTTTCGATAATGGAAAAGCGTGATGTTCCAACGGTTAGAAATCTTCTCCAAGAACTCCATCAACGCTCCAGGTCGTTCTGGGAAGTCGATCGTATAGATAACCTCATGCTCAATTCCGCGAGCGTGTCCACCAACAAGATGACGAATATGCTCCTTCGCCAATTCATTTGATGAAAGATCAGTACATTTAATTCCATTGGATTTCAAATTAGTAATAAGTTCAACAGTTGTCGTGTGGTTCTTGACTGAAAAGCCAAGAAATACGTGGGCGTGTCTAGGATCAGAATAGCGATAGTTGAATTCTGTGATATTTCGTTTTCCGAGCCTATTGATTAATTCCTTAAACGCACCCATTTTTTCTTCAATACGGCATTCGAGAAGCGCTTCGCGTTCTTTACCACTCTCAGTCTGTTCAGTGACAAAGCGAACGCGTTCGAAACTCAGGTTCGCACCAGAAACGATGCAGACGTATGTTTTTCCCTTAACTTTTTTCTTGTCAATCAGATGCTTCGCCCCAGCAAGAGCAAGGGCACCAGCAGGTTCACAGATGGTACGTGTGGCTAGAAAAATGTCCTTAATGGCAGCGCAGATTTCTCCTGTCTTGACGCAAATGACACCGTCGAGAAAACGTCTGCAAAGGTCAAACGTCAGCTTACCGGGCTTCTTGACGGCCACACCATCGGCAAAAAGTCCAACACCCTTAAGTTCTATTCGACGTTTTGCTTTGATTGACTGAAACATGCAGTTTGAATCTTCCGGCTCAACCCCGTAAACCTTCACTTCTGGGCGAACTGCTTTAATGTAGACTGCTACACCTGCCGCAAATCCACCACCTCCTACAGGAACGAAGACGGCATCAAGCTTTGAAGGATGCTGATCAAGAATTTCCTTGGCCACGGTGCCTTGCCCTGCAATGACATCAGGGTCGTCATAAGGCGGGATGAACGCACAGCCATTCTCTTTCAGAATTCGTGAGGCTTCTGACGCAGCGTCTGAATAGGAATCGCCTACGAGAACAGTCTTTGCACCATAGCTCTCAACGGATGAGATCTTAATCTCAGGCGTCGTAACGGGCATGACAATCGTCGCATTGCATCCAAGCTTTTTGGCGCTGAAAGCAACACCTTGCGCGTGGTTGCCCGCAGAAGCGGCTAAAACGCCCTTCTCACGTTCTTCTCGCGTCAATTGCGCCATTTTATTGTAAGCGCCACGAATCTTGAAAGAATGGACACACTGCTGATCCTCACGCTTTAAAAAAATCGTATTTTCTAGTTCCTTTGAAAGCGGAAATGCTTCCTGCAGAAGAGTCGAAGATACGACTTCATAGACCTTCGAGTTCAATATCCGATGCAAATACTCGTCAAGTAGTTTCTGATCAGATAGTCTCTTGTCGTTGTTCATGCCTTGCCTATTTCTACTAAATGCGAAAACCGCTCGGCATCACCGAACGGTTTCAAATGGGGCAGGAGACGGGACTCGAACCCGCAACCCACAGAATCACAATCTGTTGATCTAACCAATTGATCTACTCCCGCCATCGTGGAAAACGAGGTATATTATAGCAAAATCCCGCCTTGAATACAAGACGGGATTTTTATTTTTTAATAAGGAAAATCCGGCTGGATTATGCCAGCTCCTTTTGCAGAAGACGACGCGCCGAACCCGGACCCGCGAGTAGCGCGAGGAAGTAGGCTTCAATGCGGGACGCCAACGTCGTCTTGGTGAGATCCGTACCAAAGATGGACGCATTGGCAAGGATGTTCTTAAGTTCGCCCTTGTAGGAAGATGGATCGTTCCAGACGATGCCCTTCAGCTGCGCCTGAAGATCGTCCTTCAGCGGATCGGCCGAAACCTCCATCGCCTCGCCCTGGTCGTTCACGGCAAGGAGATAGCGCATCCAGCCGGCCAGAGCCAGCGGAATCGCCACGAGCGTCTCAAGATCGCGCCCCTGGGCCAGATAGCTCTTGATCGTCTCGCCGAAGCGAATGCCGACCTTCTGCGACGTGTCGGTCGCAATGCGGCGCGGATCATCGGGCATGAACGAATTCGGCAGACGTTCGTTGACAACTTCGTCGATGAACGCTTTCGGCGACAGGATCTTGGGATCCACCACGACGGGCAGCCCTTCCACATAGCCAAGGCGTTTCACCAGGTTGACCAAATCGGAATCCTCCATCTCCTTGCAGATGAGCGTGTAGCCCAAGAGGCACCCGTACATCGACATCGCCGTGTGAAGCGGATTGAGGCAGGTCGTCACCTTCATCTTCTCAGTCATATTGACCGTGTCGCGGTCGCAGAAGTAGACGCCGGCCTTTTCAAGCGGCGGACGGCCATTCGGGAACTTGTCTTCGACCACGAGATACTGCGGCTTTTCGGCATTCACAAACGGCGCAATGAACGTCTTCTTGGACGTGATGATCGGCTCCATGCCCTCGATGCCGTCCTTCGCGAGCGACTCCTGCACCATCGGATGCGGACGCGGCGTGATCTTGTCGATCATCGACCACGGGAATGCAACCTTCGACTCATCCTTGAGATAGGCGAGGAAGTCGTCACCGACAAACCCATTCGCCTTCCAGGCTTCGGCCATCGCCAGAACCGAGCCCATCAGCTTCTCGCCATTGTGCGAACAGTTGTCCATCGAGACAACGGCGAGCGGCAGCGCACCCGCCTGGAAACGCTTGAAGAGAAGCGCACAGACGATTGCCATCGCGTGGCGGGCCTTTGCAGGACCCTCCTGCATATCCGCTTCGACAACGGGAAGGTAGGTGCCATCCGGCTTCTTGAGGGCATACCCCTTCTCGGTAATCGTGAACGACAGCATCTTCAACGACGGAGCCGTAAAAATCGCCGTCAGTTTTTCGACACTCGCCGGATCGGCGAAGTTCGCCTTGACGCCGCAAGCAACACCCGCGAGCACTTCACGTGAAGTCGTACCATCCGGATTGAGCAACACGTTCAGTGTGAGCGAATCGTGCGCATCATAGATCTGATCAATGATGTCATAGTCGAACGTATCGCAGGCGATGATACCCGTCTGGGCAAGGCCCTCGTTCAACAGACGCTGATTGAGAGAGCCGATAAATCCGCGAAAGATATTGCCAGCACCAAAATGCACCCACTCGGGCGTTGCCTTTGTCTGGGCGCGAACCGCATCAATGTCGAATTTCGGCAGCACAACATTGGCCGCCTGCCACTCGGCCGCCTGGGTGCGGATCGAGTCAAGAGTCAACTTCATAATAAACTTCTCCTCGTGTTTCAGTAAATGCAATTAAAGTCCATAAGCCCGACGCAGACCGCATTCGAGTCCGCGCAGTTCCGAGAGACCAGTCATACGACCGACGAAAGAATATCCCCAATAGCAAGGACGATCCTTGTCGATGAAGAACTGTCGGCCATGATCGGGTCGCAGGAAAATCTTTTCGCCACGCCGCTTCTCTTCGCGCAGCAATTCGAGTACGAGTGCAGGCATGTCGACCTTGCCGGTCAAATGGCTTTCCGACTCACGGAACACGCCGTTCGGCGCATAGACGAGATTACGGAAGTGGCAGAAATGGATGCGACGCGCAAACTCATGGAAGATTGCAACCTCGTCGTTCGCAAGGCTGCCGCCGAGCGATCCCGTGCAGAGCGTGAAACCGACTCGCTCGCTCGGACACGCCTCGCACATCTTTCGCATGTCCTCTGCATTCGAAAGAATACGCGGCAAGCCGAAGATCGGATACGGCGGATCATCCGGGTGGATGGCCATTGTCAGTCCGGTCTCCTCAAGAACCGGCGTAATGTCATTCAGAAATCCGTAAAGGTGATCGCGCAGCCCCTGTTCGCCAACAGATGCATACTCGCGCACCTGTGAAAGGAACTCGTCAGGGGTCAGATCGTCAACGGTACCGGGCAAGCCCATGAGAATCGTCTTCTCAAGACGCGTCTTATCCGCGTCCGTCGCCTTCGCCCAGACCTCTTTCGCCTTTTCGACAGTTTCGGCATCGTAGGTCTCGGTCGCTCCGGGACGCTTCAGCGCGAAAATGTCAAATGCGGCGATTTCGTAGGGATTGTACGTCATCACGATCGAACCGTCGTCCAGACGAGTCTGCACATCGGTGCGCGTCCAATCCAACACGGGCATGAAATTGTAGCACACCGTCTTCACCCCGCAGGCCGCAACGGCACGAAGAGAGGCTTTATAGTTCTCGATGTACTGCTTCCAATTCCCCGTATGCTTCTTAATGTCTTCATGGACAGGTATCGATTCAACCACTGTCCACGCAAGCCCGGCGGCACGCACCTTCTCGGCACGTGCGCGGACTTCGTCGAGCGGCCAGGCTTCCCCCGGTTTCCGCTCATAGAGTGCAGCGACAATATCCTCCACTCCCGTCTGGCGGATTTCCGCCAGCGAGAGTGGATCACCGTCGCCGAACCATCTCCAACAGGCTCTCATGCGATCAGTGCCTTTGCCTTAGACGCGCTTGGACTGGACGTCGCGCTCGTACTTGAGCACTTCGGCCATCCAGCTTTCGTTCGCCGGCTGCTTCGCACGCGCGCAGAATTCTTCCCACACGGCGCCCATCGGATACGTCTTGAGCTCTTCCTGGAGGACGAGCTGTTCGGTGAACTGCGCGCCGTCCTGAAGCGTCTTCAGCGTTTCCTTCGGCTCGAGCAGCGCTTCCAGAAGCGCCTTCTGCATATTGCGCATGCCCAGCACCCACGCCGCCACGCGGTTGATGGACGCATCGAAATAGTCAAGCGCAATGATGAAGTTCTTCGGGCCCATGCGAACGATTTCGTGCGCCGCATTGCGCAGATCGTCGTTCACGCGGATCACGTGGTCGGAATCCCAACGCACCGGACGCGAGATGTGGAACGCCACCTTGCCGAAGAACATGAGGAACGAGCTGATCTTGTCCGCCACATTTTCGGAGAGATGGAAGTGTCCCATATCGAGCAACGCGAGGATCTTCTGCTTGAGGGCGTAGCCCATCACGAACTCGTGCGAGCAGACCGTGTAGCTTTCCACGCCGATGCCGAAGAGCTTCGACTCGAGGAACGGCACACAGGCCTTCTTGTCGTAGTTGTACTTGAAGATCTTGTCCAGAGACTCCGCCATGCGCTGACGCGGACCGAGACGATCGCTCGGTTCGTCCTTGAGACCGTCGGGCATCCAGAAGTTGATGCCGCAGGGGCTCTTCAGCTCCTTGCCGAAGTACTCGGCGATCTTCAGGCACTGCACGCCGTGCTTGATCCAGAACTCGCGGATCTTCTTGTCGGGGCTCGATAGCGTAAGACCGTCCTTGACGTTCGCGTGCGAGAAGAAAGTGGGGTTGAAGTCGAGCTTAACGCCCGTCTTCTTCGCCCACTTCACCCACGGCTCGAACTGTTCGGGGCCGATCTTGTCGCGGTCGACGAGTCCGTTCTTATGCACACCATAGCAGGCGTGAAGATTGAGACGATGCTTCCCTGGAATCAGGGACATCGCAAACTCGACATCCTGCATCAGCTCTTCGGGCGTACGGGCCTTGCCGGGATAGTTGCCCGTGGTCTGAATGCCGCCGGTCGCACCGGCGTCATTCTCAAAACCACAGACGTCATCACCCTGCCAGCAATGCATCGAGATCGAGATGCTCTGGAGCGCCTTGATGGCCTTCTCCGTGTCGACGCCCAATGCGGCATACTGCTTTTTCGCAGCTTCGTACTGTGCACTCATGGTAGACTCCTTGTTCTGAAACGGGATTAAACCACGACTTCCCAACCGTTACGGCAGTAGTCACGCTTGAGCGAGATGCCCATCTTACGGCAGGAGCAGCCTTCCGGGAAGTCCATCTTGATCGGATCCCAACCAAAGCCCGTGTCATAGACATAGCTCATATTGCAGAGCTGGCACAGCACGGCGCCGCGGCCACCGACTTCAGCCGGCGAGATCGTGGTCTTGCGCGTGAAGTAGCATTCGACGAAGTTCTGAACCTGGTTCGGGCTCTTGTAGAGCTGCACCGGCGCAGTCGCGAGGCTGTACTTCTTGTCGAGCGCATCGCAGGTGCCCGCGAGGCGGTTATCCGTCTTCACGAGGCAGTCCGTACCATAGTCCTTGCCGACGGACGCGGCGATGAGCTTGAGTCCGGCGACCGGCTTCATGTCGGCGAGCGCCTGACGGATTTCCGGCGTGGGCGTACCCACATCGCCTTCCCACACGGCGATCTTGCCGCGGTTGACCGCCACAACACCCTTCGTGCCGTAGAACACCGTGCCCCACGTGCCGAACGGACCGTGATAGAGCTCGATGTCGCCGGCCTTGCCCTTGAAGAGCATCTTCATACCGAACTGACGGCGGCCGCCATGGTTGAGGTCGGTCGAATACGGTTCCATCGAACGGATGATCTGGTACGGACCGCTCTTGTCCATATCCATGCCCCACTGCGCGATGTCAAGGTGATGCGCACCCCAGTCGCCATTATAGCCCGTCGCGAAATCGTCATCGAAACGCCAGAACATCGGGTACCAGTTGTTCACACCCTTCGGCGCGAGCTGGTTCGAATACGGACGCCACTTCGCCGGGCCGAGCCACATATCCCAGCCCCAAGCGCCGAGCTGCTCGAAACCTTCGCTCTCCTTCGCCGCGTTCTTCGGATCGTCGAAGAAACGGATCGGGTGGCTCGGACCGCCCAGCTTGTTACCACCACGGCCGTAGTTCGCATCCACGAACTTGAGGTCGCCGATGAAGCCGTTGCGCACGACCATGCAGGCCGTACGGAACTCGCGCCAGGAGCGCTGCATCGAACCCGTCTGGAACACGCGGTTGTACTTCGCCTGCGCGGCGATGACCTTGCGGCTCTCGTCCACATTGTACGTGAGCGGCTTTTCGCAATAGACGTCCTTACCGGCCTTCATCGCCTCGACGGCGATGTAGGCGTGCCAGTGGTCCGGCGTCGCGATGCAGACCATGTCGATGGACGGGTCCTTGAGCACGTCGCGGAAATCGGCCACCATCTTGCAGTTGCTTTCGATCTTCCGCTTGCCGTAGTAGCTGTTCACGCGCTTCGCGGCCTCTTCACGACGCGTCTTGTCGACGTCGCACACCATCACGACCTTCGCACCGTGATCGTACTGGCTGAGGAACTGCGGCAGAAGCGCGGTACGGCCCTGAATGCCGAGACCGATCATCGCCACATTCGCCTTTTCACCGGCCTTGAGCACGCGCGGCGGAATCGCCGTCGCCGCATGGCCCACGAGCGTCGCCGCTGCGGCCGAACCAAACAAAAAGTTTCTTCTGTTGAGATTCATCTGTTTTTTCCTTTTTATTCTACGCTGAATTGTTGCTGTCGATTTTGATCTGTTACTGTCGATTGCCTAGCAACGTCCGAGACGCTGCAGGAACTTGAACGATTCCGAGACTGCCAGAAGCGAATCGAAATGCGTGCTGCATTCGAAGATCCACCACTTCACGCCATCGGCGTCGCAGGTGGCGGAGACTTCCGCCCAGTTGACGCCCTTGTATCCCGGGGCCGGCTTTCCGAGGATGCCGTCGAACGACTTCCCCGCCATCTTGCGTCCGCCATTTTCCCGCGCGTGCATGGTGATCGAACGATGCGGGTACTTGCGCCACTGCTCGCAGGGATCGTTGCCCGTCGCGAGAGTCCAGCCCACATCGTGTTCCATGCACACTTCAGGACGCGTATGCGAGAAGAAATAGTCCCAGTAGGTCGTTCCGTCCTTCATCTTGAGGTCGAACTCGGTCGTATGGTTGTGAAGACCGATCTTGCAGCCATACTGCGCCGCCGTTTCAGCGGCCTTGTTGTAGTAGTCGACCAGCCGCTTGAGGAAATCATCAAGCGGCTGCCCTTTGCGCGGGAAGTTCCCTTCACCCGCGCAGATGAGCAGATTGTTGCCGAACGTTCGATGGAATTCGCTGGTCGCCTTGATTCGCTCAGGCGAGAAATCCTTCGTTCGAACATGCGCCCCGCACGCCACAAGACCGGTGTCATCCAGGATCTTCTTGAGCTGGGCGGCCGTTTTGCCCCAAAGGCTTTGGAATTCGACGGCCCCGTAGCCGATCTTCGCCACATCTGCAAGGGCCTTTTCCAGACCGTTCTTGCGAATGTAGGCAATGAGCGAATAGAGCTGAACGCCGACGATCTTCTTCTGCGGCGGGGGAACCGCGAGCGCGGGCATTGCGCATGCCGCGCCGAGGCCCCCCACGAATGCACGTCGTGAAATGCAGGACTGTTGCATGTTCAAATGTTCCCGTCGTTAGCAGCGGCCGATGCTCTTGAGATACTCGAAGGACGGCTTGATGGCGTCGAGCGTATTGTCATGGCGCTCGCATTCGACCACCCACCACTGCACGCCGTCGGCATCCGCCGTCGTCATGAGCTTCTTCCACTGCACACCCACGGCGCAGACCTTGCCTTCCGCATCGCAACCCGGCTTGCCGAGAATGGCATCGAACTTCTTGACGCCGCGGCCCATGCCGTTCTCCTTCGCGTGAAGCGTGGGGGAACGATGCGGATACTTCTTGTACTGTTCGCACGGATCGTAACCGGCGCAGGCGGTCCAGCCGACGTCCTGCTCCATGCACACGTTCTTGTGCGTATTGGTGAAGAAGTAATCCCAATAGGTGGTGCCGCAGGAAAGCTTGCGGTCGAATTCGCCGGTATGGTTGTGCAGACCGACCTTGCAGCCAAACCCGGCCGCCTGTTCCGCCGCCGTGTTGTAGTAGTCGACGAGCATCTTGAGGAAGTCGTCAAGCTTCTGGTTCTTGCCCGGGAAGTTGCCGCCGCCGGGGCAGATGATGGTCTTGTTGCCGAACTCGAGGTTGTGTTCGCAGGTCTTCTTCACATTGTCAGGCGAGAAGGCATCGCGGCCGACATGCGTACCGCAGGCGATGAGGCCGTTGTCCGCCAGCATCTTTTTCCACTCCTTGCCGCTCTTGCCCCACTCGCCGGCCAGCTCGACGCCCTTGTAGCCGATCTTGGCCACTTCTTCAAGCGCCTTCTCGATGCCGTTCTTCTTGATGAAGCCGCGGATCGAATAGAGCTGCACCGCCACGTTGCCCACGGGCTTGAGAGCACCGAACGAAGGCAGCGCGAAAGCGGCACCCGCCGCACCCATGGCCGCCAGAAAATCTCTTCTGTTCATCTTCATTGTTTTAGCCTTTCTTTGGATTAAAATTTATCTGATTTGCCTTATGGTCTTAGCACTCTCTAAAAACTAACACCTAACACCTAAAACCTAGCCGTTAAGCTGCTTCATGGTCACGACCGGAAGGTCCTTCGTCGGGGCCTTCATCGGCTTGAGCGCGGCCGTGTCGAACGCAAAACCGTTCGCGCCGAGATTCCAGATGACCGGCGCCGTGTTGAGGATGGTCGCCTTGAAGCCCTGAAGCGTGGCGCCCATATTGCCGGTGTGGGACGAATTGCATCCCTCGTTTTCGATGACGAATGGGTTCTTGAAGCCCTTCTTCATCAGCGTCTGGAGGAACTTCGTCCAATCGCACGAATCGCTGCCGCCGAAGCCCGGCAGACGCGGCTCGTAGTTGAGACGCGCCCATTCGTTCGCGGCAATCGGTACACCGGCCTTCTTGGCGAGTTTCGGGTCGACCACCTGTTCCGGATAGAGACGGCCCCAATGCACGGCATCCGCCGTGGTCGGGAAGTTGCGCGTGCCCTTGATGTGGACGCGGCGCAGACGCTTGAAGTCCATCGCTTCGATCACGTCGCTCGGATCGATATGCTGCCAGATGTCGTGCGAAGGATCGTAGGTCTCCTGCAACGACCACGAAATGTCGTCGTCCAGAATCGCATACATCAACTTGCGCGCCGCCAGGCAGCCCGGCAGGTTGTTGTAGCAATCCGGCGCCGAAGCCGACTGCCAGCCTTCCATCGGACAGTTCTCGACGCAGAGCGTCACACCCAGCGACTTCGCGTAGCGGAGGATCGGCGTGAAGACCTTCTTGAACTTGTTGAGGTTCTTCTCGAACCCGCCATCCTGACGACCCAGAATGTGATCGTAGCCGACGAACGTGCCGCACACGACGTCGTTCGCATCGCCGCCCAGCAAGGCCGCCATGCGGATGAGCTTGAGGATGTGGTTCTGGTTGATTTCCTGCAGCTGTTCGGTCTTGGCGCCGATGAGGTTGTCATACGCGCCAATGGAAATGCGCATGCCCGTCTTGTTGCAGAGCTCGATCACGCGCTTCGCTTCTTCGACGCCGAAATGTTCGTAGTCGAGGTGCGTGGCGATGTGGTCCGCACGGTCCGTGTCACGACGGAACACGCAGACTTCCAGTCCCTGCGCACCGACACTCTGCGCACGCTTCACCACATCTTCAAAGGTACGATCGCCGGCGAATGCAGAGGTCATCAGCCAAATCGGATTGTTCATCGGCTTCGGAGCGCCCTCGCCGAATCCCGGCAATTCCGCACCCTGGGTCCGTCGACCCACCGCCGCCACCGCCGCAGCAGCCGCGCCCATCTTGAAAAAGTCTCGTCTATTCATTTTATTACCTTCCTTCAATTCCGTGCGGAGAAAAATGTCCGCACGGAGATGATGTAATTATATCACAAATTGCCCCCTTTGGGCAAACCTCAGAAGAGGCCGAAGAACTTCTTGGCGGGACCGCCCACGGGCGTGAGCGTGACGCTCCAGGTCTCGTCCTTCGTCGGGAAAAGATACTTGCCCATCGGACGCGGACCGCAGCTTGCGCCGCCCAGGCCCATCTGGCGCAGATCGAGGTTCAGCATCACTTCCGGACGTTCCGACAGGATGCCGCGGAAACGCTGCTGACCATTGCGATGACGCGCGAATTCGAGCTCTTCGCGTCCATAGTGCAACGCCTGGACGAAGAGCGGTTCTTCGCAGGTGAACTTCACGCCACGGCCCGACTTGTCGGTGAACTGCACCGTCCGGACATCGCACTTGTAGCCGTTGTCCTGCGGGCGCACATACGGTTCGTACTGCTCGGTCACGGTCGATTCCCACCAGCCGAGAAACGACGCCGTCTTGCGGTCGATGTAGTTCTCGCGCGGACCGCGACCATAGTACGCCATCTGCTCGAGCGACGGATCGAGCTGCCACGTCGTACCGAGGCGCGGCAGACGCTCGGGCATCGTGCCGTGCGGCTTGACCGTGTTCTTGACAGTGGCCGAACCATCGGCGCGGAACGTCCACTCGGCCGTGTGTGCAAAACCGGCGCTCTTCGAACCCGTCACCTGCACCTCCGCAACAACCGTCACCACGCCATCGGCCTCCTTGACGGTCAGCGGACGCGCATGGTAGCGCAACTGGGTGAGACCGCTGGTGTAGAAGTTGTTGCGCAGCCAGCAGTCATTGTCGGTAAATGCACGCTCGCACGTGAGCTGCGGACCCGTCACCACACCGGGCACCGGATCCTTGAGGATCGTCTTGCCGTTCATTTCGAGTTCGCACAGCGTTCCCGACTTGCGGCAGAACACGGCGGTGGTACCGCCTGCCTTGACCGTCACCGTCTTGTCGTTCTCCGTCACCTTGACCGAACCGGCAACCGGCTCGCACGCGATCTTCTTCGCAGGACGCACAAGCATCTGGTCACGCGCAATCACGTAGCCCTTCTTCGCCCAGCACGTATCGGCCTTGAGACTGAATTCGAAGTTGACGAAGTATTCGACGCCGGGCTTGAAGTTCGACGGGTTGAACGACACCGTGAACGTCCCGCGGTCAAGCGGCTTCACCGCCGGCACGTCAAACGTCTTCGACTCGACCGGCTTGCCGTCGGCGAGCAGCGTCCAACGGCCCGCAAAGGCGTCGGCGCGGGTGAATCCATTGCGGTTCCAGAGCTTGGCGACACCCGTCTGCGCATTGAAGTCTTCAATGACGAGGTTCTGGTAGACGTGGCCGACTTCGACGAGCTTCGCCGTGACCGAACGCAACGGATCGATCACGCCGTTCACGCAGAACGGACCGCTATTCGGCTGTTCGTCGTGATCAGCGCCGAATGCGAAGTAGCGTTCGCGCTTGCCGGTCTTCGGATCGACCCGATCCGTGTACTTCCAGATGGCCTGGTCGATCCAGTCCCAGATGCAGCCGCCCGAGAGGCAGTTGTAGCTGTAGAACTCGTCCCAGTACTCTTTGAAATTGCCCAGGGCATTGCCCATTGCGTGGGCGTATTCGCACATGAAGAACGCCTTCTTGCCGTTCTGTCCACGCGAGCGGAGCCATTCCACGGTCGGGTACATGGTCGAATCGACGTCGGCATCCTGGTTGCCGCGTTCCCAGTGCACGGGACGCGTCGCGTCGAGTTCATGCACGGCCTTGATCGCCGCGCGGAAACCGTCGCCATGTCCCGTCTCGTTGCCCATCGACCAGAGGAAGACGGCCGGGTGGTTCTTGTAGTTTTCGACATGACGCAGATTGCGCTCGAGAATCGTGCTGTACCATTCCTTGTGGCGACCGAGACCGGCAGCGCCATAACCCGGCTCGTGCCCTTCCACGTTCGCTTCAGCGCACACGTAGACGCCATACTTGTCGCAGAGATCGTACCAGGTGTGGTGATCGGGATAATGCGAGGTGCGCACCGTGTTGATGTTGAACTGCTTGAAGAGCGTCACGTCGCGGACCATTTCAGCAAGCGAAACGGTACGGCCGTTGTCGGGCGAGCATTCATGGCGGTTGACGCCCTTGAACTTGATGTTCTTGCCGTTGAAGTACAACGTGTCGCCAACGATCTTGACATCCTTGAAACCCACACGGCAGGCACGCACGTCTTCGCCCGCCTTCATCACGAGCGTGTAGAGGTACGGAGCTTCAGCACTCCACTGATTCGCGTTCTTGACCGTGAGCTTGCCATCCTTGTCAACGTCGCCGACCTTCTTGAAGTCGGCATCGTAGAGCGTCGCAGCGACGGGATTCGTACCGCCACGCACGGTGGTCTTCAGCGAAAGCGTCCAATCCTTGAACGCGGCATCCGGCGTGGTCTCGACCTTGAAGTCGTCAAGACGCACCTTGGGCGTCGCGAAGAGCGACACATCACGGTAGATGCCCGAGAAGCGGAACATGTCCTGGTCCTCGAGGTAGCTGCCGTCGCACCAGCGGTAGACCTCGACCGCAACGAGGTTCTCTCCGTTCGTCAGGTACTTCGTGATGTTGAACTCGCTCGGCAGCTTGGAGTCTTCGGCGTAGCCCACCTGCACGCCGTTGATCCACACATAGTAGGCCGAATAGACGCCGTCGAAACGGATGAAGACGTCGCGTCCCTTCCAGTTCTCCGGCAGCGTGAATGTGCGACGATAGGACGACACGGGATTGTAGTCCGGCTTGCCGCTCTGACGATCGAGAATCAACGGCCACTT
The DNA here is from genome assembly GCA_024405255.1 of Kiritimatiellia bacterium. Next base: position 55,388 of record JAKSOY010000003.1, read on the forward strand.
GTTCGCATGCGGATAGGTGGCATTCGTGTAGCCGGGCGAACCGAAGCCACGCATCTCGACGCAGCTCGGTACGTCGATCGTATGCCAGCGCGAATCGTCGAACGACGTCTTCCAGAAATCCGTCGGACGTTCCGCCGGGTTGCCGCACCAGCTGATCTTCCATGTACCGTTGAGCGACTGGCGGAACGGCGTCTCGGGTTCGAGCGCATCCGTGAACGCGGCCTTCTCGTCCGCCAACGGCATCGAATAGGCACGCGCCGGTTCACGGTTGATCGAATTGACTTCGGTATTTTCCCAGTCGTTGACAGCCCACGCCGCAAGCGATGCGGCGAATGCAAGGGAGATGACTATCTGTGTCTTCATGTTGTCCTCGTATTGTCTTCAAACAAAAGACAAGGTGCGGACATTCACTTTGGATGTCTGCACCCTGTCTTTCATACTCATTGGAATGATTAGGCGAGCTTGCCCGTGACCGTCGAATTGTAGCCGACGAACACCTTGCCGTTCACCATCACCTGGCGCTTCTTGGCATCGAACGTGGCCTTGCAGCCCGTGCGGCTCGCGGCGTTCGCCATGATGAGGGCGATCGCGTGACCATAGCCGGCCTCGACGCTCGCGTTCGGATTCTTACGCGCACGCACGCATTCCATCCAGTTCCACATATGCGCGCTCGTGAGCGGATCGCTTCCCGTGTTGGCGGCGGTCGCCGCTGCCTGGTAGTGTTCCGTGAGCTTGCCTTCTTTACGCTTCCTGCCCTCCACGCCTTCGTTCGAGAACTTGCCCGCGCAGAGGTCGATCGTGCCGTTCGGCCCGTGGTACTTCTCGACATTGCCGCGCGCGCTGTTCGTCTGGCGCGAGGAGAAGATCGCCTGGAAGCCCTTGTCGTTCAGCTTGGACGGACCGTACTCGAGAATCGTCGTGAACGTGTCGTAGCTCATACGGCCGTCGTCCCACGCATAGATGCCGCCCGACGAGACGGCGCTCAACGGATACTGCAGACCCGTATACCAGCCGACCGTGTCGATCTGGTGGCACATCCACTGACCCGGAATGCCCGAGGAGAACGGCCAGAAGAGACGGAACTCGAGGTACTTGCGCGGATCGAACGCATAGCTCGCCGGATCGCGGTCCAGCAGCCAGAGATTCCAATCGATGTCCTCCTTCTTGAGGGACTTCACCAGCTTCTCGTCACGACGCCAGCGGCGGTTCTGGTTCACGTTCCAGCAGAGGTCCACAAACGTGAGCTTGCCGAACTTGCCGCTCTCGAGATAGGCCTTCGCCGCATGATACGCGGGACCGCTCCGGCGCTGCGAACCGATCTGCAGCACGGCGCCCGGCGCGAAGCCGGCGTTGCGCTTCGCATTCACCGCATCGAGCAGCATGTTCGCGGAATACATGTCTTCCGCCATCGGCTTTTCACAGTAGGCGTCCTTGCCCGCATTGACGGCATGCGTCGCATGCTGCGCGTGCTGGAAGTCGGCCGTCGAAATGATCACGGCATCGATGTCCTTCGCCTGCGCGTAGAGTTCGACATCGCTGCCGTACGCCTTGATTTCATGTCCAAGCTTCTTCTCGAGTTCCGGCTTCGCATGTTCGAACAGACGCTTCTTCCACAGGTCGGCCACGGCGACCATGTCGAAATTAAGCTTGCCCTTGTGCGAGCAGAAACTCGGCAGCAGCGAACCGCGGAAACGGTCGGAATAGCCGACGCACGCGACACGCACGGTCTCGTTCGCGCGGTAGTACGCACCCTTCGCGAGCGCAGGGGCCTGCTCGGCCTTCAGGATGCCCGGCAACGCCGTCATAGCCGCACCGGCAGCACTCAACTTCATGAAATCACGACGATTCATCTCTGTCTTGCTCATACTCATTGCTTCCTTGTTCATTATTGACTTTAAACTTGCGCCAACCTATTGTCCTCGGAGTCAATTTTAGCAAAATGAAGGACAAAAGGCAAGTGACTCATTCGTAACGCAGGCAGTCGATCGGGTTGAGGCGGCTCGCCCGCCAGGCGGGATAGAAACCGAAGAACATGCCGACAAACGACGAGAAGAGAAACGCGATGAGCGTGGACGTGCTTTCGATGAGGATCGGCCACCCCAGCATTTCGCCAAGCGATTTTGCCCCGGCGACGCCGAGCGCGACACCGATGCCGCCGCCGACGGTCGAGAGCAGGATGGCTTCGAGGATGAACTGCGACAGGATGTTCACCGGCGTCGCGCCGATGGCCATGCGCAGACCGATCTCGCGAATGCGCTCCGTCACGCTCACGAGCATGATGTTCATGATGCCGATGCCGCCGACCAGGAGCGAGATTGCCGCCACGGCGGCGAGCAGAACGGTCATCGTATTCGAGACGCCGCTCATCGTGGACGTGATCTCGGCCATGTCGATGATGCGGAAGTCGTCATCCGCCGTATCGCTCAGACGATGACGCTGACGCAACAACGCGCCGATCTCCTTTTTCGCTTCATCGATCTGATCCATCGAGTAGAGCGAGAGTTTGAGCTGGCGTACGTTGTCAGGGAACGTCGACGCCTGCAAGACGCGCCGCACCGTCGTGTAGGGCGCAAGCACGGCGTCGTCCTGGTCCTGACCCATGCCGCCGACGCCCTTCACTTCCATCAGGCCCTTGACTTTAAACGGCATGTTGCCGATACGAAGCGTCTGGCCCACGGGATCGCGGTTCGGGAAGATGTTCTGTGCAACGGTCTGTCCCAGCACGCACACGCGGGCGCATTGCTTTTCCTCTTGTTCCGAGAAGAAGTCGCCTTCGATGATCTGCCAGTTGCGGATGACGGGGAATTCCGTCGAACAACCGTAGACGGTCGTGTTCCAGTTCTTGTCCTGGAAGACGATCTGCATCTGCGTGCGCACTTCGGGACTTTGCGCCTTCAACAGATGGGCAAGTTCGCGGCGAATGGCGATACCGTCGGACGCCGTGAGGCTCTGTCCTTCGCCCGCACCGCCGTGTACGCCGGCGGCCGCGTGGCGCTGTTCGGAGAAGATCATCACCACGTTGTCGCCCATCTTGGCGATCTGCGCGACCATGTTCTGGCTCGCGCCCTTGCCGATGGCGAGGACGATGATGACCGCCGCGATGCCGAAGATGATGCCCAGCATCGTCAGGGACGAACGCGTCTTATTGCGCCAGATGGCGCGAATCGACACCTTGAGGATCATGAAGATGTTCATTGCACACCTCCCTTGTCGTCCTTGATGAGATGTCCGTCGCGCATCAGCAGATGGCGTTTGGCGTAGGCGGCAATGTCGTCTTCATGCGTCACCATGACAATGGTGATGCCTTCGTTTGACAGCTCGGTGAAAAGCTTCATGATCTCAATTGAACTCTTCGTGTCGAGGTTGCCGGTCGGTTCGTCGGCGAAGAGAACCGGCGGCTCGT
>JAKSOY010000030.1 GCA_024405255.1 Kiritimatiellia bacterium
GCTTCCCCTCGAAAATCGCCTGCAGGGTCGAGAGCATGAGCGACTTCCCGAACCGCCGTGGACGCGAGATGAAGAACTGGCGTCCTTCCGTCTCCGCGACAAGCCGCCACAGAAGATCCGTCTTGTCGACATAGACATACCCCGCCTTGCGCAAGTTCTCGAACGTCGAGATGTCTGTTGTGATCTTTTCCATGTCGCACATTATAGCATAATCTCCCCTTTCCCGCACAGTTCTTTAAAGCATGAGCGGTAATGCCCAGGCACCACGGATCGTTCTTCATCCGCTTCCCCGCCTCTCTCGCGCTTGCGGAACACCTCTTCGAAATTTCGGCAATAAGCGGCAGCTTCTCACGCGCCGCTTGACTCGGATCATTCATGCCATAGGCCGACTGGATATAGATTTTAGAGACACCATCTTCTTTCCTTTCAACACATCCTTACATGTTTGAGGCGTCGCCGTATCTGTCTTCAATCTGCGATTAGCGCAGGAAGAGCACGGTGCCGTTCTTCGGATGGCCGTTCTTCAGGCAGAGCTTGCCGTTCCGGAGCACCGCCGTGAACTCGAAGTCGGTGCTGTCGCCATCGAAGTCCGTCCGCAACGCATCCGGAATCGGCGCTTCAACCTTGATACCGGCCACCGTCTCCGCCGTCAAGCCGAGCGGATTGGAGAGTTCGAAGTACTCGGTGGTCGGACGTTCCGAGAACTCCACGTGGATCTTCTTGAGTCCCGCGAGGGTGTTCTCATCGGCATTTTCGAACACGAGCTTCTCCGTCACCGAACGATGGTCGGCCTTCACGCGCCAGCAGTTGTCGTCGCCCGTGAAGCGGAACGCACCCGTAAGGGCACCCGCGCCGCCGATCGAACCGTAGATCGGGCAGTAGCGGCCAAGAAGATTGTTCCCGGTCCACGGCAGGCCGTTGCGAAGTTCGGCGTTCGCCGCGATCGTCGACTCGCCGCCCAGACCCGGCTTCTCCGCCCGCTGCGCCAGCAGAGACTTCGTGGTGAAGGTGAGCGTGCGTTCGTCGAACGGCTGCTTCGCCGTGTCGCCCGGACGCTGCACCGCCACCGCCAAACCGCCGTTGATGGCCTTCGCATCTGGACCGTAGCCGCCGCTACCGTCCTGTGCGCGGATTTCGAAGGAGTGCCAGCCCGCCTTGAGCGTGACCTTGTTCTGGCCGAGATTCTGCCAGCTCTCGCCATTATCGACCGCGCGCTTGCCGTCGATGTTCACCTGGATGCGGTCGTCCCACGAGCAGTAGAACGTCCACTCGCCCTCATGCGCCTCGTCGACGAGGAACCCACCCGTCAGTCGGCATGCGCATGTCTGCTGGAAGCCCGCGACCTTCGTGTTGAGAAGGCCCTGCATCGAAACGTTCTCGCCATAGAGCGTCCAGTTGTTGTTCCCCGCAAGCGCCGCTTCGGAAGCAAAACTCGAACCAGGCGTGGTACGATAGGCCGTCACGCCATCGATGGTTGGCGACTGCGGCTTGACGCGCATGCGGAGGGTGGACGTATCGAAGATCTTGTAGTCCGCCGCCGCCGTCGACGTGACCTCGCCCTTACGCCAGCCCAGGCACTTGTCGTTCTGCCACATGTAGGTACCCTGCCCGCCCGTGCCGTCGTAGACGATCAGGGCGAAGTCGTGCCAGCCCGCACCGATTGTGGCGGTGTTGCGGTTGATCGAGTTCCAGGTGGCATGGTAGAACACACGGGAACCGTCGACCCACAGGCCGATGTAGTCGTCGTAGTTGCCTGCGAAGGTCCAGGTGCCGGCATCTTCTTCGGGCACGTAGAACTGTCCGCGCACCGCGAAGGAGCAGGTGTTCACCGGCGCACCGCTCGCATAGTAGCGATGCATCTTCTGGAAGTGCGAGGCAACGGACGGCATGGGACCGTTGTTGAGCACCACATTGGTGTAGGCCACATCAAAGCTCATCGGCAAATAGGCGAACTCGACTGCGCCCTCGCCGGAGATGCCCAAGTCGGCCGAGGTGCCTTCCTGGAGTTCGAGGCCGCCCGCGAAACCGGCGAAACCGGTGAGGTTCACCGTGGCGGCAGGTTCGGTGGCGACCGTCCACTTGCCGTGCACAATGCCTTGCCAATCCGGGTTGGTCGTGTAGGTGCCATTGCCGACGATCGTCACGTCGCTCGCACCGAAGTGCGGCGTGTAGGAATGGTCCACGGTGTGGCCGTTGAGGTCGAGCGTGAGCCCCTCGCCCTTCTCGCCGTCGAGCGCATTGCCCGTCGCCATCAAGAGGCCGTACTTGCGGACCGCGTGGTTCGCCGCCGCCACATAGTGGCCGCCCACCAGATCGACGTCGGTCTGGTCGTACCGAGTACGAACCGTCCAGAAACCGTTGGCGCCGAGGTTGAGGGTGCCGCCGTTCATCGTGAACCGTTCATCGGAGTTGGCATAGATGTAACTGGCGCGGTTACGCACGTCGATGCCGGTCACGTTGAAGACGCCGGAATTCAGGATCGTGTAGGCCCGCGGCGTGTCATACGCCGACTGGTAGTTGGTGGTACCGGTATTGTTGAGCGTACCGCCGTTGATGAGCACCGTGTGGATGTAGTCGGAGGCGCCGCTGTAGCGTCCGTTGCAGAAAGCGCCCGGAACGGTCAGCGTCGAACCCGGCAGCAACTCCAGCGTGGCGTTTTTCGAACTGGCGGACGTCGTCGCGATGTCAAGGGCCTGGGCGGTGAGATTCGCGCCGTCGGCCAGTCGCAGATAGCCGTAATTGCCACCGTCCGCAATGCTGAGGAGCGTCTTGACCGTCCAGTTGCCGGACGGCAGCGTGGTGATGCTGTCGGCGGTCGTGTTGTGGATGAAGACCTTGGCCGGCGCCGCTTCCGTGAATGCCGTCGGGATCGTGTCGCTCTTGCCGGTGTGGAAGTAGATGTCGCCGGCCGTGATGCCGCTTGTATCGACCTTATCCGCATCCACGAGCGGGAATCCGTCGGCGTCGCCAAAGCCCCAGCGGAGAACACCGCCCGTCATCGTGAAGGCCATGTCCACCGGCGTCCAGTCGGTCTTGCCGCCAATCTTGAGCGTACCGCCCGTGACCGTGGGCTCGAGCGAACCGACGAACGCCGCAGGACCGAGGTCGATTTCTCCGCCGCTCACCGCGATCGAACCATTGTTGGTGACCGCCGCGTCGAGGAACTTGTGGGTGCCGCCGGAAACCGTGAGCGCACCCTCGTTCAGGAACCAGTCCTTGAACGACAACGCCTTCTCGCCGCGCAGATCAAGCGACGCACCGTTCCGGATCGTCACGGGCTTGTCCTGCGTATTGGCGTCAGCCGACGACGCCTTGAGGCCCGCGCCTTCGCCAGTGACGACGATCGCCGCCTTCGTCTTCGCCGCATTCCAGTAATGGATGCGGGAGCCGGCCTTCATCTCGACGCCGCCGGGAACATTGAGGACGGTGTCGACTTCGTATCCCATCATGCCGCCTTCTTCCAGCACGATCTTGCCGATTTCGACATCGGTGTTGTTGAAGTTCAAACCGCAGTTGGTCGTCTCCTCGACGTGGTTCTTGACCCTGAGCGTGTCGTTCGAACCGCCCTTGAGCCAGGTACGGCCTTCGAACGTGGAATTGGACGCCTTGCGAAGGTCGATACGGCAGGTGCCGCCGATGGTGGCGTCGCCCTTGACCTGGACGCGGCCCAGCTGGAACTGCCAGAGTGCAGTGTAGATGCTGTGGTCGGTGATCGCGCCCTTGCCGTCCACACCCTCGCCGGTGATGGTCACGATGTGATCGTTCAACACGGCGCCGCGATTGGTGTCGCCGCTGGTCGGCACCTGCGTGTTGAGGTCGAGCGTCGCACCGGCCTCGATCGTGAGCGTCGCAGTATTGCCTCCCAGCACGTTACGCGCCGCCGCATCACCCAACACGAGCGTGCCGCTCTTGACCGTGAAATCTTCGGTGGTAAAGCCGCTGCCGTTGAGCGTGAGCGTGCCCGTGCCATCCTTGACCACCTTGTCGGCCAGGATCTTCGCGCCACGCAAGTCATAGTCCTTCGCACTGTTGAACGTGACCACGCCGCTCTTCACGTCTTCCGACGCAGTGACTGTGGTTTCGACGCCGCGGTCGGTGAACCAGAGCGGCAAATTGGGCATGAACGCATACAACGTCTCGTCCGCACTGCCGTGCTGCCACCAGGATGTACCGGTGAAGTCGCCGCCCTTCCATTCGAGCGCGCCCTTGGCGGCGGAATCGGTGATACGCGCGATGACTTCGCCATCGTCGCCGAGCTCCACAACGCCCTGTGTCGTTTCACCCGCCGCACCCGTGAAGGCGATCGCGAGATGCGCCGCAGAACCCGCCGGCAGCTGCGAGGTGGAAAGCGTGTAGGCCGAACCCTGCGGCACGGACTGCGGCAGATCGAACTCGATCGTCGCCGTGCCCTCGCCCGGCACCGCCGCGAGCGCGCCTAGGAACGGCGCCGTACCCGAGGGCACGTCTTCGACCGTGGCGATCACGCGCGCACCCGCCTCCAGGGTGATCGTGTAGGTGGGCGTTTTGTCCGACGAGAGAATGAGCACGCCGCCGGCCTTGACGGTGATGGACCCGGTAAATTCGGTGTCGTTCGAAGCCGATTCCGAGAGGTCGAACACCGCACCATCCTCGACGGTGAACGCGCCCTCGCCGGAAATCACGCCGGTGTTGATCACCGTGCCCGCCGCGATCGCGAGCGTCTTGCCCGCCGCCAGCTCGAGCGTGCCGGAGAAGTACGATTCATCTTCGGACCCGAGCGACGGCGTACCACCCGCCACGTCGACATGGACCACGCTCGGCACGCCCGAAGCCGGCAGCGTAAAGCGTCCGTTGCCGTCCATCGTCACATACCAGCGGAAGGTGCCGATATTGCCCGACACGCTGTTGCGCCAGCCGAAGGCCCCCGGCGCGAACTCCGCCGTACCGCCCACGTTGACCGTGGAATTGACCATGTTCGTCATGTTCGCGGCCGACTGCCAGGCGTTCAGCTTGACGGTGAACTTGCCGCCCGTCATCTCGATGTGCATCGGACGCGCGGGCGTCTCTGCCCCGGGATTGGCCGGATTGAAACCGGAATAGTCAAGTGAACCGCTCGGCGACTGGACGAGTCCGCCCTCGATGACGAGGTGCGCACCCAGCACGTGCTGCGGCATCGGAACATTGTATTCACCGAAGCGGGTCATGCGCGCAAGCGTCAGCGTGCCGCCCTCCTTCACCGTCACCTTGGCATCGTAGTACTGGAAGAGTCCGTACTCCGCCGTCGACGTGACATCGCCGGAAATGACGATCGGCGTCACGGGATAGGCATACGCGAGGACGTGCGAGCCGGCATATTCGGTGGTACCGTAGGCCGGCGCCACATTCTCGTAGGTGCTGCCGGTGACGATCGTGTAGTCGTCCTCTTCCGTGAAGAATCCGGTGGGGTTGTTCGCGGTGTCGTAATCGGCCTTGATCCATTCCTCGGAAAGGACCGTCTTCGTCAGACGGACCTCGTCGAGTCCGCCCAAGAGAGGATTGACGGTCGGAGTCGGATTCGGCGTACCGCCGAGCGCCAGCGGATCCGACTTCGTGACCGGACAGTAGTTGGCGCCGGTCGCCTTGGTCTTGTAGACGCCGTTGATGTACATGCGCGATTCCGGCGTCTCCAGCGTACCATCATAGATGACCGTGAAGTGCACCCATTCGTTCACCTGGTTGGGCGTGCCGGTACCTGTATACTGCGCGTCGTTGTTGCAGCCGGCGAGCAGCGAAGTGCCGGCCGTATCGCGCGAGGTGATTTCAAAACCGCCGGCAGAGCTCCACGTCGACTTGCAGGAAATGATACGCATGTTGGAAGTGGCGGTGTTGATCTTGAACCAGCCCGAAACCGAGAGCTGCTTCGTATTCGCGTATGCCAGCCACTTTGAATTGTTCGCCGTCTCGAGGTGGTTCGCGCCGGAGGCGTTGTAGAAACCGTTGCCGACCTTCGATTCGCGGATGGTCGGCGTACCGTACGCGGTCGTCGCGAGCGCGTTCGGCGAAGACTCCTTCCAGGTCGTGTCCGCAAAGTGCCACACGCCGAGGTAGTCGTCATTGAACGTCTTGGTGTCGCTCAACGCGGGCTTGCTGGCGGCGTCGCCCCAATGGACGACGATTTCGACGCCCGGGGTCAACGACGGCACGCGCACCCACACGAAGGAATCGCCGCCGGGAGTCCAGGATTCGATCTCATGCGGGATGCGGTTGCCGTTCGCGTCGGAGAACCAGAGGTCGGAACCGTCCGCCGTCGATTCGGAGTAGCGGAAATTCTTCACGTGCGCAGGCAGCTTGATGAGCGCGGGGAACTGCGAAAGCGCGGTACTGCCCATATAGCCGCGGGCAAAAAGGTGGGCGCTTTTCGCACCGGCGACGGCGGGGACCTCGGTGACGGTCAGCTTAAGCGCACCGTTGGCCACCGAAAGCGCGGCAGTGTACTGTCCGGCGCGGTCGCCCTCAAGCGCCACTGCAAGGTGCGCGAGGTCGGCATCCGTCCAATCCGTACCGCCCAGCGTGTAGGTACCGGCGAGATTCGGAACCGCGGCGAACGCGAGCGTGGCCGTGCCATCCGTCGGAAGCGTCGGCTTGGCGGCGAATTCCGCAGTCAGGGGCAGAACCAGCTTCGCGCCGGCGGCGAGCTCGGTGTTCGCGAGCGTAACGGAGGCGGGCGCGGAAAGGTCGGCCGTCGTGTCGGCGCCGACGGAGAGCTGCGCGAGCGACAACGCCGTCGCGTTCTTGTAACTGAAGGTGCCGCCGCCGGTGATGGCGAGCGGAACGGTACCCGCATTGAGCAAGCCGCTCATCGAAACGGCAGCAGGATTGCCGTCGGGAGTGGATGTGCGGAAGGTGACACCCGGGTCGCCTTCGTTCTGCGCGAGCGTAATCGCAGTCGGGATCGCAAGGATCGCCCCTTCCGGACCGATCGTCACGCCGCGCACGGTGATGGCGCTGCCGCCGAGCAGACGCGCGTTGAAGGAGCCAGTGCCATTCTGGGTGATCGGGTAGAGGTTGAGCGAAGTGGCCGCCGACGCATCGCCCGCCTTGACCGTACCGTCGATAAACATGTAGACGGCCGTCGTCGAATTGATGCCCGGCAAGTCGAGCGTGCCGTCCTCGTGCACGTAGACATAGGCATTCACGCCGATGGAGGACGTAGGCTGGTAGAAGTTCACGAACCGGGTCGTGCCGTTCTTGATGACCAAACGCCCGTCGTTACCCGGGAGCGGATTGCCGCCGAGTACGAAATCACCCTCCAGCATCGTGACCTGGCAGCGCTGTCCGCACTGGCTTTGAAGGAGGTCGTCGATGTAGGTGACACCGCCGGGCAACGTACGCAGCAGATAGAACGGCAGCTTGCCGTTGTCGCCATAGCCCTTGGAGGTCGCCCAGCCCGGCTTGCCATAACCCTGCTCGTCGTCGGTCTTCACATGGTAGCGGATATCGGCCTTGGCGATGTGCGTTTCGCCCGCGAACTGGATGTCGCCGGACCCGACGGGCTGGAACGTACCGCCCACCGAAAGATCCGTGAACGTGATCGGTCCCAGCGAATAGGGCTTGAAGTCCCCTTCGTAGACGAGCGGCGCGGTGAAGGTGAGCGCGCTCGTGGAGACGTTGAGCACTTCGGCGAAGGAGGCGGCGTTGCCGCTGATCGTGCGCGCGCCGGATTCGACGCCCATCGCGAGCGTGCCAAACGCGGTGCCGGCGGGGAAGTCGTTCTGCACCGTGCCCGTGCCGGTGACAAAGGAGAGTGGACGCTTCGCGGTGACCGCGCTGCCATCGAGCCAATTGGCGGATGCGGAAAGCGCACCGTCGCCCGCCGTCCAGATGGCGGCATTGTCGTCATAGAGCGTATCGGCGGTGATCTGATGGAGACCATAGGCGGACACATCGTTGCCGAGCGCCACAGTGGAGCCGTTCTGCGGGTTGATGTCGAAGTCGTTGCCCTGGGTGGCGTTGATGCCACCGGCGGCGGGCTGGCAATACTTGGCGTACAAGCCGCTGGCCACGATGTCGTTGCCGTTCTGGGAGAATTCGACCTTGACGACCTTATTGTAGGTTCCATCCTCCACCAGCTGCATCTGCATTGTGGCGCCCGTAGCGGAACGCGTCTCATAGAACGGCACCGTCCAGAATCGCTGGTTCGACACCGAAGACCCGCCCATGCGGGTACGGAAGCGAACGATGTCCCTGAGCTGCTGGTTCTTCCAGATGGTCTTGCCGTCCGTGGGGACGAAGCCACCGTAGACGGGCACTTGGGTGCGGCCTTCGCGAAGCGCGGCGATTTCTGCCGGCGTGAGGATGCGCTGGTAGAAGCGGAAATCGTCGATGGAGCAGCCGGTGCCCACGAGGAGACCCGAAGAACCAAGCCCGCCGTAGAGCGAGAACCACTGCCAGTTCTGATTGCTCTTGGAATAGCTGGGATGCGGCAGCGTGGCGTCCATCTTCACGCCATCCACCCAAACCGAGACCGCACGGTCGGCCAGATCGAAGCAGAAGGCGTAGTCGTGCCAGGCAGTGACGTTGTCCACGGGAATGTCGAGGCGGTGTTCGAAGGTGGCAAGGCCTTCGACAATCGCAAGGGTGAGCGTGTTCGCGTTTTTCGTGTAGAGCACCAGGCCGTGGTTGCCGGCTGTGGCGGTCCCGAGGCTCATGATGACACGATTGGCCTCTGCCACCGCCTGCGCGCGCAGCATGTAGGTCCAGCTGCCGTTTCCAAGCGCGAAAGACGCTCCATAGGGACAACCGCCACCAGTACAATTCAGGTAGCCGCCCACGCCGTTGTTGTGTTCGACCAGCGCGACATTGGTTCCCCCGTTGTTGGTAATGGTCAGGTTCGCCAAACCACTGGAACGATCCACCGCGTTGTTGTCGAATGCATACCAGTGAGTGGGATGCTCAAGCAGAATCGCCTCGCGGGAAGCATGCGCAACCAGGCCGACGGCAATCGCCGCCGACAGGAGCCCAAAAGTTCTTTTCATAACGTGTTCCTCATTTTTGGATGGGGCCGTTCTCCGACCCCATCACGCCCTACATCGGGCAATATGATAACAAACCCCTCGTGAAGTGTCAAATGGCGCCCTTTTACGGGCCCTTACGACCCCTTACCGGAAGATGATGGAGAGTCCCGAACGCATCAGGTAGAGGCCGTCGGCGCGCTTGATGAATCGGCGGTTGTGCGCACGCTGAGTGGCATCGGGCTTGAACTGGGTCGTTTCGGGCGGCGGATTCTCCCAGGCGATGACCTGCATGAGACCGTCCGTAAACACGATCTCGCGTCCCGTCAGATCCACGTTGACCGTGGCGTTCGCCGCGAAGACGACTTCCTTCAAGCCGCCCGTAAACGTACTCGTCGACTTCCACACGTCCGTCCGGCGCGTAAGGTCGAGCGTCGACCCGTTCTGCATCGTGCAGCCGTAGAAGAAGTCGTTCGTGCCGCTTACGGCAAGCGGACGGAACGTACCCCACACGTTCAACGCCCCCGCGCCCGCATTGGAGTCGACGAGGCAGTTCGCCGTGTAATCGCGCACGTCAAGCGTTGCACCGATGTTGAGCGGGCTCTCGACGTCGAAATCGACCGTACGCGCATTGACGGCGCCGGTGACCTGAAGCGTCCCCGCAGAGGACGTCCGGAACGTGCCGTTCGAGAGGGCGCCGAGCACCGATCCGAAGTAGAGGATCTTGCCACTGGCGATCTCCACGTCGAGCGTATGCCCGCCGAGATCGAACGCGGCCGAATTGAAGACCAGCGAATTGCCGACTTTGACGAAGGAATCCGCCGTGAGCGAGACATTGCCGAGCGCCCCCCAAGTGGTCTTGGTCTGTTGCTTGCTGTTGATGAACGTACCGCCTGCGAGAACGAACTTGTCCTTCACAAGGTCGTAGATTCCGTTGATGTCGAAGGTCGTTCCCGCCCCAATGGTGACGGTGGAATTGTGCGCCCCGAGCGGATAGGGATTCTTCGTTTGGCCAAACGCGTAGGTCGAACTGTCCGCCGTGCCATCGTTGTAGAGTTTCACCGACCCTTCGTTCAGCAAGGTACCACCCGTGTACGAGTGAGTGAAGAGCTGCGACATGTAGAGGCCCGGACCTTCCTTCACGAGTTTCAGGTTGCCCGTGAACTTCGTGCCCGTGTTCGTGAACGTCGCATTGGTGGTGACGTTGAAGTGGAACTCGCCCGGAGCGGAGACGTTCGTGGTCGTATCCGTCACTGTGAGAACCTTCGCCGCCGTTCCCGACGGCGCCGCCACGAAGAGCTTGTGTCCGCGCAGGTCGATCGTCGCATTCGCGGCGATGTAGTCGGTATACGCGCCGAGTTCCGTCCAGTCGCAGTCGCCCGCAAGCGAGCAGCTGCCGATCGTGAAGAACTGCCAGGTATGCGCGCCGAGATCCGCCGCCGTCAGACCCACGCTTCCGCCGATCGTGACCATCGCGACAGATCCCGGTACGCCATTGGGCACCGGATTGCCACGCGCGTTCCAGCAGTTCCAGTTCGCGCCATTGGTCACGGCGTTGTCGCCGGCGGCACCCGTCCAGGTGGCCGACACGACCACGCGCGAATCCGGCGGCACATTGAAGAAGATACCGCTCTGCACCACGCTCAACGAATCGCTCAGCGTCACATGTTCGCCCTTGAGCGAGAACGACACCCCCGACGGAATGGACGTCCAGGCCACGAGCTGTTCCGCCTCCGCCGGCTGGCGCGAACCGATGTCGATGACGATGTGCGAGGTGCCGGCAGCGTAGAGGAGCGTGTTGCCGAAAGCCGAATCGGCGCGCCAGGTGCCCTCCCGTTCCGAGAGGTCGAGCGTAGCGCCCTCCTGCAACACGACAGGGGGGAAGCGATCGACCATCGGTTTGAACGAGCCGAAGACATTGATGGTTTTCGCGTGGTTTACGAGCGTTCCCGTATAACGCGTGATGAGATTGGAGACGTTGATCTCGCCATTGAGGACGACGGGAGAGGCCGTATCGAGCGTCGCCGTCTTCATATCGAGCGCGTTCGAATTGATGTCGAAGTAGCCGCCGCCCGTCACGACGAGCGTACCATTCGAAACAGCCACATCTTTGCGATAGAAGTTCATGCCCTCGGCAATGTCCAAAGTCAGCGTATGACCGTTCAAATCGAAGGCGACACCGGCCGCCGCCGCAACCACCGTGGAATTCGCAAGTTCGAAACGCGAATCCGCTTCCAACACGAGCGCTCCCAATCCGCCCCATGAATACTTGCTCTGTTTCTTGCTGTTGATGAACGTACCGCCATTCGACACGAACGAATAGAGTTTCAAGTCGTAGACGCCGTTGATGTCGAACGTCGCGCCCTCTTCCACGCGCACGGTCGTTCCCGTGGCGCCGAGCACGCGCGGGTGCGCAGCCTGCGCGGGCGAGTAGGTGCTGCTGTCGGCGGCCGTGTCGTTGAAAAGCTGCAGCGTACCGGCCGCAACGCACGTGCCGCCATTGTAGTCCTGCGGGTAGCAGGCCGCCACCATCCGGCCCGCGCCCGTCTTGACGAGCTGCAACGCGCCCCCGAGCGACAGCGCCGTGTTGCTGAACGTCGCACCTTCGGGAACTTCAAGGATGAGCTGCCCGCCCGCCGAGGTATCGGTCACCGTTGTCGAATATTTGGTGTCTCCGTCCGGTGCCAGCAACGTCAACTTGTGACCGTTCAGGTCGATGGCCAGATCCCTGAAGAACAGGCTATTGAGCGAGATGCCCGTCCACACGCAATCGGCCGTGAGGATGAGGGTGCTGTTCGCCTCCGTCGTAAGGCTGCGGCACGGCAGCGCCTCCCCCGCCGGCCAATTAAAGGTGGTCGTACCACCCAGCACGGTAATGGCCGTTTCCGCCGTGGGAATCGCGCCGGGGATTTCCTCGCCCTTGAAATTCAGACATGTCCAGTTCGCCGCATCCGTCAGATCCGTTCGATCGCCGGCGTTGGTCCAGATTGCAGAGAACGGGACGTTGTCCGTCACCGAAAGGACCGCCACGAGCGCCCCGTTCACCACGACGGGCTCCATCGGAAGACCTTCGATACGGACCTTGCTCTCGTCGCCAACCGTACAGCCGGCGGAAATCAGCGTGATCGTGTTGTCCGTACTGAAGGCGCCATACCCGGAATGGACAAGCGAGAACACAAACGGATTCGCCACGCTGGCCTGCGAGAGGTCGACCGTGCCGCCGACCGCGAAGAAGTCGTTGCCGTCCAGCGTCACGTCGAGAACCGTCCGCGCCCCGCCAACCAGCTTGAGCGTCCCCGTCACGTCGATCGGCTGTGCCTCACCGTCGAGGAAGGACAGCGTTCCCTCGCTCAACCCAAGCGCCGGATACTCCACGACGGCCGAAGCATCCAGTTCAAGCTTTCCCTTCTTCTCGACGGCCGTGTAGCCGATGATATCCTCCGCCGTGAAGTCGCCTTCATACACCTGGATCGTCGCGCCATCGCTCGAAACCAGATGCAGCACGCCGCCGTACACACCCGTCTGCGACGCAAAGGTTCCTGTGACCGTATCGTAGAAACCCGCCGTGCCGTCCTTGAGCCGCATCGGCAGGAACTGGCGCACGACGCCCGCCGGTTCACGAATCGTAAACGCACGCAACTTTAAATTGTCGACTCCGCCCGTACCGGCCGACGTGTTGACATGGAACCCGTTGATGTAGAGCGAGTAGCTGCCACCCGTACGCGTACCCGCCGGACTCGTCACCTGCCGCACCTCGTCGGACCCGTCAAGCCGCCACCAGCTCGCGCCTTCGGCGTTGCACACCATCTTCACCCAGTCGTCGTAGATGAACGTCTGCCCCACATTCGCCCCGATCACGGTGCTGTCGCGCAAGTAGATGGCCGCATCCGCCGCCGCCGAATACCAGGTGCTCCACGAGAAGAAGCCCATACTGTGGTCGGTATCGCTGGCATCGCGCGTACCGAAAAGCGTCCGATAGCTTTTCGCCGACGGCAAAGCCCTCGGCGCCGTCGAACTGAAGACGAGTTCCACCGTCGTATCGGGCGTATGGATATAGCCCGTATCCAGATACTGGCTGCTCGTGAGCAGCACATAGCTGTAGCGCAGATCGAGACTTTGATCGTCGTCGTTCCCGCCGCCGAACGCGCCCTTGCCCGACGCATTGGTCAAGAACTTCCCCTCAACGGTTTCGTAGAGACCGTATTCGCCATCGGCCTTACGGCAGCACGGCACATAGTTGCGCCGCACCGTATTGTCCGTCGCGATGATCGCGAACGAGTAGAGCTTCATCTTCGTACGGCTGCCCGTATCGGGCGTCACAGTGCCAACTGTCGCGGCACGGTTCTGATTGAAGATGAGCATCGTCGAAAGATACTCCTCGGTCGAAACGGGATTTTCCAGTGTCAGGATTCCGCCACCCCTTTCGCTCGTCCAGCTCGCCGTCTCGTTCTGGCAACGCAGCGTCACAGGCGTCCCCACCGGAAAGAGATTGTCCGACCCCTTCAGGAGCGTACCGAGCGCTTTGTAGACCGGTGTCGTCTTAAGGGCCGAACCATAGTGCGGCTGGAAATTGAAGCTGTTCGAATTCGCCGTGCCACCGCTCGCATAGCAGCCGAAGAGACACGTCCAGACGGCCGGCTGCGCCGATGCGAGCTCCAGCTTCATCTCGACCCCTTCGCCCGTCTGGAGCACATACTCCGTATCGATGTACTCGTCGCCCGTCGTCGAGTTAATCCACTCGACCGGCGCATAGGCCGTCGGCAACGTGATCTCGGCCCGCGCGGGGCTTGCCACAAACGCGCCCATCGCCAGCATCAGAACACCAGACCAATGAATCAGACTTTTCATCTTTTGTCTCCCTCACTTTTTAAATCCAATCGTAGGGCTTCACAGGCCGCGAATCCCTACGACCTTTTCTTTCGCGTACATTAGCGCAGGATCAGCGTGAAGCCGGCAGGGTGCGCATTCTTGAGGAGGAGTCGCCCGCCCGCAGTCACGGCTGTGAAGCCTTCCGAATAGTCGTTGCCGTCGACATCCTTCACGTCGACCACGAGCTTGGTCGCATCGGCGCCGAGGGCCGGGCCCACGTCGAACGTCGCACACGTCGGCTTCTCCGTGAAGACCGCCTTCACCTTCTTGAGGTCGGCAAACGCGTTCGGATCGCCCGACTCGAACTTGACCTGGTTCTCCACCACGCGGCGCTTGCCGTTGCCGGAGACCTCCCAGCACGCGTCGTCGCCCGTGAAGGCGAAGAGACCCTGCAACGTTCCGTTACCCTTCACCGTGCCCCAGATCGGGCAGCTCTTCTGCGCCACGTTGTCGAGAACGGCGCCGTCCTCAAGCTCGGTTACGCCGTAGAGACCCGCCCAAACCGTCGGTTTCACCGCCGAGAAGAGGAACGCAGTTTCATCGAGGCGGTACTCGGTGCCGTTCACCGTAACCGCACCGTACTTGCCGCCATCGCTCCACGGACCCCAGTTGCCCGTATTATCCGCCACGCGCAGACGAAACGCATGCCAGCCCGTGGTGATGCCCTTCAGGTTCGTGCCCGTCGCCTTCGTTTCGCCCACCGCGCCGCTGTCGACGCCGTCGATTTCAAGCGAGGCGCGGTCGTCGTAGTCGAGGTACACGCTCCAGTCGCCCGCCTGCTCGCGCCGCACGTAGATCCAGCCGTCGAACTGATGCGTGGACCCCCCGAGCGTGGGCGTCAGCGCAAGGTTGTAGGTGTGAAGCGGACTCAACTTCGCCGTGCCGTTCGGCGTAAGGTCCGTACGCGTGTTCCACGTATTCGCGTCGAAGCCCTTCACCGAAGACCAGTTGAGTTCGCCGCCACCGAGGCTCGTCACCGGCGCCGCACGCAACGGCAGGTGGTCGCCATCGAATTTGATGAAGTTCCCCGCGTCCGTATTGCTGATCGGCGACTTCTGGAAGCCCACGTTCATCACATCGGCCCAGCCCGCAGCCGGCGTCCCCCAACCGCCGCCCGACTGGAACTGGACGATACGGAAATCGTGCCAGCCGACCGCGAGCTCTTCCGCCGTCGTTCCTGCCATGACCGCGTTCCACGTGGCGTTGTTCACCACGGCCTGGCCGTCGATATCGATGCGGAGCGAATCGTCGTAGCCGCCCGCGAACGTCCACTTGCCGGGCGTGTCCACGTAGAACTGACCCTGCCAGAGGATGTTGGCGGTCGAATAGTCGGCCGAACCGCTCTTGCCCTGCAACGTCGTGAGGTCGTTGCAGGCGAACGGATAGGCGTTCGAATAGGTGCAGGCCGTCGCAAACGTGTTGTCGCCAGTCTGGAAGTAGACCGCTTCAACGAGGTTCGACCCGCCGATGCGAATCGCCGCCTGCACGTCTTCCTGCAGATGGAGACCGCCCGCGAACGCACTCGCGCCGTAGAGGGTGTTCTGCCCCAGGTTCGCGATCGTCCACTTGCCGGAGGTCACGCCCTGGAAACGCAGTTTGTCAGCCGTGCCCACACCGCTCTTGAACGTGCCGTTACCCTCGAGGCTCACATCCGCAAGGCCCGTCAGACCCGTCCGCCAGTCGATCGTCTTGCCGTTCAGGTTGAAGTGCACGAGGCCGCCCGCGCGATCGCCGAAGCCGACGGCGCGCAACTGTTCCACCACCCAGTCGGCCGTACAGTTCACCGTGCCGTTGTTGAACTGGACGAACGGCTTGAACTTGGTCCACGCACAGAGGCCGCCCGCGCCGAGATTGAGCACGCCGCCGTTGACCTGAACGAGTTCGTCGAACGAGTTCGGATCCGTCCAGCTCTTACGGCAGCAGAAACCGTAGATGTTGGCCGTACCGGCATTGAGCGTGAAGAACGCATGCGGCGAATCCCAACCCATGCGCACGCGGTCGGTGTTCAGATGCGTGAAGGTACCGCCGTTCACGATAACTTCGTGACGTTCGTTGCTCGCACCGCTCCACTCGCCGACCCAGAACGTGCCCGTCGCTTCGAGCGAGCCGCCCTCGCGGATGTCGATCACGCCCGCCTTCGCGGAGGAGCCGCCGCACCCCACGTAGCCGGCCGCGATCTTGAGGGACGCACCATTCGGAATCACAAGCTTGCCGTAGTTGCTCCCCGCATTCGAAACGCGCAACGTGGCGGTCAACTCGTAATTCCCCGGCGCCAGCGTGATTTCCTGATCCGGCGATGCCGTACGGATGTAGACGTTCCCCGGCTTCGCCGCGGTGAAGGCCGAACTGATCGTATCGCTCTTCCCCGTATCGAACACGATGTCGCCGCCCGTGAAGCCCGAAAGATTGAGGTTCGCATCCTGCACGTTCGGGAAGCCCGTTCCCTGGCCCATGCCCCAGTAGAGGACGCCGGCCGTCGACGTGATCGTCATCGGCACGGCCGACCAATCCGCCGTTGAACCGAAGCGGGTGTCGCCGCCGGTCTGCATGAGATTGAAGCTGCCTGCCGCTGTGGACGGATTATACTGCGCGCTGCCGCCCGTCGTGTTATACATGTTCGCCGCGCCACTCGCCAACGCGCCCGTGAAGGAGATCGTACCCGCTTCCACGGTCAGCATGCCGTTGTTCGTAAGCCCGCCCGTCGCGCTGAAGTTCACGCCACCGTAGATCCGCGTGGACGCGCCTTCGGCGATCGTGATGGCGCCGTCTTGCGTCGAGGCCGCGCTTGATATCTTGAGGCGCGTATCGGCACCCGTCACCGTCACCGCCGGTCTCGAACCCGTCGAGCCCCAATACTGGATGCGCGCACCCGACTGAAGTTCAATGCCATCGGTCGCCTTGAAGGTTCCCGCCCCTTCGAAGCCGATCGACGAATTCGGCTTCACGATGAGCTTGCCGATGTTCGCATCGACGTCCAGGAAGTTGAAGCCCTGGTTCCAGTCCTCGGGCACTTGCACGTCCGTGGTGAGCGTCTTGCCCTCGCCCTGGAGGCTCGGATTGCCCGCGAAGGTCGCGTTCGTCGCCTTGCGGAAATCGATCCGCGTCGTACCCGCGATCTTCGCATCGTCCGCAAGTTCCACGCGGCCGAGATTGAACTGCCAGGCGTTGTTCGGGTTGTGGTCGTAGATGGCGCCCTTGCCACTCACGCCCTCGCCGGAAATGATCACCTTCTGGTCGTTGATCGCCGCGCCGCGTCCCGTATCCGCAGAAGCGCCCAGCGTCGTGTTGAGGTCGAGCGTCGCACCATCCTCGATCGTGATCGCCGTCTCAGTCGTTCCAAGCGCGCTGAATTTCAACGCGTCGCCCAGCTGCAAGGTGCCGCTCTTCACCACGATGTTCGTGGGATTCGCGAAGCCGGATCCGTTCATCACGAGCGTACCCGTCCCTTCCTTCACCACGAACGGCGTATCGAACTTGCCCGCGCCGCGCAGCTCATAGTTCTTTGTACCCGTGAAGTACATGCCGGCCGGCTTGACGTCGTCCACCACCGGCACGACGGTATTCGCCGCCTCATCCGTGAACCAGAGCAGCAGGTTCGCGTAGTAGGGGAAAAGCGACGCACTCGCGACACCCTTCGCGCCCCATGCCTTCACCGTCGCGTTCGTCGTCACGGTCGTTCCCTCAACACCTCTCCATTCAAGCTCGCCGCCCGGGTTGTCAGACTCCGTCACCGTCACGATCACCTCACCCTCGTCGTTGAGCGCGATCGTACCTTGCGTCGTCTCGCCCGCCTTGCCCGTGAAGACGATGTCGAGCGAATCGGCCGCCCCGCCCGGCAGGTTCGAGGTCGTGATCGTGTAGACCGATCCCATCGGCACCGAGTTCGGCATGTCGAACTCGACCGTTGCGCGGCCCGTGTTCGGCGTCGCCGCCAAGGCGCCCATGAAAGCCGCCGTGAAGGCCGGGCCTTCCGTGACCGTCGCAATCACGCGTGCACCTGCCTCCAACGTGATCGGATACGTCGGCTCCCGGCCCGCCGACAGGATGATCACACCGCCGTCGCGTACCACGATGCCGCCTGCGAAGTCTTCGGTATCGACGTCTTCCGTCATGTCGAGGATCGCATTCTCGACCACGAGCGTGCCTTCACCCGTGATCACGTTGTTCATCGCGAAATAGGGCTTCGCGTCGGCCGTGCCGCGCAGGGTGAGCGTGCGGTCGGCCGGGATGTCGATGTATCCGCGATACTCGACGTCCGTCGTCGCCGCGCCCGTCAGCGACGGATCGCCCGCCCCCGCCGTCAACACCGTCCAGTTCGGCACATCGGCCGGCGCCACGAACGTACCATTCTCGGCGACCGTGAAGTAGAGGCGCATCGCGCCCGAATGCGCGGTCGCCGGATTGCGCGTGGTGAGCTCCACCGGCGCAAACACGCCGTGGCCGCCCACCTTCACCGTCGCGTTCGTGAGGTCGAGCGTTTCCGACGTGTTCCACGCGCGCATCTTCGCCGTGAAGAGGCCCGTACCCGTCACGTTGATCTCCATCGGACGCGTCTGATAGCCCGAGTAGTCGAGCGAGCCGGTGTTGTCCGTCTGGAACACGCCCTTCTCGACCGTCAGGAACGCACCGTAGTTCGAGCCATAGCCGATGTCGCTGTTCTGCTCGCCGATACGCACGATGCCGCTGAGCGTCGTCGTACCGCCCGTCACCGTCACCGGCGCGTTCTGATACTGGAGGATGCAGTACTCGCCCGACACCGTCACCGTGCCCGACAGCACGATCGGCGTCGTCGTGGCCGTGAAGCTCAACGCATGGCGTCCCGCATACTCCGTCACACCCGACAGCGGCGACACGGTCTCCGCCGTCACACCCGTGAGCGTGAGCCAGCCCGCGTTCTTGATCGTGCCGTTCCACGACGGCACCACCGCCTTCTTGTCCACGTCGATCGCGAGCAGGCCCGCACCCGGCAGGGCAAACGTCGTCTCGACGCCTGCAAAGACCGGCAGCGCACCCGTCGCCGCCGCGACCGAATTCGGCGCCGTCTCACTGCGGAAGTCGTACACGGCGCCCGGCAGCGTATCCACCGCCGTCGCCACCAGGAATTCCTCCGGACGCGCCATCGTGAGATAGCTCGCACGCACCCAGTCCGCACTTTCCACCTCGTCGTGCAGGCGGCATTCGTCAAAGCTGCCGATCACAAACGATTCATCGCCGTTCGCGTCGCAGCCGATGGACATCGTCAGTCCATTATCCGTCGCCGCATCGATCGCACCCGAGCCCACGAGGCGTCCGTTTTCATACACCGTCACCGTGCCGCCGTTGTAGACGAACGTGACGAATGCCCAGGCGTTCTGCATCGAAACCGGCAGCGTGGGCTTATAGGACTTGTTGTTCGCCACGCCCCGAATGGCGAGCACCGTGTAGCTCGCGCCCGACGTTTCGATTTCCCAGCCGTTCGAATCGGTATAGACGTTCTTGCGCGAGAAGAGGCGCATGCTGCCGTTCGCCCCCGTGAAGTTGAACCAGCCGGAGAGCGTGAACGAATCGCCCACGTTCTTCGCGTTGTAGTTCGGAATCGAAAAGTAGCCGCGCGAACCCGTGCCCGTCGCGCCCGTGCGGGCCTTGCCGAGCGCACCCGGAATCGCCGTGAGGGATGTCGCAGCGCCCATCGGCGTGGCCGTGAAACCATTGCCCGTCGCATCCGCCACGGTGCCGCTCTCTTCGTTCATGTGCCACACGCCCACATAGTTGCCAGCGGTCCAGACCGTATTTGCGGCCGGCGCGGCGGGAATGTTCTCCGTCGACCCCCAGTGCATGACAATCGCCGTATTGCGGCC
Organism: Kiritimatiellia bacterium; assembly: GCA_024405255.1. The sequence goes on from JAKSOY010000030.1 coordinate 19,676, forward strand.
TTCCACCTGCGGCACCTTGACCCAGATGATCGAATCGCCGTTCACGTTCCAGGTATCGACATCCTGCGCAAGGCGGTTGCCCGCCGCGTCCGAGAACCACACGTCCGAACCGTCCGCCTGTGCGTCCGCATAGCTGAAACCCGGCACGCCGGTCGGCAGTTTCACGCACACGGGGAAGTTCGCGAGCGTCGTCTTGCCATCGTAACCGGCAAGCACGAGTTTCGCCGTCATCGGACCCGTGGCCGCCGCGCGCGTGACCACTGCCTTGAGCGCACCGTCCTCAACCGTGAGCGTCGCACTGAAGGAACCCGCGTTCGCACCCGAGAACGCAATCGCGAGGTGCTCGAGATCGGCCGCCGTGCAACTCGTCTCCACAAGCGTGTAGGTGCCAGCCGCCTGCAAGGCCGTGGAATCGATCACGAGCATGGCCGTTCCCTCCGCCGGCAGGGTCGGCTTCGACGCAAAACTTACCGCCGGCACGCCGTTCGCACTCGGCACCACAAGCGTCGCGCCCGCGCCCAGGGTCACGCCACCGTTCAAGGCCAAGGACTTGCACATCGAGAAATCGGCCGTCGCCCCCGCCGCCACCGTGAGCGGCATCGTCAGCGCAAGTGCATCCGCGCGCGACCAGGTGAACGTACCGCTGCCCGTCACGATCAGCGGCGCTTCCGCATTCTGCGCGAACCCGCCCACGAGCGAAACCTGGCTCGGCGTTCCATCCGGCAGGGACGTACGGAACGTCACACCCGGCACGGGAGCATTGCCCTTTTCAACGGTGAGGTTGGACATGATCACGAGGCCTGCATCGAGCGGACCCATTGTCACACCGTCCACATACACCGCGCCCGAGCCGGCCAGGCGGTTCGCATTGAACGTACCGTTGTGGCGCAGATAGAGGTTGCCGGTCGTCGAGGCGTCAGCCATATCGAGCACGCCGTCGATCTGGAGGAACTGTCCTGTGGTGGCGGCGAAGGACGGTATCACGAGGTGGCCGTCTTCATGCACCGCGAGATAGGCGTTGATGCCGTAGGTTCCCGGCGCGTACGTGCCGGCAAACGTGGTGGTGCCGTTCTTGACGGCGAAAATGGCGTCGCTGCCGAGATTGAGATCGGCCCCGCCCACCGTGAAGTCGCCTTCGAGCAGCGTGACCTGACGGCGCTGGCCGGCGAGGTTCGTCTGCAGCACATCAATGGTCGTGTGCCCGCCCGGCAACGTGCGCAGCAGATACACCTGCATCTTATTGGCACTCACGTAGCCCGTATTCTGGTTTGCCCAGCTGCCCGTCGGATAGGTGGGATCCCAATCGAGCGTCCGCACGTTGTAGCGCACGTCGGCTTTCGCGATCTTCGTTTCGCCGGTGAACTGGATGTCGCCCGAGCCGACCGGCTGGAACGTTCCATTCACCGTGAGGTCCTTGAACGTAAGCGCCCCGAGCGTCTCCGGCTTGAAGTCGCCCGCGTAGGTGAGCGGCATCTCGAATGTCTGCGCAGCCGTTGACGCGTTGATGACTTCTGCGAAGGAACCGCCGTTACCGTCAATCGTCCGCTCGCCGCTCTCGACGCCGAACGCGAGCGTACCGAACGCCGTGCCCGCAGGCAGGTCGTTATGCACCGTGCCCGTGCCGGTCGGGAAGGAAAGGTTGCGGCCCTCGCTAACGGCGCTCGAGTCCTTCCAATTCGACGCCACCGAGAACGCGCCCGTCGTACCTGTCCACACGGCGGCCCCTTCGTCCGTGAGCAAGTCGGCCGTCAGCTGATGAAGGCCGTAGGCTGACGTATCGTTACCCACCGCGACCGAACTCACAGTAATGGCATTGTAGCGGAAGTCGTTGCCCTGAGTACCGAGCACGCCGCCCGAACCGGAGATCTGCACGTAGGCCGACTGCGTGGCGATGCCCCACACGTCCGCCCCCTGCTGCGTGAGCTGGATCGTGATCGCCTTATTGTAGGTGCCGTCTTCCACGAGCTGCATCTGCGCGTCGACGGCGCTCGCCGTGTGCGTCATGTAGAACGGCACGGACCAGTTCTTCAACGCCCCCATGGACGTACCGCCCGTACGCATCCGGAAACGGTAGATGTCCTTCAAATTGGTGTTCTTCCAGATGAGCAGCGGCTCGGTCTTCGGCAGGAAGCCGCCGAACACCGGTACCGTCTGGCGGCCGCGCTTGAGGAGGAGAAGTTCGTCCGTCGTCAACGAACGCTGATAGAGGCGGAAGTCGTCCAGTTCGCACCCTTCGCCGAAACCGAGCCCCGATGAGCCCAAGCCACCGTACTGGCCGAACCACTGAAAGCTCGTATTGGACGCGACGAAGTTCGGATGCTTGAAGGAGCCCTTCGCCGTACCATCCACATAGACGGTCACCTCGCGATCCTCAAGACTGAACACCAGCGCATAGTCGTGGTACTCGGCCGCAGCATTCGGCACCGTGATATCCAGACGCTGTTCGATGTTGATGAGATTCTCGACGACGCGGAAGCTCACCTGATCGCCGCCCGAGCCGGTGCACACCACGATACCGTGCTTGCCCGACTGAACCGAGCCGAGGCCAAGCAGAATGCGATTGGCGGTCGTCGTGGATTTCATGCGCGCATAGACGGTCCAGTTCCCCGAACCCCACGCGAGGCCCGAACCCCAACAGGCCGAGTTGCCTGTACCGCAGCGGATGTGAGACCCGCCCACATCGCCGTTCGCGACAAACGACCATTCGCCGCCATCGTTTTCGAACGTCAGATTGGCCGAACCGCTCGACGTGCGAATATTCGTCGGATTGTCGAATGCATACCAAATCGTCGGATGCTCGAGGTGAATCGCCTCGTGCCCCGCCGCAAAAACACTCCCTACCGCCAACAGAGCCGCAGAGAAAACCGTCTTTTTCAAACTCATCATTTCAACCCCTCCTCGCAATTATGCTGATATTATGCACTATTCGGCGTGTCTTGTCAACCGAGGATTTTGTAGGGACTGGCAAAAGAACCCGCGTAGAGCAAGCGCGATGTCCAATGCTGCCAGAGATTGGTCAAGGCACTCGTCTGATTGACGACATTGGAAAGTTGACTGAATTCGCCGTTCAATCCGCTCACATCGGCCTCATCAAGAAAACGCTGGTATTCACTGGCGGCAAATACAATGCGCGCATCAAGGCGAAGCTCAAGGTTGTCTGAAGTCCATGCCCGAGAAAGCTTGTTCGTATATTCAGCGCTCGTCAGGTACTGTGAATTCGTCAAAGCCACACACGCTTCAACCTCAAAATCGTCAACGCCGGTCCATCCAAGCGTCGCCATTGACAACAGCATCGCCACCGTTACACACATTAACCTCATCGCCAATCCTCATTTCGACCGAAAGAATCATTCATCAACATCCCAATATGTTATACGCCATTCAGAATTTGTATGGCAGAACACCATGACCATATCGTTTGTTTTCACCATTGGTCCACATCGGGATACCATTGTGGCATTTACACCGACATTCCCATTGGTCGAAAACTCATTGTAGGCTGAAATCAGATTGTTCGTAAATCCCGCATCGCGTACGAACTGGGAAAATCTCGCGACATCGTTGGACGAGATGTTTAACAAGTTTGCACATCCCGCCTCTTCAATTCGAAGTCCATCCGACATAGGCTTGAGAAATGAAACGAAATCGCCTTCGACAGAACCACGAACAAATCCTAGAAACGCCCGCGAAACCGTCGAATTATCGCGGAACGAAAATTCCGAAAGGACATTTTGGGTCAATCGAACATTGATGCACTGGAGAGTATTCGTTATCTCCCCATGTACTCCCAAGACCATGCACAACATTGCAAAACATATAACCTTTTCGCGACACCTCACCATTTCCTCTTCTTTCTAGTGAGGTACTACCTCTTGCGCGCCTTCTCAAACTCCAGGCTCTGCTTATACCCGAGGCGGGAAAGACGAGCTGTCTCGGCATCTTCGAGATTCGTGTCATTGGGCGTCGGGTTGAACACAATTCTCCTAATGGACATTCCATAATCCTCGAAAAATAATGCCTGCAACAAACACATTCATTCTAATTCCCCTTTCTCAACAAGTTGATCATAAAGCTTGAACACGTAGAAATAGGCCATGTCCTTCATGTCGGAGTGAAGCCAGTTTTCTCTGTAAAACCCACTGATGTCTCTCCCCCAACCATTCGGGCGAGGAAATCCCATCTTGTTCTGAATCCACGTTCAGATTGATATTCTGATTGATTCGTCGACTTGTGACCGCATTCCCTCCCACGGGGCTCGACAGGGCGGGGACGTGTTTCGCGAGGGCGAGGAACACGTCGTCTTCCGTCGCGTTCGGGATCATCAGCACACCCGCGCCGCGCGCGTCGAACGCCGGCTTGTTCGTGATTGGGTAATCTACCCCAACCGAATCAATGCTCTGATTTGAAATGATCAAAGATTATATTCCGATAGTTCAACGGAACTTGATTTGCAAAATTCGTCACGACATTTCCCAACCCCAATTCGCCTGCCGACATCGCCGCCATGACCTTGACAGCATTTGTCGTTGACAAATCAGAAAGTTCATAATGTTTCAAAAGTGCGGCATGAAGCCGATTCGTCGTTTCCACCGCATCAGAACAGTTTGCCCTCTCCAACAGATTCGTGAGAATGGCATAGGAATGTACATAGTCATCATGACTTGCAAAAGAACCCGCGTAGAGCAAGCGCGATGTCCAATGCTGCCAGAGATTGGTCAAGGCACTCGTCTGATTGACGACATTGGAAAGTTGACTGAATTCGCCGTTCAATCCGCTCACATCGGCCTCATCAAGAAAACGCTGGTATTCACTGGCGGCAAATACAATGCGCGCATCAAGGCGAAGCTCAAGGTTGTCTGAAGTCCATGCCCGAGAAAGCTTGTTCGTATATTCAGCGCTCGTCAGGTACTGTGAATTCGTCAAAGCCACACACGCTTCAACCTCAAAATCGTCAACGCCGGTCCATCCAAGCGTCGCCATTGACAACAGCATCGCCATCATCGTAATATTCTTTTTCATCACCAGTCCTCCTTTTTGACACTCGTAATCTTTCTGTGCCTTCCTAAAAAACGTAATTTCACATAAACATACTTATCGTCTTTTACAATTGCACAGGCGTTCCAAGCATGATGCTCACAATTAGCATTCATCCATGCATTGACATCACCCTCCGTTCCCCTATTTGCAAGCCAAGATCGCACGATCTTTACAGGATTACCCCCCTGTCTCCTGGTGCAATGTAATTGTACCCTAGCAAAATAGCCGGTCTTGCCTTTTCCCATTCCTTGCCCGGAGAGACACCATGCGCAGGTCCTTTATGTTTACCGTTATAATCATTGATGTCAAAAACGGAACATGCCGCAATAATTACGCAATCCAAATCACGATTCCACATGTCCCTCGCCATAGCCGGCGTAAAGCCTCCTTGTATACCGCCAGTGGCATGGTCTCCATGTCCCGAATAGTAAAAGACATCGGCCTGATTCATGATCTGGCGACGCACCGATGTCGTTCCACCGTATGAGGCCGTCACGATTTCGCGACCGGCCGCCTTGAAATAGGATTCTGAAGGAATTGCATTCGGCGGCACGGAATCAAGCGTACGCGACGGGTCAAGTGTCGATGCGGTCCCTCGGTCCTCATAACCGAGAGTGGCGAACGCCTCGCTGTCGGCAAGCGTCTGTACAGAAGTAGCAGCCATATCCATCCACGACATCTCATTCACGCCGTCTTCGTCTTTTGACGGCACAAGGCCTAAGAGTTTCAACTCGCCCCGAGTTTTCGATATTCTGATTTCGGAATAGGAGGGGAATTTCATCCTTAACCTTTCACTACCAATATCCCACCTCTCCTCGGTTTCGATTATACTATAAATGGCCATTAGCAATCAAGCCCAAAACGAGATGAGGGTGTAAATGTGTAAATGTAAAACGATGCATTGCCTTCAGTGTACGGTCTTCGCCAGGGAAACACAGGTACTGACACTCACCCCCGCACATTGACCGTTTACACACTTGCACACAAGGGGAATAGACGGTTCGAACGGAAACGCGCCCCGTCACTCAGGGAACGGTACAAATCTTTGGTTCTTCAAGTATGACTGCGGGACGGTTTTCGCGGCGTAGGGTCCGAAAGAGTGCTTCTACCGCCCCTCAGTCAATTCTTTTCCGCATTAAAATCAAACTTACGCCGCCCGAACCACCCTCACGGAAAAGCATTCCACGGGAATTCACGCCGACCGTCGTCGTCGCAGCCAGCCGAGGAGCCGCCGCGGCGTCCTCTCCGTCCTCTCCGCCGCGGGGTCCGCGAGCGCGGGGACGCAATCGGGGTCGAGCCGCAGCGCGAGCGCCGCCTCCAAGGCGACGACCGTCCCCGCGCCCTCCGCGAGGATCTCCGCCGCCCGCGCCCGCGCCGCCGGCTCGGCGCG
>JAKSOY010000300.1 GCA_024405255.1 Kiritimatiellia bacterium
TTCGGGGCAAGACCATCAACAGGCACTTGCCCAGCCTTGCGGCGCGTTCGGAGAACGCGCCCTACCACCGAAGGGCCATCCGCCCGACTTTATGTTCTCCGCGCCCTCTGTCATCTGACACCCTTTCTACTGCGTTTTTCCATATAGGATATATCGCAACAACAATAGGAAAATCCAACGTCCGTCACTTTTCCTTGTTATCGGAAGATGATCAGGAGTCCTCTATCGAGGAACAGCCCTTCTTCAGTGGCAACGAGACGATAGTTTTCCGTGTTGTTTGCAAGCTTGAACGTGATGCCGCTCGGCCGTTCAGTCCAGATGAGCAGTTGGTCGCCTGACGCCTTGGCGCGCGGTCCAAGGTCGATCGTCACGGTTGCCCCAGACGTAAACGAAAGGGTCTTCGCCGTGATATCCCAGCTTCCCTCTTTCCCGCCGAGATACAGCGTGGATCCGTCAGCCAGAATGAAGTTGTTCACGTAATCGCTCACCGGCGTATAAGTGCCGAAAATCGTGAGCGCCTTCTGGCCCTTCACGTCGGTCTTTGTCGTCCTCATGGTGAGATTGCGCACCCAGATGTCGCGATCGAGGTTGAGAACACAGTTCAAATCGAAATCGCAGGTGCGCGAATCCGACTGATTCGGAGAATTCTTCACATTCGAATATGACCTGAACCAACCACCCGAACGCACAACCACCGTTCCATTCTGATAGTCGTAGGCGTTCGAATTGAGCTGCTTGTTATTGGCGATGTCAATATAGAGCGTGTGGCCGTTCAGCTCGAAGACCGGGTTGATCGACCCATGGAGCGTCGTCGTGTAGGCAATGTTGATGGTCACATTCGTCGTGAGCGGCGCAAAGTTGCCAAATGCGCCCCAGTTATCTTGGAGATCGGCACGCGAATTCTTCAGTGTTCCCCCTTCGACGTGGAGGACGTAACGGTTGAGGTCGGGATAACCGTTCAAATCGACGACGGTCCCCGCCTTGACGGTAAACGGCTGGCCCCAGGAACCGAACAGGCAACCGTCTCCAATCTTGCCGCCCGCCTTGATTTCGCCCTCTTCGATCACCGTGCCGCCCGTATAGGCGCTTGCCGAAACAAGCGTGCGCGTGACCGTCAGCGAACCCGTGCCCACCTTGACGAGCTGCACGGTTCCGCCAAGTGAAATGGACTTGTTGTTCGCCGTCTGCCCGGCGGCGACCATGAGTTGCACCGTGCCGCCAGGAGTGGCAACGTCGGTAATCGTGACCGCACGGCTCGTGTCGCCGGAGAGTTTGAGGTGCAAAGTGTGGCCGTTCAAGGTCACCACCGTATTGGCGGGAAGGATGCCGAGATTTCCCATGCCCTGCCAATCGCAATCCTGCGTAAGCGAAACCGCGAGAGGAAATTCGAAGTTCCGATAGGTGAGGGTCTCACCGGGCAGCCATTCAAAACTGCCAGCGAGGTTGGCGGGAATCGAGACATCCGTCTTGTCCATCGGCAGGACATCGGCCAATCGGTCGCCAAAGCAATTATAACAGTTCCAATTCTGCACATCCGTCATCGCGCCACGCCGCCCGTGACCCGTCCAAACCGCCCGAACCGGCACCGAGGGATCGGCAAACCGCATGAGAAGCTGTCCATTCGCCACTTCGAAGAGCACGCTCACGCCAAGCGAAACGAACTTCGCCTCGTCCCCCGCCGTCGCCCCCGACGTGATCAACACCACCGGACGATCCGGGTCGAGGCACGCATCGGCTGCCGCAGCAATGGACACCACCACCGGATTTTCGGCAGTGATCTGGGAGAGGTCAAGTGCCGACGCGGTAAATGAGTCGCACGCCATGCCCACCCAGTCGACGGCCAGCTGTGCGTTGGTCGTCAAACTCAGCGTACCCGCCACCGTATAGGTGCGCGCCACCGCATCCTGCACCGAGAAGAGCCCCTTTGTGACGGACAAATTCCCCGGGTACGACATGAAGGCCGCCGCATTCAACGGACGAACGCTCCGCTTCTCAACGGTGTCGAATCCCGTGAAATCGTCATCTGCCGCCAAGGTGCCGCCTCGCACAATCATCGTCGTCTCGTTCGTCGTGTAGGCGAAGCCGTAGCCAAACGTTCCCGAACCTTTGTTCTCATAGAACTCCGGTGCCTCGGGATTCGAATAGTCCATCAGCCCCACACGTCCATTCGCGTCGAGGTACGGCATGTAGGCGCGGCGCACCGTTCCATCCGCCGCCGTGATCGAAAACGAATAGAGCTTCATCTTCGAACGATACCCCGAATGCTCTTTTCCGAATTCATTCCCCGAAAAGAGCATCATCGCAAACGCCTGGTCGTTCGTGCCAACACCGCCACTGAAATCGTTCGGAAAAACTTCACCGCTGGCCCCGTCCCGCGCCGTCCATTTCATGGAAATGTCATCGCAGACAACATCCACGATCTTGTCATAGAAGTTCGGCGAGCTCACCCCCGTCGCCGTGGCGCTGCGAATATACCGAAGCTTTCCGTCTCCCGCCGTGCCGGAACTCAGATTGAGCATCAGATTGTGCATCACGCCGTCAGGCGTACTGCAACGTGCGCCAAATGCGACGGCCCAGTTGTAGAGCTGGGACTTGGCGGCATTCATCGTGGCACGATAGACCGTACCCGCTTCAAACAGATAACCCGTATTGATGTACTGCGTGCCCGTGCCCTGAATGTAGTTCAAGAGTGCATCGCCCTCACCATCCGACCCCGTGAAGCCCCCCTTCCCCGAAGCATTTCCATAGAACTTCCCTTCGACCTTGTCCCAGAGTCCGATTTGGCCCGAAGGATTCTGGCACGGCACAAAATCGCGACGCGGCGTTCCGTCCTCCGCCGTGATCTTGAACGACCACAATTTCATGATGGCATACGAGTTGTTGGCAATCGTCCCGTATTCGTTCTGTCCAAACACGTACATGTCGTATTTGGAATCCTGTCCGGCGAGCGAACCCGAGGTTCCGGGTGCCGTGACGATCCCCGTCGACCCGTCCGACCCGCTCCACGTCATCGCCGTCTTGTTGCAGACAATCGTGACGCGTTGATCGTAAAACGCCCGGTTGTTCCCCGTATTCTGCGGGCTCGTGCGATAGTAGCGATAGGTTCCATTGCCGGCCGTTCCAGTACACACGTTCAAAATGAAGGCCGGTGTACCGGCAAGGGGAGCGCGCACACCAAACACACCACACCACCAGGAAGTCGAGGGCTGGTTCTTCGGGATCTCTGCATCGAATTGAACGATGTCATACTCCTGAAAGAGATACCCCGTTTTGATGTACTCATTCCCCGTGGACTTGATCCACTCGAGTTGGGCATACCCCACCGGCAACGAAATCTCCGCCTTGAGAGCAACAGCCGCAAAGCCGATGAGCATCATCAAAACACTTTTAATCAACGTCGCCCTTTTCATTTTTGCTTTCTCCTTCTGAGTTCCTCTTACCATAACTTTCCTCTCTTGACCCCGTTGCGCCATGGGGAACGGAGACTTCACCCCGTCCACAAGCGATCCCAGTTAAGCAGTTAGCCAGTCAAACGGTTTCATCTGCTGTAGGGCTGCGTCCAGGCGACGTAGAGATGCGGGTGCAGATAGGCCGTGCAGCGCGGTGCGCCGGGCGTTTCGAGGCGGGCGCGCACGTAGAGGTCGTCGGCCTTGAGCGTGTAGCTCGCTTCCAGCGCCTCGCCTACGCGCCCCTGGACCATTTTCGCGACGACGCCGATCTTCTTACGGTCGTACACCTTGATCTCGCGTACATACATCTTCTTCTCCGCCGGGCGTGCGCCAGGCGGCGTAATCTTAAAAGTGGATTCCGGCATTTCCTTGAAGTCGCGTTTCGAAACAATGAAGCGAATCGTGTGCGCCACGCCCGGTTTCGCTTCCGCACGCATCGTCAGCGTACCCGTCGCACGGTCGAATTCGACCTTGCTCGGCTCCACGCCCTCGCACACCACGCTCTCCCCCGCCTCGAATCCCGCGAGAACCGCCTCGGGCGTAAGCGCGCGCGCACGCACCAAGTTCCAGGCATTTCCCGGCATGAGCATCTTGCCGCCCTCGCCGTGATAGTAGTGCGTATCGTCGTTGCCGAGGCCGTAGAGGAACGGCTGATTGCGCCGCGCGCGGAAGGCGTTCACCACATCCCAGAACCGATCGGTGTCGAAGCCGTCGTCGAGGATCGAAGCGGGCGGCGGCAGGGGCGAACCATTGTTGCACTGCTCGAAAAAGCGCACTTCGGGATTGTCGATGAGCACTTCGGGATTGATGTCGTACCAGGTCCAGATGGGATGGTTGAGCATGAAGAGATGCGGCCGCGCGAGCTTCTTCGCATAGTTCGCAAAGATGCCACACTCCCGCTTGAGGAAATCCGTAATCACCGCATTCTCAACCCGATACGGAATCCCTCTCGCCATCTCCGGCGGCAGTCCCGGCAGGTTGATGCAGTTCATGTGCAGGTTCCGCACCTGGCCCGTGGCCGAGTAGCAGATGCTGCGCGTATCCTCGATGGCCGGCAGCACGAGGAACTTCTCCTTCTCGTTCAGGAGCGCGGAATATTCGGCGAAGGTCTTGAGCCGATACTCGTCCTTGCCGCCAACCGTGCGCTTTTCGGCGTTCGGGAACTGCGCGAGGTAGTCGGCCAGTACATTCTTCGCCACCCGCCTCGTCTGAAGCCACCGGGCGTTGTCGTCGGCGAAGAGGTTGTGGTCCGTCAACGCGCAGAAATTGTAGCCGCGGGA
>JAKSOY010000301.1 GCA_024405255.1 Kiritimatiellia bacterium
AACCGCTTCGCGAGCTCGTTCACGCCCGTGTGGTGCCAGGCGTCGAGCGTGACGCGGCGGCCGTCTTTGGCGTGCAGCACGAGGATGCCTTTCTTGCGCCAGCGCGAGTCGTCCACCTTCGCGACATCGGCAAAGAGAAGCGGCGTGTTGAGCGTTTTGGTGCCCCACATCTTCTCGTCGTCCCATTCGAGCGTCGCCTTCGCATTGAGCCACACGCGGAACCCGATGACAATGGCCGCCAGCGCCAGCAGCGCCGCGAAGCTGTACTGGAATTCAACTGTGGTGTGGTGCGTTCCGTCGTTCGGCAGGTTCGGATAGACGAACATCGCGTCGTAGAGGAACCAGCACGCCAGGCCGGAGAAAAGTCCTGTCACGCCGAGATGGCGCATGGCATATTCACGATTGAGGGCAATCTTCATTTTACAACTCGCTGATGGGGGTCTTGCGCACCGCGCCGGGAATATCCGCCACGAACCGCGGCAGACCGAGACCGCCAATGCGCGCTGCACATTCGCGTTCAATCTCCTGCGCCTTCTCAAGCGGCACGCGGAAATGGGCGATGCCGGCGACCGGATCGCATTGAAACACATAATAGGGACGCACCCGTGCACGCTGCAGCGCACGAAAGAGGTCGAGCAGCTCATCCGCCGAATCGTTGACCCCGGCCATCAGGACCGTCTGGCAGGAAACAGGAATGCCGGCCCGCACGAGATTCGTACACGCTTCGACGGCTTCGGGCGTCACTTCACCCGCACAGTTGAACTGGGTATTCACCCACACTTTTCCGCTGCGGCCAAGCAATGCCGCGAATTCACGCGTCACCCGCGTCGGATTCACACACGGCGCCCGCGTGCAGAGCCGCACGACGTCGACCTGCGGCAACCCCGCGAAGGCACGCACGAAGCGCATCACTTCGTCATCGGGCAGCACGAGCGGATCCCCGCCCGAAATGAGCACGTCGCGCACGAGCGGATGGTCCTGCACATAGGCGATGCAGCTCTGCAGCTCTTCGTCCGTCCGCACGATCTCGGCCTGACGCAACAGGCCCTTGCGCGTGCAGTGGCGGCAGTTCATAAAGCAGCTGTCGCTCGCCATGATGAGCACGCGGTCGGGGAAGCGCTGTTTCAGACCGTAGCAGCCGGCGGCCTCCTCTTCCTCGCCGAACGGATCCGGACCATACCCGTCCTCCTCCAGTTCGCGCGGATCGGGATACACCTGCTTCGCGAATGCCGGGCACTTCGCCGCCAACGCCTCCGAATAGGCATTGGCGTAGTAGGGATATTTCTGGTTCTCGAAGCTTTTCACCGGATCCTTTGTTGCCGTTGACAATCAGAGGCCGTTCTGCTGCGCCACAAGCGCAGAGGCCCCGTACATCTTGCGCAGTTTCGGCTTCTCGATCTTGCCGGTGGGATTGCGCGGCACCGACGCGAAGATGATCTTGCGCGGCCGCTTATAGCGCGGCAGGTCGAGGCAGAACTGGTTCACTTCGTCTTCCGTGAGCGTTTCGCCCGGCTTGACCTCGATGATCGCCGCGGCGATTTCACCCAGACGCTGATCGGCCAGCCCGATCACCGCGACGTCTTTGATCTTGCGGTTGGCACGCAGGAAGTCTTCGATCTGCACGGGATAGAGGTTTTCGCCGCCCGTGATGATCACGTCCTTCGCACGGTCCACCAGGTAGATGAACCCGTCCCGAAGTTCCGCCATGTCGCCCGTGCGCAGCCAGCCGTCTTCGGAGAGGATCTCCTTCGTCGCCTCGGGGTTCTTGTAGTATTCGCGCAGCACGCCCGGACCCTTCAGCGCGAGTTCGCCGACTTCGCCCGGCTTCACTTCGGTTCCGTCGGGATTGATGATCTTCGTCTGCCAGCCATAGCCGGCGACGCCGATCGCGCCCACGTGGTCGATGTTCTCGATGCCTAGATGCACGGCGCCGGGTCCCGTTGATTCCGAGAGCCCGTAGTTCGTATCGTAGTCGTGCTTCGGGAAGATCGTCTTCCAGCGCTTGATCAGCGCCGGCGGCACCGGCTGCGCGCCGATGTGCATGAGACGCCACTGGCTGAGCTGGTAGTCCGCCAGCTTCACATCGCCGCGGTCGATCGCATCCAGAATATCCTGCGCCCACGGCACGAGCAGCCACACGATCGTGCACCGCTCCTCACTCACGGCACGGAGAATCCACTCGGGCTTCACACCCTTCAGCAACACGGCCTTGCCGCCGACGAGGAAACTGCCGAACCAGTGCATCTTCGCACCCGTGTGATAGAGCGGCGGGATGCAGAGGAAGCAATCGTCCTTCGTCTGGCCATGGTGGTTCTGCTCCACCCGGCAGGCATGCATCAGGCAATGATGCTGCAGCACGATGGCCTTGGGGAAGCCCGTCGTGCCGGAACTGAAATAGATCGCGGCATTGTCGTCGTCCGACAACGGCACCGCCGGCGTCCGGCTCGAGCAGTAGCCCGCAGCCTGATACGGCTCCGCGAATGTCGGACAGTCATCGCCCACATAGAAGCGCGCCTTGACGCGCGGAATGCGGTCGATGACCTGCTCGACACGGCCGATGAACTCGGGTCCGAACACCAGCACATCCGCGTCCGCCAGCTCAAGACAGTACTTGATTTCGTCCGCCGTGTAACGGAAGTTCAACGGCACCGCCAGACACCCCGCACGCAACGTGCCGAAATAGATCGGCAGCCACTCGAGACAGTTCATCAGGAGAATCGCAACCTTGTCGCCCTTTTTGAAGCCGCGGCTGAGAAGCAGGTTCGCAAAGCGGTTCGCCTTCTCCTCGAACTGCGCCCAGGTGATCTCGCTGCGAAACGCCTCGCGCGCACTCGGCTCGATGAGCGCGTACTCGCGCCAGGTCGCATGGCGGTTCTCAAGTTCCTGCGGATTGATTTCGACGAGCGCGATATCATTCGGCCACTCGCGGGCGTTGCGCGCCAGAATCTCTGTGATTTGCATATTGGTCTTGTCTACTGAAGTTGAATTGCGAACGGGGACGTCTAAGCCCAATGACTTACCATCCCGTACGATACGTGCGACGCAGCAGCTTCTGCGCCGTCGTGTTGTTCTTCACGGTCAGCGAAGCCGCGTCCCAGACGAGCTTCTCGGCGGGACAGCGAATCGCCACCGTGCCGAGGATGATGGCTTCCGCCATCGGACCCGCCTTCTGGAACGTGGATGCGCAGGGAATGCCGCTCATGCACGCGTTCGCGAAATTGTGGTAGTGGTTCTCATACGGCATCTTGCGATGCTTGCGCACCACGTTGCCCTTCGTGATCAGCACGGGCATCTTCGTGTGCTGCATCACGAGCGCACCGTCCGTACCCACCACGACGCACGCCTCTTCCGGCACCGTGCGGTAGCCGCACGCGCGCGCAATGGCCTGCGCCTCTTCCGGCGGATAGAACTCGCCGTCGAACCATTCCATCGTAAAGGGCTTGCCGCCGGTCGCCGGCACGCCGTCGAACTCCCACGTGATGTGGTTCGACTGCGGCCACACGTCGGCCCGACGCACGGGCGAGTTCTTCCAGCTCTCCTGCACCTGCGCATACACCGTCTTCGGCGCCGTCGACCCGAGGTTCATGCCTTTCCACACGGCATCGAAGATGTGGCAGCCGATGTCGCCGCTCCAGCCCGTGCCGAAGTCAAGCCACGACCGCCACTTCATCGTGTGGTAGATGCCCGGCGCGAACGGACGCTCCGGCGCCGTTCCCAGCCAGAGGTTCCACGCGAGCGTCGCCGGCGGGGGCGTTCCGGCAGCCGGACGCGGACCCAGCAGGCGGTAGAACTGCGCACCCGTACGGTTCGAGCACAGATAGACGCGCTGAATGGTGCCGATCGCACCGGCGCGAAGGTACTCCACCGTCAAACGGTCGCCGCCGCCCGCCGCATGCTGCGTGCCCAGCTGCGTCATCACGTTGAACTTCGCCGCCGCCAGCTCCACGTCACGGCACTCGGCCACGTCGTGGCAAAGCGGCTTCTGGCAATACACGTGCTTGCCCTTCGCCATCGCCGTCATCGCAATGATCGCATGCTGGTGGTCCGGCACGGCGATGTTGATCGAATCGATGTCCTCCTTCTCCAGGAGCTCGCGCCAGTCGCGGTACTTGCGCGCCGTCGGCACCATCGCCGCCGCGCGGTTGAGATTGTTTTCGTCCACGTCGCACACCGCGCAGATCTCGACTTTCGGATGCGAACGGAACTGCCCGAAATCATGGAATCCCATGCCACCCACGCCAATACAGGCATGGCGAAGCTTGTCGTTCGGACCGAACGTCAAGCGACGAGACGGCGCGTTGCCCGCGCCAAACAGACTCGCACCGGCGCATGCGCCAGCGGCCAACAAAAAGGAACGACGATTGATTTGCGTATTCATGATTCGTATTATAGCATAAATTCAGAATACGAATCACTTGAAATTTGATAATCAAGTAATCGGCCCGCGCGCGTCGACCGACTTGAGTTTCCAAACATCGGGGCGCTGACCTTTGCCGGTCTCAGGCGAAGGACAAGATGAAGCGCCAACCTTGCGCAACATCGTCGTCAGTGATGGGCTCCATGCCGGCGCGTTCTCTTCACGTCCGCTTTGGTACGAATGCGCCATTCGGGAGGGATCTTCGCGATCTCCTCGGGCGTGTAACCGAGGAGCGTCGCGTAGTCCGGGAATTTCATCGTAAGGTCGCGGAGGTGGTTGA
>JAKSOY010000302.1 GCA_024405255.1 Kiritimatiellia bacterium
GCGTGGGACCGGTCCCGAACCATAGTCTGGCGGATCGGCGGATGGCAATGGGGACAGACCCCTTTCTGTCCAGCGAGACTTCGGCGTGGGACCGGTCCCGAACCATGGTCTGGCGGATCGGCGGATGGCAATGGGGACAGGCCCCGGGGTGGGACGGGGGGACAGACCCCGGGGTGGGACGTGGGGACAAGCCCCGGGGCTGGAACATGGGGACAGGCCCCTGGGGCAGGAGTATGGGGGATAGGGGGCTGGGCAGACGCCCTGAACAGGGCGCTATTACTAGGGGGGGGGGCCGGGAAGGCACACTTGACTTTCGTCAATCTGTGCGAGGAACCGTCGAAAGGATCTCACGGGCGGCAAGGCCTAGCGCATTGCCGTCGGACTTCAGAAGCGCCATCGCCTCTTCAAGACGCTGGCGTGCCGTCTGGCGAGCCGCGTCGTCCGTCAACCAACGGACCAGACGCGAAGCCACGGCTTCGGGCGTGAACGCCTCCTGCAGGAGTTCCGGCATCGGTGCTTCGCCCGTACCGCCGCTTTTCTCCCAAATGACATTCGCCAGGCCAATGTAATGAACACCCGTTATCACGCGTCGTGCAAACCACGCGAGCAGCGGCGACACCGCATACACAAGGACCGTCGGGCATTGTGCCAGCGCCGCTTCGAGTGTGGCCGTGCCGCTCGCCACAACGGCAACCGTCGCCGAACGAAGCAGCTCTCGTGCCCGCCCCTGTTGCAGATGGAGCGTAAATTTCGCCGAGCGAAGGACCGACGGATCGGACGAATCGGACGAGAATCCAAACGTCCTCAATATACGGCGAATTTCAACAGCCGCCTTGTCGTTCGCCGCCGGCACGCGAACTTCCATGTTCGACACATCAGTCTTTGCCGCAAGGATGTCAAGCGCCTCCACGAGCCGCGGCAAGTGACGATTGATCTCGCCCAACCGAGACCCCGGCAACAGCGCCAGTACCTTTTCGGGACGGGCGGTTTCAGCCGCATCCGCCCCCACGGTCCCCTCCGACGCGAAGACATCCACGAGTGGATGCCCGATGAATTTCGCGTCAAGTCCCGTCTGGGCAAACAGCTTCGGTTCGAACGGAAAGAAGCACAACAGCTTTGTGAGAGCGGCGGCAATCTTCGGAATACGGTTCTGATGCCAGGCCCACACCTGCGGGCACACGACATGCACCGCCGGGATTCCCAAGTTCTTCGCGTAGGCCGCAAGTTTGAGGTTGAGTCCGGGATAGTCGATTGTCACCACCACGTCAGGCCGCCACGTGGCGATCACGCGCTTCATCGTTTTCGCAACGCCCAGAAAGTAGCCCAACCGTTTCAGTACGGGCCAGAATCCCATCACGGCAAGGTCGCCCGTCTTGAAGCCTTCTGTGTCATAGCCGCGGAATTCGACCTCGCATCCAGCGGCCCTGCACAATTCCTGCTGCAGGCGTCGAGCGTACAGAACGCCGGACTCTTCGCCTGCCAGCAGAACGACTTTGAGCGACCTTGCCATTACCCGGCTTTTCGAGCCTTCCTCCGTGAACCGTTCATTCACAGAGTTACTCGCCGTCCCTCATCGTCCACTTCGCCGCGAGGTAGAGATGCTGCAGAAACTCAGGACGCTGGAACGCAGCGGCGTGATGTCCAAGCGCCGAGTAGAAGACGCGTCCCTTGCCATAGTCCTTCGACCACGCCAGCACGTGACGGCCGTTTTCAGCCGTACGGCCTTTGGACTTCAACCAGGCCTGCTGTTCGGCCGGCATCTGGTCCGCACGCAGGAAGAGAAGCGGCTTCACGGCACCCGGCACGAGTTCGTTCACATAGATTTCGTCCGCCGGCCACACATAGCCTTCCGGGAATTCCTTGAACGCCGGATGCGTACGGTCGAATTCCGTGAACGGCACCGGGAACTGCCTCGGATAGTGGAAGCAGAACGTCGCGCCGAGGAATTCGCGCCAGTCGGCGCGGCCGATTTCGCAGTTGCTCGCCGAATGGATCACCACCGAGCCGCCACCCGCCTTCGCCCAGGCATAGAACGCCTCGCGCTGCGTCTGAGTCTCGAACTGCTCTTCGTTCGCGCAGGCGAACACCGTGCAACGGCACCGCGCAAAAAGCGGCGAACGGAAGACTTCCGGATCGTCCGTCACCTTCACCGAAAGCCCCTTCTCGGTGAAGTACTTCGCCAATCCGCCGCCGGCAGCCTCGGTCGAGAAATGATGGTACGAACCCTTCGGCGCCACGGCGCCCGTCTTCGGATCGGCATGCCATTTCCAGCGCGTGTACAGCAGCACGTCAAACGGCTTCTCCGCCATCACCGGGGGCAGCAGGTCAATGAGGTTGAGCAGGAGACGCTTGTAGGGAGCCGTCGCCGTCTTCTGCAAATTAGCCTGGTTCACGCACGGACCGACCAGCGTGATGGCGCCCTTTCCGTAGGCATACTGTGCGATGGACGACGCGACACGGCACTTGTCCGTATCCGCGACACCGAGGAGGCAGCGTTCCCCCGTCAGATACATGCCATGACGCGATCCGCCAAAGCAGTCGAACAACGGCGCGTCAAGACGTCCCTTCGGGAAACCCGCGAAAAGCTTCGCGCACGGCGCAAAGAACACGCCGCCCCGCGTCGCCGCCGGCGCCGTGAGCACGCCGCTGTAGGTATGGCCGAGGCGTTTCGCAAAGACCTCGCTCCACTGGTCCGTACATTGCAGCACCACCACGTGCGTACCATGACGCGCCGCGTCAAGGAACTGTTCCGTGTCGCCTTTCGCGTAGCCGGGCTGGAGGTGGCAAAAGATGACATCCGGATAGTTGCCGGCCGCCGCGGCATCGGGATCGAACTCCTCCGCATCGAGGCCCCAGCTCTTCATCAGCGCGAGATGTTCCAGCGCACCCCAGAAACGGACCTTGCGCGCCTTGTGGCACGCCTGCACCGTTGTATCGACCGTACCCGTCACGGGCGTCTCAACCACGACACGGCAGAAATCGCCATAGTTGGCAATTCCCTCAACTGGATGCGTCGCCAGGAAGTTCTCGACTTCCTGCGCAAACGCGCGCGGGATGGTATTGTCTCGCTGGATATCTGCCGAGACAGCAAGACCCACCCCGAACATCACCGACATCAAAAGAATCTTCTTCATTTTCAACCTCTCTTCCGAATTTCCTTGAGTGCTTCAATGGCCGAGAACTGCGGCCGCGCGAAACGCGTGTACAACCTCTTCTGATCGTCCGGATTCGTGAAGCAGCGCTTCACGGGATCCCAGCCGATCGTACGGCCCGCTTCGTTCATCGCGATGTAGCCGAGGATGCACGAGATCGTGGAGACATTCGCCTCTTCGACCGTGATGTGCGTATCCGTACGCGTACGCATCGCCTCGAACCACGGACGATGATGGTTCGTCGTCACGCGCTTAACCTGCGTCGTCGGCTCGCCCTCGATGAGCTCCTTCTTGTTCGACTCGCACGGACGCCAAAATGCCGCTTTCGGCTTATACGCCGTATCGACGCGCTTCTCGACAGGACGTCCCGTCGTGCCGCGGCTTGTCCAGATCCAGTCGCCGTTGGCGCCGTAGAACTTGCACCCGCACGGGAAACCGCTGTAGCGCGGCGTACCCAACCGCATCTCCACGCCGTTCGCGTACTTGTAGGAGATGATGCAGTTGTCGTGTACGTTGAAGAGACGTCCCTTGAGGAATTCCACATGTTCGCACTTGACCGAAATCGGTGCCGCATTCTGCATCGCCCACTGCGCGATGTCGACGTGGTGCGATCCCCAACCGCAGATGTTGCCCATGCAGTAGTCCTGAATCTGCAGCCAGCCGTTGTTCATATAGCGGCCATGGCGGCCGACGAGCGGCAGCGAACCGTTCGGCTCGCGAATGCGCCAATGCGTGCGCAGCTGCGAATAGGAGACATCGTCACGCGCCGGACCCAACCACAGATCGAAATTAAAATCACGCGGATCAGGCATGCGCTCGTTCACGGGGAACGGATCCTCGAACTTCGGCGAGTTGTCGACGATGCCGACCTCGATGTGGTCCAGCTTGCCGAGACGACCGCTCAGCACGTACTCCACACCCCGACGGAAACCAAGTCCGATTCCCTTGTCCGTCCGCTGCTGCGTACCGATGTGGAACACGCGCTTCGTGCGACGAACCGCCTCGACGATCGCTTCGCTTTCCGCCACGGAGAACGCCATCGGCTTCTGCACATAGACATCCTTGCCCTTCAGGCAGGCCTCGACCACCATGCGCGCATGCCAGTGGTCCTGCGTGCAGACCATCACACCGTCGACGCCCGGATCGTCCAGCACCTTGCGGTAGTCCATCTCGAGTTTCACGTGGTCGACATTCTTCTTGTAGTAGCCGTACTGATTCGCCGCCAGCTGCTTGAAAAAGGGCAAACGTTCAGCATCGACATCGCACAGCGTCGTCAGCATCGCAATGTCGTGGTTCGCGGCAAGCCCCTGCAGGTCCATCGTAGACGCCACACGGCCGCAGCCAATCAGCGCGATCTGAAGCTTATTGCTTGGCGCATCCGCACCCAGCACACGGGCCGGCACGATGGACGGGAACACGCCCGCCGCCAGCGCAGCCTTCAAGAATTCTCTTCTTTTCATAATGCCTCTTGTTTCGTTTACAATTCAGGAACGTTCATCATAAAACCAAGCCTTGACATTATATCAAACCAAT
>JAKSOY010000303.1 GCA_024405255.1 Kiritimatiellia bacterium
CCTGGCCGACATGCTCTACGGAATACAGGCCTCCGGCGACACGCAGCTCTCGTCGGTCATGCGCGCGGTCAACGACGACTCCGCCATGAGGCACGCCGTCGGAAAGCGGCCGAGCCGCACTGTCGCGAACGAGGACGTCGGCGCCGAAATCGACAGGGCGATCCTTGCGGAAGGAGGAGGGGCGGGACGTCCTCGTGCACGGCTATCACGACTGCATGGCGGTCGCCTGCCAGAGCGGCGACGCAACACTTGCCGTCATTCAACTCTTATTACGGATCTCAAGGATTTTCTGCAAGAGTTCCTCATCCAACTCCTTGGACTCCATCAACAATTCGGGCTGAAGGTCGTGCGTCCCGCTCGCTTCGTTCGCTTCGCGGTTCGCCTTGCAGGTTCGCAACAAGGCTTTCATGTTGTCGTCGATCACCTCGTAGAACGGATCCACCCCGTGCCCGTTCTTATTGCGAATGGTATCGTCGAGGATCTGTTTTCCGACCTGTTTGAAAAATCCTGTCAATATGGCTTTCGCCTTGGGACCGGGTGAAAATTTAAGAGCCAAAACGGCATCGCGTATGAGGACTTTTCCTTCGCGCAACGACGCCTTCTGCGAATCATCCGCGCTCAACCGCATCAACTCCGCAATGGCATCCTCAGTGGACATTCCCACGATGTAATACCCCCGCGCGGGATCCACCATTCGCCGCAGCGGCATGATGTTGGCCATGAAGGCGTCCCTCTCCTCGGTATTCGCCTTTCCCCCGTTATCCGCAAGTTCGTTGCCCTTGTATTCCTCATCAAGCTCATCAACCGCCTGGTTGAAATTCTGAACGGCCTTGTTGGACGACTTGCTCGTGCTGAAGAAAAATTTCGCCAAATCACTGTTTTTCGTCAAAGCCAAGGCAAATGCGCCGCTTCGCGCAAGGGGCTTCGCGATACTCACGCCAATGGCGCGTTCCCTCGACTTCGGGTCGATGCGCGTCGAATCCTTCCCGATGTTTTCTTCGGCATTTTTTATATTGTCCAAAATCGTGCTTGCCGCTTCCGACTCATTTTGGAATCTGCGCAAAAAGGCCTTCATTTTCGCCACGCTCGGCGCCTTGCCCTTTTTAACGTCGGGCAAGAGAAGTTCTTCCATCGCCTGGTTCATTTCGGCGGCCAACTGCTTCACGTAAGAACCTAACGACGCCTTTACTTCCGGAGAAATCTTCGCGTCCGCGAACCAATCCTGCGCGTTCATCACGTTTCGTATCTCGTCGTACTTCACTTCCACTTTGATTTGAGCCAACGTCGCGCTGATGCGCCGCGCCGTCAGCGGACGGCCTTTTCCGTCGAAATCGTCCCACTTCATCGCCGTCTTGACCGACTGCGGAATCTTGTCTTCGCCGCCGAAGACGTTCGCCACCGCTTTCTTGAACTCGGCACGAACCATATTGTTGCCAGCAATCTGCGCAGCGTCGCGCAGAAGATTGCCTTTGAAATCCCCCGTCCCCGCCTTCAGCGTCTTGACGCCCTCCAAGGTTAACTGATCGATTTTCGCGATCGTGCTTTCCTTGACGGACTTGTTTTCGACGAATGCGCCGAACGAACTGATGAGACTTCTGTATGCGTCGTTGTTGACGTTGCCCATGACATAACCTCCGATGATTTCAGATTTTCTATGCCGAATACGCGCGAAACCGGAAAAGGTTACAAAAAAACGTTCACACCCGGATGACTCCCGCCTCCGCAAGCGAGCGGGCCTCTATCGCCTGTTCCTGCACGTGCTGGACGATGTCGGGCAAAACGGAATTGAAATCGGCGATGGCCGCGCGCCAAGTCGAATACGTGTTGATGAATTTCTCCAAAAACACCTTGAAGCGCTCGAGGTCCATGTCGGCCAGCGTCTCGAATTGATGCAAATAGACGGTTCCGTCGTGGATTGAAAAGCATGCGCCGGAAGTCTGCTGCCCCATGTACATCGCCTGCATGAGAACGTCGAGCAGCCGTTCCCGCCCCTCGGGCGGCATCTCTCCTAAATCGGCCCAAATCACAAGGTGCAGACCGTCTTCGCCATCCGCGATGGCGAAATCCATGCCGTCCGCATCCAAACGGTAGACGCCCTCGGCGTCGGCCGCCAAACCATCGATGCCGAATTTCTCGGCGAATTCCGCCATCAGTTCCGCAAGTTCCATTTAAATTTGTTCCTGTTCTGTTCAGAGCATGTTGAGGCAGCTGCAAAGCCCTCCTTGGCTGAGCGTCCCGGTGGCTTTGCCACGCAATGCCCGCGGTCAACCAAATCAAGGTCTAGAGACGTTGGAATTACCCCATTTTTTCTAGGGATCCTTCTGGCGCGTAGTTTACCAAATCCGCGTATCGATGTCCATTACAAAATCCAATAATTATAACAAAATTTTACCCCTCCCCCTGCCGCATTTTTGCAATTATGGCCTTTCCGCTTTTTGCCGTGGCCTTGCCGGGCGGACAATGCGCACCCGCCGCGCACGGTGGCCGGGCGCACAACAACCAGCCGAGAGCGGGAAAAACAGCCTTGTGGGGCGTCTTGTCAACCGTTTTCTGCGGCTCATGCGCTTGAATAGTCGAAGTCGAACTCCATCTGCGGACTGGGCTTCTCCTTCTTCTTCGAAATGGCGGGGTTCCAGCGGGCATGCCGCATGAACAGATCGCGAACACCATCGGCCAGGGCGTAGTAGTGGAATTCGGGGGTGCCGAAGATGCGCCGCGCGACGTTCGTGATGTGCTGGCGCAGGACGGCCCGCTTCTCGTACAGGCCAAGGCGGACGGCCACGAAGAACGCCACCGCCAGCACGAGCGCGGCGATGTTGCGAACGCGCGCGAACATCAGGTTGCGCACATCTTCGACACTGTACGACTGCTTCACGAAGCGTATCGTCTCCTCGACGCGCCAGCGCGTGAGATAACCCTGCACGACCTCCCACACGGCATCGCGCGTGTCCTCGAGCGCGAGCGTGGTCAGGAGCATCATCGGCGTCTTCCCGAACCCACGCACGACCACGAGCCGCAATTCGGCCCCGCTCGCCTCTGGGCGTTCCTCGTCCTCTGGCAGCTTCACGCCGACGACGCCGAAGGAAATCTTCGTCGGCTCGTCGTCGCCGTGCGCATTGAACTCGACCCATGCCTCGTAGGGCGTGCGGCACATCTTCGCCACCTCCTCCGCGGCCATCGCGTACTTGCGCCAGACGAGCCTGCGCGTCTTGACGAGGCGGACGACGAAGTCCAGGCCGTGCTTGAGGAAATAGTGGAAGAACTCGGTGCGGTCGCCGCCCCGGTCGTAGATGTAGACTCCGCGTCTCCTCGTCTCCTCGCGTATGGAATCAACGACTTTTTCTATCTCGCCCTTGTAGACGGGATCCGCCGCCGACCACACGCGGAACTGGAGCGGCACCACGCGCCTTCCGCCGTTCTCGCAGGCGATCGCCATGCACCCCCAGTATCCAAGCCCCTCTCCCTTCTCGCCGCGGCTGCCGTCCCAAGTCCGCGCGAGGTAGTCCATCTTCTTCGCGTACGGCTTCTGGATGTCGGAGGGATCGACGATGATCAGCGTCCGCCGGTGGACGAGCCGGGCAGCCTCCTTCACGACCGCCTTGTGAACCCTGTCGCCGAGAGTCGCCGTCCCCAGGTTCCGGCACAGCCGCTCCTCCGTCTTTTTGGGGGATGTCTTCTCACGCAGCTCGTGGCCGATCCTCGTGAGTAGCACCGACTTCGCCGCCTGTATGCCGAACAGCATCTGTCCGATGAACTTCAGCAGGGGGACAGAAAAGTGGGGAGAAAATATCCCCAGAAATTCTTCAAGTTGTTCTCGCGTTTGGTGGGCGATTTTGCTATCATACATGCGCGGTTCCTTTCCGTTGCCAGTTTTTTTTGCAGATTGTATATTATACAACATCCGGCGCGGAAGGGACCGCCTTTTTTCGCCCCGGAAATGGAAATGGAAACGCCGCCAGCATCACGCCGGGGAGGGCCGAGGTCGAATGTCCGGCCGCGAAGCGCAGTACATTCGGCGGAGAGGTGGCGGAAGCATGCCAGTCGGAGTTCCACGAAGCGCGAAGCGCGAAAGCGCAAAAGAGGTTTTCCACCTACAGCGAAACCTTGAGGTGCGTTTCCCCCTTTATTTATTGGGGGATTTGAATTTACACCCTCAAAAATATGGGGTAACTTCAATCATATTTTGGCGCATTTGTCAACCGGGGATGGTTACGCCTGTGAACATTGGCACAACCTCACCTATCTAAAATCACCCTGTGTCAATCCCCAAGAACGAAAATCCGCGGCCGAACAAACAGCCGCGGATTCCAGACGAATCTGGTCGAGTTCCTTACGCGTGCTTACGCGCATCCTTCTTCATCGGGCGCTTTTCCTGCGGACGATCGCCCTTCTTAAACTGCGGGCGGCCCTGCGGACGATCACCCTTCTTGAACTGCGGGCGACCCTGCGGACGATCGCCCTTCTTGAACTGCGGGCAACCCTGCGGACGGCCACACTTCTTGAACTGAGGGCAACCCTTGAACGGAGGACGCCCCTGGAAGCCACGATGGCACTTCCAGCCCTGACGCGGGCAGCCACGGAAACCGCCACGGAACTGCG
>JAKSOY010000304.1 GCA_024405255.1 Kiritimatiellia bacterium
TGCGGAAAAACGGCATTGTGCATTTGCCGCTCTACATGGCGCCGTTCCTCTGCGAGGGCCGTTAAAATGATACAATATTGATATGAAAAAGCTGATAGTCATCTTGGTTTTGCTGCTGGTTGTGGCGGGAGCGGCGATTTGGTACCTGAAGTTCGCAGGTGTCACGCACGAGGACATCTACGACGCGGTGACGGCGGAGTCGGCGAAGGTGCAGTCCGTCGTCGACGACCGCTATCAGAAGCTCGACCGGAAGCTCGACCGCATCGAGTCCAAGCTCGACAAGCTCCTGGAGATCGCGAACCGTCCGTTGCCGGACGGGATGCAGCGGGCGGAATAAGAAAGCGGTGGAAAACCGGGCGGGACAGTTCCTTTGTCAGATAGGAGGTGAAAGAAGGTGACTCTTATCGAAAAGAAACGCGTCTTCAGAAAATGGGCTGTGGGCATCGTTGTCGTGCTGCTGGTGATCTGCTGCGGCGTCGGCGGACTCTGGTACGAGGAGGTGCTGCGAGACCGGCGAGAAGCGGAGATCATGCAAGAGACGGCGCGGGCGTCCGATGAAGAGCTTGATGGTGCGGAAGGGGCCGAATCGGAGGAGTGCGAACCGCAAGTCGAGATCTTGGTCGAGAGCGATCCCGTCGTGCCGAAAGAGGTCCAATGTTCGGCGGTGGGCATGACGGGCGGGCAGGAATCGCTTGCTCTGGTTAGGAGCGCGGTGACGATGAGGTTGATGTGCGGCAGCCGCACACCGGGCACTGTGTGCTGTGATCCGATCGTCGTGTGTTCCCCGCCGCGGACGGGTGGGCGCTATGCGATTGCGCAGGAGAACGAGTTTCAGAATACGCGGAGCGAGCCGTTGTCGACATTCGGACTGGATGTCGACACGACGAGCTATGGGCTGATGCGGAGTTCGATTGCCGACGAGAAGCGGCTGCCGCCGAAGGAGTGCGTACGGATCGAGGAGTTCGTCAACTATTTCAAGTACGACTATCCGCAGCCGACGGGCGGCGAACCGATTGCAGTTGACTGCGAGCTGGCTGCGTGTCCGTGGAACGCGAAGCACCGGCTGTTGCGGGTCGGCGTGCAGGCGAAGACAATCGACGAGGCGAAACTGCCTCCGTGCAATCTTACGTTTCTGGTGGACACGTCGGGATCGATGGCGGGCGAGAACCGCATCGAGCTGGTGAAGAAGGCGCTCAAGATGCTTGTCGGCAAGCTCCGGGACGAAGACCATGTCGCGATCGTCGTCTATTCGAACGTGACGGCGGTGAACTTGCCGTCCGTCTCGGGACGCGAGAAGTCGGCGATTTGCGAAATGATCGACGCGCTGCGTGCGGGCGGCGGCACGGCGGGCGGCGAGGGACTGGAACTCGCCTACAAGGAAGCGCAGAAGCATTTCGACGAGAAGGCGAACAACCGCGTCATCCTCGTCACGGACGGGGACTTCAACATCGGCATGTCCACGCCGGAGGAACTGGAGAAGTACATTGCAACGAAGCGCGACAGCGGCATTTTCCTCACGGTGCTGGGCGTCGGGCGCGGCAATTATCAGGATGCGGGCATGAAGAAGCTGGCGAACGCGGGAAACGGCAACTATGCCTACCTTGATTCGATTCTGGAGGCGAAGAAGGTGATGATGAACGAGTTCGGCGGAACGCTGATGACGGTCGCGAAGGACGTGAAGGTACAGATCGAGTTCAATCCGTCAGAAGTCGCGGGCTATCGGCTCCTCGGCTACGAGAACCGCATGCTGAAGGCGCACGAGTTCAACGACGACAAGAAGGACGCGGGCGAGATCGGTGCGGGACACACGATGACGGCTTTTTATGAGATCGTTCCTGGCGAAGTCGTGGGCAAGAGCGAGCTGTTCACGGTGAAGACACGTTACAAGCTGCCGCAGGACGAGACGAGCGTCCTCATGGAAAAGGCGCATGCCGCGGAGGAACTTAGGCGCAAGGAGCCGAGCGAAGACTTCAGGTTTGCGTCCGCCGTCGCCGAGTTCGCGCTGTTGCTCAAAGACTCGACGTTCAAGGGTTCGGCGTCCTACACGAACTTGATCGAACGCGCTCGCAATGCGAAGGGGACCGACCGAGAGGGGCTTCGCGCGGAGTTCGTCCGACTCGCCGAGACGGCGGAGTTGATGACTAGAGTAAAAGCCAGTCCGCCGCAGAAGATCAAATACGGGCATGTTGACGGGTGTTACGGCGATGCGCCGACGGAGGGCGCAGTCGTGAAGGCGTTGCGAGAGCTGAAGCAGGCTCAGGCCGACGACGGCAGCTGGGGCACGAACAAGGTCGCGGATACGGCATGGACCGTGCTGACGTTCCTGTCACACGGGGAGACGCCGGGCGGTTCGAGAGAGTTTGGCGAGACTGTTCAAAAGGGCGTCGAGTTCCTGATCGACGCGGCTGAGACTGTGTCCGAGCCTGATGTTTCGGTGGCGGCGTATGCGCTGTCCACGGTTTATGACATGACACGCAATCCGAACGCCTATGACTCAACGGTTGGCTTGTTCCGGAGGATGAAGACGGCGAAAGCCGCCGATCCGAAGGGCCAGTTGTTGCGAACCGAGGCTTGCCGATTGGCTCTGTGGGCGACGCGGAAGAGCTGCGTGCGTTCCAGCGGAGACCTTGTGAAGCTGGCGGACGAGATGTGGCCGGCGCTGATGGCGTGGTGGAAGGCGTATGACGCGCAGGGCGAGGAGGTGGCCTATAAGTGCCGCGCGCTGATGCTGGCCGACGGGGAGTTTTCGGACGAGGCGATGCGTCTGGTCGACAGCATGCGCGGGTGGAAGCCTGATGACGAGAGGTGCCTGACGGCGGCATTCTGCGCGGCACTTTGCAAGTATAATGCGGGCATGAGGGTGGGAGCGCGACAGGAAGACGTATCGGCTTGGATCGAGTGGAATCGTGCGATGAAGCAGTACCTGCAAGGGAAACTGGCGAATGCGAAAGATGTTTCGGAAAAGTCGCAGATCATTTTGCAGCTGACGGTCAGCTACCGTTATCGACGCTCCCTGCCGTGTTTGTCGCCGTCACCGTGCAATGCGCCGCGTCAGCCCGAGGTCAAGGTCGAGGTGGACATCTGATCGATTACGATGTTTTGCCTAACGTGCGTTCCGAGGTTTGGTATAATTTACGAATGTAAGGAGGTAAGGTATGCCAGACGCACATGTGTTGATCACGCGCATTGTGATTGCGGGACTGCTCGGAGGAATCATTGGCGCGGAGCGCGAGTTCCGGGCGAAGATCGCCGGGACGCGGACGCATCTCTTGGTGGCGGTCGGGGCGGCGCTGATGATGATCGTCTCGCGCTATGGGTTTGACGGACAGGGCGACCCCGGACGCGTCGCCGCGCAGATCGTGAGCGGCATCGGCTTCATCGGCGCGGGCGCGATCATGGTGAACCGCAAGGCCGTCCACGGGCTCACGACGGCCGCTGGCATCTGGGTGGCGGCGGGCATCGGCATGGCGGTTGCTTCCGGCATGTACGCGATCGGCGTTGCGACGACGGTCATTTCGCTGATCGGGCTTGAGGTCTTCGGCTGGATTTTCCGCAAGCACAAGGCGGAGGTCATTGAGGGTAACAAGGACGGAACTCGATGAAGATTCTCTTCGTTTGCCACGGGAACATCTGCCGCAGTCCGATGGCGGAGTTCGTGATGAAGGACCTCCTCGCGAAGGCGGGGAGGAATGATGTCGTCGTCGAGTCGGCGGCGATGCATACTGACGAGATCGGCAACGACATCCACTACGGGACGCGTCAGAAGCTCGCCGAGATGAAGGTGCCGTTCACACCGCGCGCGGCGTGGCTCCTGACTGCCGCCAAGGCGCGGGAATATGACCTTCTGATTGGGATGGATTCCTACAACATCGCCGACCTGAAGCGGCTCGTGTATCCTGAAGACCGCGGCAAGATCAAGCGCATGCTCGAGTTTGCAAACATCAACCGGGACGTGGCCGATCCGTGGTACACTGGTAACTTCGATGCGACTTGGGACGACATCCTCGCCGGTTGCACGGCATTGCTGAAGGAGCTGTCCTAATTCTTGCGGTTCCGCAAGCGCAAGCCCCTAGACCGGAGATTCCACACAATTGCCGGACGGGATGCAGCGGACGAGGTGAAGTTCTTGGTTTGTTGTTTCTACAACTGACTGGGAGTGGCGAAAGTTGTATGATGTGCGCGCGACGGAAGGTTGGCTTCTGTCGTGAAAAGAAGGAGGCGCATCATGAACAACATTGTCAGGAGAATCGTGCTCGTCGCGCTGGTCGCGACGATCGTCTGGTCCATGTGCGGGTGCTGCTGCACGAGGACGCGCGCAAACGGCTCGGCGGGCGCACGCGGTGGCTATGCCGCAGCCCGCGGTCCGACCTGGCCTGGACGCCCGGGACTGTAAATCGCGCCGGATTCGGCAACAAGACGATTCTCAGGTATTGCAATACTTGAGAATCGTTGTTTTCGGCAGGTGGAAGGATCGGCAGTCAGACCGTCGGCAGCGTGGCGAGTCCGGCGGCGAGATCGGCGTCGGTCGGGATGTAGTCCGACATCTGTCCGTCGTTGAACTTGCCGTAGG
>JAKSOY010000305.1 GCA_024405255.1 Kiritimatiellia bacterium
GCGGCCTGGTATCGCCACATCCAGAAGAAGCGCGAAGGCAAGTCACCGCGCCGCCCCATCGCCGATGTGCTGATCGGCGCACTCGCCCAGGCGAACGACGGGCTCATCACCCGCAACGCCAAGGATTTCCGTGTACTCTTTCCAACGCTGAACATCGTCGTTCCCTGATTCCGACGACACGAACATCCATTCCAAGAGCGACGCCTTCATCTGCCGCAGTTTCGCCACCTTCTCCGCCGCCCCGATCAACCGCAGGCAACAGGCCACTTACCATTAATCAATCGTTGATTTTTCATCATTTCATTCTCACCTTAGCAAAGTTTGCCTAGGCAAATTTGCGACTTATTTTGCCGCGAAATCGGCGGGCGTCAGGGTCCAGTCGAGTTGCGGACGTTCGAAGCGGGCGACCTTCACGTTCTGGGACTTCGTGGTTGCACCCGCCACGCCGACACGGGCCGAGACATTGCCCCAGCCGACGCAGAGCGCGCAGTTCTGGCGCACTTTCACTTCGCCGTTCGCCGCGAGCGAAATCGTGGAGATCAACTTGAAGCCGCCTTCATAGTCGTTGCGGCAGACGACCGTCTCGCCGTCGCGCAGGAACTCCCACACCATCGGCGTCGTCCGCGTCTTGCCGCGCACGACGACAACCGGCTTTACCGTGCCCTGCGCCTGTCCGGCGCGCGCGAGGCGGATCTCGCCCGTCCAATCCACCTCCGCCGTCCACTCGCCTGCCGTCAGGCGCTGCGTGCGACGATCTTCGCGCGGTGCAAACGGCGTCGTACCGCACACGACTTCCGCCTCTTCGAGAAGGCGCCAGTCGTAGTCGAGCTGCGTGCCGTTCGCAAGCCGCCAATGGCGCGGCCAAAAGCCCTTTTCCCAGTCGAGCGGTTCGGCCGTTTCGGTCGCGCGCGCGGCGGTGTGCCAGGCCTTTGCAATCGCCTCGAGCGCCGGACTCCCCGTCGGCGCGAGCGCGCGCGGCCAGCTCACGAAGAGCGCCGTACCGCTTTGCGCCACGGCATCGAGCCACTGGCGGTTGAGTCCCCAGGGAATGTACCCCGTACCGGCAAGGCACACGCAGTCGGGATCGCCCTGATAGAAGATGCCGTTGTGGTGCGCCCGAAGGCCGAGCGTGTTGACGCCGTCGAAGCGCGTCATGTTCCAGCCGAAACCGCACACATCCTGGCCCGTGCGCTGAAGTTCGAAAAGGCCCGCCGCAAAATGGTCGATCGCGTTGCAGCCGATGATGATCATCTCGCCCGCCGCAGTCCGCATCCGACGATAGAGGCCGAGAATCACTTCCGCCGAGGTGCGGCTCTGGTCACACCACTGCGCGCGCGCATCGGTGAGGACCTGATCGCCACTTGAACGCCCGCCCCAGTCGATCGTCAGGAAGTCGATCTTCACCAGGCCAAAGCCCCATGTGCGGAAACGACGAAGGTCGCTCTCGATCGCCTCCGCCAGGCCGGGAGCCGTCGGGTCGATCGAAAAGCCCTTTTCCATCGGACGGCTCTTGAGCTGCCACGCTTCCGGCATGGTCGACCAGTGGTTGAGCGGACGATACCACAACCCGGCCCGCGCACCCATTTTCTTGAGTTCGACCGCCACCTGGTCCATCGGCATCCCCCACTGCTCGTTGTGGCGCAGCCACTGTCCGTCCACTCCGGGCTTCCAGCCGCGGTACTCGCACACCTGCCAGCCGTCGTCGATCACCGCATACGGACGATTCGCACACGGACCGACCTTGTCGAACGCCTTCACAAAATGGCGCACGTCTTCGAGGAAGTTCGTCGCCGAGTTGCGTCCATAGGCGCAGTACCAGTCGTTGTAGCCGAAGATCGGCTCCTTCGCGAGGTTCGGTTTCGGACACATCGCGCGGCAGAACGCACGCGCCGCCGCGAAGGCATTTTCATTCCCCGTGCCCTTCCGTGAAACGAGCTGGACGGCCGCGAGCGTGCGCGATCCAAGCTTCACCGGACGCGCACCCGCCCGTACATCAAGAAGAAGTTCCAGCTGATTTCCCGACACGCGCCAGCTCGCGAATGCATTCGGCTGCACCTTTACACCGTAACCATCCGTGCGTGTGCCATCTGTCAACAGCAGATACCAGTTGAGCGCACCGCCGTAGGGCTTCTTACGGTCGTTGATGCCGAACCACGCGTTCTGTCCGTAGGTCCGCTCCCATTGGCTGCCGTAGACCTTCGTCTGCTTCGGAAATGCGGTCTTCCATTTAAGGCGAATGAAACTCGCCTCGCCACCCGCGAGCGTCACCGTGCCATCCGCCGCAACGGCCACACGGTCCGAAGGGCGATCGTCGAGCAGCACCTCGTCGGGATGCACAAGATCCACGAACGTCATTGCCTGGACGAACCAAGCCGCCAATCCAACCAAACAGAGAACGATGAAACGAGTATTGTTTTTCATAGGTCAATTATACTAAATGCCCGTGTGAATCACAATCCAACTTTTCAACTCTTCGACGATTCAACTGTGCTATAATACTCGCGTGCTGCATGCTGGAGAAAATCTCGTCAACGGCGTTCCTGTGGACGTTGAACGCAAATCCATTCGACGGATCAACCTGCGGGTTCGACCGGACGGGCGCGTTCATCTATCCGTACCGAACCGTTGGGCGACGCTCCGCGAAGGCGAAGCTTTTCTGCTTTCGAAGTGGGACTGGGTCATCGCGACGCGTGCGCAGATTCTCGCGCGCCCCGCGCCCGTCGTACGCGCCGTCACGCCCGAAGAGCGCAACCGGCTCATCGCCTTGCTCACGGAATTGATGTCCATCTGGACCACCCGCACACACGAAGCCTGCGTGACGTGGAAACTACGCGAGATGAAAACCCTCTGGGGTTCCTGCCATATCCGCAAACGGCTCATCACCTTCAACCTGCGCCTCGCACACGCCGCCCCCGAACAGGTCGAGTATGTCGTCGTGCACGAACTGACGCACCTCAAGGTCGCAGACCACAGTGCGCGCTTCCACCAGCTGATGGACCTTCGCCTGCCAAACTGGCGACTCCTCAAACGCGCGCTCAATAGGAGCTAGAGGAGTTGCGAGAAAAACGTAAGAGCCGGGACAATTACTGGTCGATTCTGCTTAAAACAGTCTATCTTTTCGAACGGTAGATCTTGAACGACTTGAAACGCCAATGCTACCTGAAGCTGTTTCTGGAACCTGAGAAGATTATCGGAAAGGCGCTCTTGCCCACATTTCGCTTCAACAAGAAACCAAGGGAACCGATCCCGCGTCACCAGAAAATCGACTTCATGCTTCTGTTTGTCACGCACATAAAAGAGATCAAACTCGCCGAGCCCTAGATCGGTCCAACCTTCAGTCGCCTTGAGCAGATGGCAGGCGACCATCGTCTCAAAACGCTTTCCCGCATCTTTCACTAAAGCCCAGTCTCGCAAAAACCACTTCGGCATTTTTCGAATCGAGTTCTCGATATTCTTCGACCAAGGACGAACTTCAAATCCATAAAATAAATGTTTCAAGGTCACAACCCAGCTCTTGACCGTTTTCTCATCAACCTTGATTTCAGACGCCAACGACGCGTAAGCCAATTGTTCGCCCGACCGATTAGAAAGAATTTCAGTCAGGACACTCAACCGGTCAATCTCAGTAATACGCGTCAAATCTCGAATGTCCGTTTGAACAAGCTGTTCACGGCGAAGCCGGTTCCATCGAGTGGAAAACGAAGAACTCCGTTTCGTGAATGGTTCAGGGAATCCCCCGAATTCACAGAGCGCATTCCAATCTCCCTTAGACAATTCCAATGGTTGCCTGACAATCCGTTCGCCGGGGAGCTTCGTCGTTATCAACTCAGCCACACTCAACGGATGAACACGATAGGGGAAATACCGTCCCATCATGCTATCTCCCCCGCGTTTGTAGACATCCATCCGCGCTGATCCTGTTGCGATCACACGACAGCGAGATTCATATTCGTCAAAAAAACCTTTGAGAAACTGCTTCCAACGCGCGTACTTGTGAATCTCATCGAAGGCAATCACCGGCATACGTGCACGAACCCGCTCAAGATCGCAATGCACACCGATTGTCTGCTGC
Source organism: Kiritimatiellia bacterium (assembly GCA_024405255.1). The sequence goes on from JAKSOY010000305.1 coordinate 4,073, forward strand.
CCTTCAAGAATCAACCGACGCACATCTTCATTATCCCAGTTCAGATAATGATTCGCATGCCCTTTGGCCAAAGTCGTCTTCCCGACTTGGCGGGGTCCACTCAAAAAAACCATCTGCCGAAAGTCTTTCAAGCTTTTAGTGATGATCGTGTCGTAAATACGCGGTTTCATGCACTCCATTATACCAAAAGCCCTAAGACTTTGCAATTACCAAAACGGAGGACACTCCGCTTTGGTAATTACCAGAACGGAGAATGCTCCGCTTTGGTAATTATACACAATCGAAATCTGCACTCAACCATCTGCCGCCCACAGGCTTACACTCGAATCAATCCACGGACGGTGGTGCGGGACAACGAAGAACCGTCCCGGCGGCGGACGAAAGTTCTGTCTTCAAGAACGGAACCGTCCAGGCGTTCTTGCCGGTGTATTCGCCGTGGCTTTTGATCTCCGTGCCAAGGCCAAAGTAGAA
>JAKSOY010000306.1 GCA_024405255.1 Kiritimatiellia bacterium
GACGCGGTATGGGGCGGTTGCGGTATAGTTTCGCATAAATTGAGATTTGTGAACGGAATGAGAATATTTCGGGGGGGGGGGATTTGGGGCTATCTTTTTTCGGCGGAAAATGATAAAATATAGGTGTTTTCGCCTCGGGCGAATTGTACACGGGCATGGACGCCAAGGGCGTTTCCGTTGCCTTTTGAATTGTTCGATAAGTTGAAAATGATTTATAAGACAAAGGGAATGGTGATGAAGAAACAGATGATAGGTGTGGGCATTGGGCTTGTCCTTTGCATGCTGGCGAATGTGACGCTGGCTGCGGAGTTGATCGGGTCGTACACCTACAAGCTTGTTCTTCGGGATGGTTTCGGCCTTGTATTGAGCGGTTGCAATACGGACGAGGAAGACGCGCGGGTGACGTCGAATTACACGCTCGAGGTGTACAACTCGCACAACGAGATGCTGGATGTGATGGTCAAAGACGTGATGATCGGTGTCGAGGGGTCTGATTACAACTGCACCCTCACGGTTCCGGTCTGCGCTGACGGGGTGGGGTGTGCGCAGGTCGGCGAACAGCTGACGCTCGTGGTCCGTGACAAGATTGTCCTTGACGAGAGTTCAGATGGCATGAGGTTCCGCTCCGCGAAGGTGTTGCCGCCCGTCGGCGGCTCTCTCGGCGTGGCCCCGACGTCCGTCGGCGTGTTCCATGCGGATGCCGAGGATGTCGATGTCGGATATGACTACTGGCTCTGGTTCGTCGAATTGTATTCGGAGTTGGAAATCGGCGGCCCGGATGACGATTTTGACGCGGACGGACTTTCCAATCTGCTGGAATACCAGCTCGGAACCGATCCGGTCGGTGGCGAACTGGCGTTGCATGACACGCCTGAATTCACAATCACCGAGCAAGGCGACGGCTATGTGGTCGAGTTCAATTCCGATTCCTGTCATGTCTATTCGATTCGCGCGGTTGGCAAGGACGGTGTTGGCGAAGATCTTGAACTGTACGACGTGGATGATCACGAAGTCTCCCGCGGCAAGTTCGTCTATGAGCGGGACGCTTCCGACAAGCGGCAGTATTTCGTACGGAAGCCAATGATCACGGGCTCGATTGGCCTTGCCGTGGACGGTCGCCAGCAGTTCTCTGTTCCGCTCGGGCCGACGGAGACGGTGCCGGTCACGCCGGGCTATCCGATTGACTACGCTACGGAAGCGGCGGCGAATGCGGCGAAGGCGATTGCCGCGATCACCCCGAGCGAAGCGGTGGCGGCGACGCTTACGGCCGACGGCGCGGCGGACGGATACAAGGCGGCGTTCACGGTCGAGGTGCGGTCAGCGGGCGAGAACTGGCAGCTTCTCGCGGAGCTGACGCCGAAGGCGTGGACGAATCTCATGGAGAATGCGACCGCCGCGACGCGGCAGATCCCCGTTGGCGAACTCGCGAAGCTGCCGACGGGCGTGGCGACGAACGTCGTGCTCGCGGGTTGCAGGCCGGGGTTCTACTATTCGCTCTGTTCCGGGGCGACGGTCACGAACATCACGCTGGACGCCGAAGCGGAGAATCTTAACGTCCTCTGCGGCGCGAACGGCGAGGTGACGTTTCCGAAGGTGAAGAAGCCGAGCGACGACGCGGGCTTCTTCAGGGTCAAGATTGACGTAAAATAAAAAGGAACAGGAACATGAAGGAACGAGAAAAAACGAAAAGTGAAAAAGTGCGGATGCCCTTGCTTATTGCCTCTTCACTCTTGCTTTTCACTTCTTCTGCCGCGCCGGCGCTGCCCTACGGGACGTATGTCGTGCGGGGTGCGTTGAAGGACGACTACAACACGGTGCTGCGCGACGGCGTCGCGGCCAAGATGCGCCTGCAGCGCGCGGACGGCGCGGTGATCGCCGAGTCGAGGGTTTCGTCGGCGAATGACGAGGGCATCAGCTTCCTGCTGGAGGTTCCGGTCGCCTCGGCGTCCACGGAGTCGACCTGCGCGGTCGGCGAGACGCTTGACTGCGCGCTCGTCACCAAGGAGGAGGGGACGATCGTCGTTCCTTCCGCCGTGCGGGTCGGCTCGCCGCTCAAGCCCGGGAGCCTGTCCGTCAACTGCACGAAGGTGAGGTCCTACACGAACCCGAAGGACGGCATGACCGTCGAGATCCCCGAGGCCTACATCGCCGAGGTGGAGTCGTTCCTGCCCGAAGGCGAGGCCTACGATCCGTGGAAGGACTACGACGGCGACGGCGTCTCCAACTACAGCGAGTTCCTGGCCGGGACGATTCCGTTCGACGAGAGCGACGTCCTTCGCGTGCGGAAGTTCGGCCCGAAGGACGGCAAGCTGGCGCTGACCTTCGAGCATGTCGGCGGCCACGTCTACGCGGTTTCGTCCGCGAATACGCTCGCAAAGCCCGAATGGGCGAGAAAGCGTGTCCGCAAGAGCGCGTCGGGCGCGGAGCTTGACCAGGTGCTGGCCGAAGACGCGGCCGGAGAACCGGGCCTGACGGAGATCTTCATCACGCCCCTCGGAGATGCTTCGGGCGAGTTCTTCAAGCTGGAGGCGAAGTGAAGTTGAAAAGTTGAAAGGTTGAAAGGTTGAAAAGTTGAAAAGTTGAAAAGTTGAAAGGTTGAAAAGTTTAAGAACTTAAGACTTTAAGAGTTGAAAGGTTAAAGAGTATGAGAAAGTGCCTTTGTCTGTTGTCCGTTGTCCTTTGTCTGACCTCCTTCGCCGTGCCTCATGTCAAGGAGACGATGGCCCTGGAGAAGGGTTGGAACGCGGTCTACGTCGAATCGACGCCGGACAACGCGGCGTGCGAGGAGTTCTTCCGCGGGACGTCCGTGACCTCGGTTGCGGCCTACTTGAGCGAGGCCGACGCCGCGACCGCGCAGTATGATGCGAGCGGCGACGAGATCGTACAAAAGCCGGTCTCCTACCTGCATTGGTTCAAGGAATATCCGGGCAGCTCGACGCTCTCGGCGATCGTCGGCGGCCGGGTGTACCTCGTCTATGCCGGAGCGAAGGAGAACATCGAGTTCTACGGCGTACCGGCCGTCCCGAAGATGACGTGGCGCAAGGCCACGTCGACTAACGATTTGTTCAACATCGCCGGCGTCTCGTCCGCCAATTCCGGCATTCTCGCGACGACTTACTTCGGCGAGGGTCCGTTCGGGACGGTGAAGTCCGCGCAGGCGATTTACACCCTCGGCGGGGAGGATCCGAACGCTCCCGAACTCAAGAACGCCTCCAACTTCGGCAAGGCGGCGCAGGTCTCGGGCGGCAAGGCGTATGCGCTGACCGCGACGCGGTCCGGCGAGTGGCCGGGCGTGATCGGCATCGACAAGGGCAGCGCGCTCACGTTCTCCGCAGGCGCGAGCTATGCGTCCGTCAAGATCCGGAACTGCGGCACCAAGGACCATGTCTTCGCCCTCCAGATGGTCGGCGACGAGGCGGCCGATCCGGAGCAGTTCCCGCCGCTCAGGCGTCAGCTGCCGCGCGCCGATGCGCTCAGTGCGCCGGAGTACACCAACGTCACGGAGTCGTCCGCCTGGGAGGTCGCGCTGAAGCCGGGCGAGGCGACGGAGCAGGTCTTCGCGCTGGACCGTTCGCAGCTCGTCGACGGAACGACCAACGGGGCGATTCTCGTGATTTCCGATCCGACGACCCAGATGCGCGTGCGGCTTCCCGTCAGCGTCACGCCGGACAAGGCGGACGCCGTCAGGTATCCGACGGGCCTTTGGGTCGGTGAGCTCACGCTTGCTCGCGTCTCCGGACTCGATGACGCGACGCCGACGCCGGTGGCGGCCGGCGGCCAGCTCAAGATGAGCGTCATGATGCACGTGGGCGAGGACGGCAAGTGCACGCTTCTGCAGCGCGTCGCGGCGGGGGTCGACACGAACGGCGCGGCGAGGCTTTTCATGGACCTTGCGAACGTGCCGCCGGAGGTCGAGGGGGCGAAGCGCCTCTCGACGGTGATGATGAGCGTCGACATGCCCGTCGTCGCGGCGGCGGCCGGCTCGGCGTTCGGCGACGATGCGGACTTCTCGTGGACCGTCGATGCGAAGGCGAGGGACAATCCGTTCCGCCACGCCTGGCATCCCGACCACGACGGCAAGAAGGCGGACTATTCGGGCGACCTGCCGGAAGGGGTGGAACTCTGGAGTGTCTCCAACCGGCTCGACTTCTCGTGGCACGAGCAGGGCAACCGGGCGCTGCCGGCAAACTTCCCGTACAACGCAGACGAGACGACTTCGGGCGTCGTGACCTGGTCGGTGACGGGGCTCATCGCCAACAAGCCGATCAAGTCGGTCGGCACGTTCGCCCTGAAGCGCGTCTTCAAGGCGAAGAAGGTTGAATAGTTGAAAAGTTGAAGGGTTGAAAAGTTGAAGGGTTGAAAAGTTGAAAGGTTGAAAGGTTGAAAGGTATGAAAAAGTGCATTTGTCTGATGGCCATGGGGCTTGGCCTGACGGTTCTCGCCGCGGTTCCGCAGGCGATCACGTATCGCGGGGTGCTGAGGCGGGCAGGCG
>JAKSOY010000307.1 GCA_024405255.1 Kiritimatiellia bacterium
ACCTTTTCCCAGCTCGGAAAGGAGGCGAGATGTCCACGGATGAGACTCGCGACCCGTCTGGTGCCCTTCATCTTGAGATAGTCGATGACGTCCGTCAACCCTTCTGCCGAAGCCTGAGAGTACCAGAACTTCGACTGCCCTTCCAAGGTTTCCGCACGCCTCATGAGGTGCGTGAGCCGGGACGGAATGTCAATCCTCGACGATGATGCGGAAGCCGACGTCGAAGGGACGCATCCAGACGGGGTAGCGCCAACGCGAGGCGGAACTCGCGGAGAGCTGGCGGCGATACCACGAGCCGCCGCGCACGACTTTGAGACCGTCGGCGGCCGCCGCGTCGTCGCCGGACGTCACGGGGTAGGACTTCCACGGCGAGCGCGTCCATTCGGCCACATTGCCGTGCATGTCCTTGAGTCCCCACGCATTCGGCGCATACGAGCCCACTTTCGCGAGATGCAGCACGCCGTCGTTGAAGCGGCGATCGCGCAATTCGTAGTCCATGAGCGCATTGGGGCGCCGTCTGGGATTCCGATCGGTCCCACGGGTAATGGGCTGGGGATTCACGCCCACCACCGCAAGTTCGATGAACATGTAGTCGGCGAGGTTTTCATGCTTCGAGAAGTCGTCGTTCCAGCCACCATAGTTCATCGGCGTCTCGGTACCGGCGCGGCACGCCCACTCCCATTGCGCTTCGGACGGCAGGCGCACCTTGCGGCCCGTCTTCCGGGAGAGCCATTCGCAGAAACGATTGGCCTCCTGCCAGCTCACGCGGATGGCAGGGAAGTGTTCATGTCCCTTCTGCGCGAAGTCAGGATCCTGGTTGCCCATGTAGTAGCCGCGCTTGACCTGGTCCTTGTAGTGCATGTCGTAGACGCCGTTGTCGAAGGAGGGATCCATAAGGCGCATCTGCCCCTGGGTGATTTCGCACGTCGCCATCCAGAACGGCTTCTCGATCGTGACCTTGCTCACCGGTTGCTCCGCCGGCGTGAGTTCGGTCGATCCCATCGGGAAGGAACCGGCGGGAATGCGCGCCAACGTAAGCTTCTCGCCGTTGCCGAGGTCAAGGGTGTCAAACGGCTTCTCGCCCTGCATCGCACGGGCCTTCGCCGCGTCGAAGGGCCATCCCGCCACGGCAGGCGGCTTCACCGCCGCACGCTCCTTCCGAGGCGGAGGCGTAAACGCGACCGTACCGGGCTTGTAGGGATTGACCACCTTCTCGGGATCGTATTTGTCGCCCGCCCATTTTTCCGCCATCTCGCGACGACGGGCCAGATTGTGCGCGACGCCACTGTCGTTCGGGAAACGTTCGCTCCAGGTACCGTAGAACGGCACGTTGAGGTCCATCCACGTGGTCAGGCGATTGTATTCCTCGGCGGTCAGCTGCACGCCGTGGTGTCCCTTGTCGAGCATCTGCTTGAGTTCGGAAGTATCGACGTGGAACTCGAGCGGCGTGAGCAGATGGTAGTCGCCTTCCGGACCATTCCGGCGCACATACGGCATCAAGTTGAAGTAGGCCACGGAGAAGCCCCAGGCCTCCCGGCACCCGCGAGTTCCCTCGAGGTTCGGCACACGCTGGCCCAGGTGGTTCGTCTGCGTGGACTTCGAATTGTGGCAGCCCACGCACTTCGCATCGAGAACCGGCTGGACTTCGCGCTCGAAGGCATAGTTGCGGCGCGGACCGAACCACGACTTCGGCGTCTGCGGCTTCTTGCGCGCGGCAATCGGCAACGCCGCCGGCGGCGCTTCGTTCTGATTCTCATGGCAGCCCGTGCACGAGATGGTCTCGCCCGGCACGCCCACGAACCAGGAGCGCATTTCCTGCAGCTTGTGTCCGTTGGCATCGAGCGGCTGGATGGCGAGCGGCGTATTGGCAGGCGCGGTGAAGAGGCAGCTGCCGTCCGCTTCGAGATCGACTTCGCCGATGATGCTGCGCGCATCCCACGGACCCTCGAAGCCGATGACGTAGTGTCCGCCCTTGTTCCGCGGCGAATAGCTGTACTGGAAGAGACGCAGCTTCTTCGCAGTACCGCGCGGCACGCCCTTCAGACCTTCGCCGAACTCGGCGCTCTGCAGGAAGACCGTGCACTTGTCGGTGTCGTCGTTGCGGCGGTTGATCGAAACGATCGGCTTCTTGCGCGCCGCCACCGGTACCGGTTCGAGCAGGTTGAGGTTCCCCATCCGCCACAGAGGCACGATGTTGTCGTAGATGTCGGCAAAGGCGATCATGAACGGCTCGCCGGCATTCTGATGGAAGGCCACGAGGAAGAGCTCGTCCGAAACCGGGAACGGATGCAGGAAGAGCGGATGCGAGGGATTCACGAGCGTATCGCGCGCCTTGTTCTGCACGGGCTTCCCCCAGCCGGGAATGCGCTGCATCACGCCGCCGGTTTCGTTGCGGCCCTTCGTGACGTCGAAGAGCACGAGCTCGCCTTCGCGGGCATGGCCGTGGTGGCCGGAGACGATGCCGCAGAACTTCGTCACCGAGCCGGGCAGCGGACGCGCATAGAAGAGCGAATTCGGCCAATAGGAATTGGAACCGTAGAACGCCTTCTGGTCGGAACCGTCGGGGTTCATCGTCATCATCACGCGGGAGAAGTAGTGGGCGCTGTCGGTATACTCCCAGCGGAGATAGAGAACACGGCCGTTGTTCATCACCACGGGACACCAGCTGTTGTCCTGGTCGAACACGAGCCGCTTCACGGATCCGTCGAGTTCCCGCAGATGCGTGTTGCCCACATAGTCGCTTCCGCTCACGCACGGCACGCCGTGGAAACCGGAAGTCGCCACGAAGAGCATGCGACCGTCTGGAAGATAGCAGGGATCGTAGCAGTCGATGTCCGGCTGATCGCGGGGCGAAAGCTGCGTCTGCGTCATCGGCTTCGCGAGCGGGGTTTCCATGATGCGCCAGCCGCGTTCATTCGGGACACCGGCGGAATAGGCGATCTTCTGCGCGTCGAAATCAAGGTCTACATCCCCTAGGAACGCGGTCGAGGCCACGAGTTCCTGCACGCCGGTACCATCGGTCTGCTTGAGCGGCGCTGCCACGATGTCGTTCACATAGCCTTGCAGCGGCACGGACGAATTGCCCTGCCAGTTGTGGGGTAGTCCCGAAGGCGACATCCGGTTGCGCCTCACCATCAGGATCTTCTGGAAGTCGACCGCCGGATGTTTGAGGTAGATCGCGTCGGTGAGTTTTTCCACGGCGGCCGCGACGGCGAGCGCCTGCGCGCGCGGGCCCTTCTTCGCCGCCGCCACCAACGGCTTCACCGCGGCGAGTTCCGCCAAGAGGGCATCCTTGTTCGCATACGCCTGCGGATACTTTTCGGCATACGCCTTGATGGCACGCTCCAGCGCTTTGTCATTGAACCAAATGAGGTGCTGCAGGCGGGTGCCCAGCGCACGGTCGGCGCGATAGACGGCGCGCAGCTTCGCCAGTTCGTCCGCCGTCTTCACCTGCGGCGCGCGCGCGAGCCATTCGGCGGAGAGGCGCTCGTCGTAGAGGCGCTTCGCATACTCCTGGGCCAGACCGGGATAGCCCGTCGCCAGGCGCCGGGAATCGAGAAGGCCGCCCTCGAGCTCCATCACGATCTCGCCGGCCGTTTCCGGGAAGTCGGCGAAAAGGCGGGACAACAACGGCTTCGGCGAACCGAAGTCGGGCTCCTTCGCCGCGAGCGCCACCAGCGTCTCCATCCAGGTGGCACGCTTCTCGTAGAGCTTCATCAGTTCCGCGCCCTTCGCGGCAACCCGGTATTTCCGCTGGCCGCCGTCCGGCACGCGTTCGCCGGCGCGAGGACCGAGATTGCCCGTATCGACCGTGAACGCATTCTTCGTCGGTTTCGCGCGCCCCAGCTTGGACGACCATTTGACGACCCGCGCTTCGTCGAGCACCATCACTTCCACGCCATTGAGGCGATCGGCCAGTTCCGGACGATTCCAGAGGTTGATCGCGCTGATCGTCTTCATGCCCTGCAAGTCGAGTTCCCACCACGGATGCTCCCGGCCCGCGTTTTCCTTCGTGTGGGTCATCGTGCGATCGCCCCAGGAACGCCCCGGGTTGCCGTCGATCGCCCGCTCTGGCGTGCCCTCATGCTCAATGGAACTCTGGCTCGCGAACGCGCCGCGCGCCACATTCTTGCCGTTTTCAAATACCTCGACTTCGGCGAGCGTGAGAATGGCGTTGTCGCGTTCGATACGGCACCGCACATAGCGCCCCGCAACCGGCTGCGCCGCGGCGGCAAGCGAGAGCAGAGACAATCCCAAAATGGATGTCCGGGTTATCAAGGTAGACATAGTTATTTCCATCCTTCTCATTCGTTAAATTCTTCAAATCACCAGCGGTCCGCGCCACCAACCGCCACGCCAAGGGGAGACGATTCCCATTTTAACAAACCCCCTCCCTCCGTGTCAAGTGCGTCCAATTCAAGACACAGGGCTGACCAATTTAAAATTGAGTCCAACCTCTGAAAGGCGTTGTGCCGCAAC
>JAKSOY010000308.1 GCA_024405255.1 Kiritimatiellia bacterium
CCACGAGTGTACCGAGGGTCAGATAGTCGGGACGGAAGTCGTGTCCCCACTGGCTAATGCAGTGCGCCTCGTCCACGGCAAGAAACGAAATCTCCAGCTGTTCGAGGAATGCACGGAAACGGGCGTTCGCCAACCGTTCGGGGGCGACGTAGACCAGCTTGAACCGCCCGGCCGCGAGTTCCTGCAGACGATAGGCCTGTTCCGCCGGATCGAGCGTCGAATTCAAATAGGTTGCCGGAATGTGACGCCGCTCCAGCGCCTCCACCTGGTCGCGCATCAACGCGATCAACGGCGAAATCACAACTGTCACACCCGGAAGCAGCAATGCCGTCAACTGGAAGCAGAGCGACTTCCCTGCCCCCGTCGGCATCACCACGACGGCATCGCGTCCGTTCACCACGGCCTCAATCGGCGCATACTGGCCCGTTCGAAAATCGTCATGCCCGAACCAGCGATCGAGTCCGGCGAAAATTTCATCCTGCGTCATAGCCAACGATCACTTCCCTTTCCCGACCGAAACCGCCCCTGTCTGCTGCGTCCGCTGAAGCGTCTTGATCTGGTCGCGCAGATAGGCCGCGCGCTCGAATTCAAGCGCCTCCGCCGCCTGCATCATCTCTTCTTGCAACGCGGCGATCGTCTCGTGGATGTCGTGCGTCTCGGGTGTTTCGGCGGCCGCCGCGTATTCAGTCTTCTTCGCCTCCGAATAGACGTAGACCGCTTCGTTGATCGCCCGTTTCACGCTCTTCGGCGTGATGTGGTGTTCGGTGTTGAACGCGATCTGCTTGTCGCGGTGGTGCTTGGTGATGCGCAGGAGATCCCGAATGGCGTCCGTCTGGTGGTCGCAGTAGAGGATGACCCGCCCTTTCACGTGCCGTGCACAACGGCCGGCCGTCTGAACCAGCGAAGTCGTCGAACGCAGGAATCCTTCCTTGTCCGCATCGAGAATCGCCACCAGGGCGACTTCCGGAAAGTCAAGTCCCTCGCGCAGCAGGTTGATGCCGATGAGGCAGTCGAACTCGCCTTTTCGAAGCCGGCCGAGAATCGCCACGCGTTCCAGCGCGTCGATGCCGCTGTGCAGATACTCGACGCGCAGGCCCGTCTCGTGCAAATAGGCCGTCAAGTCTTCGGCGCTGCGCTTTGTGAGCGTCGTCACGAGGATGCGGTCGCCCTTCGCGGCGACTTTGCGGATTTCCGCCATCAGGTCGTCGATCTGGTTCTTGAGCGGACGCAGCTCGATCTCCGGATCCAGCAGGCCCGTCGGACGAATCACCTGCTGCGCCACGGTCTTGGAGACTTCATACTCGTACTCGCCCGGCGTCGCACTCGTGAAGACGATCTGATGGACCTTCTGCTCGAATTCGGGGAACTTGAGCGGACGGTTGTCCTTCGCGCTCGGCAGACGGAACCCGTAGTCGACCAGCTTCTGCTTACGCGCCTGGTCGCCGTTGTACATCGCCCGCAGCTGCGGCACCGCCACATGGCTTTCGTCAATGATCGTCAGGAAGTCGTCGGGGAAATAGTCGAGCAGGCATTCCGGCGGTTCGCCGGCGGCGCGTCCGGTGAGTGGACGCGAATAGTTCTCGATGCCATTGCAATAGCCCAGTTGCTTCATCATCTCGATGTCGTACTCGGTCCGCTCCCGGAGACGCTGCGCCTCCAGGTATTTCTTGGCACCGTCAAAATCCTTCAGGCGTTCCTTCAGCTCGTGCTCGATCCGCACGTAGGCGGCTTCCATCTTGTCCTTGGGCATCACGAACTGCTTGGCCGGCGTCACCACGGCCGCCGGCATCGACACGCCCATGTGAAAATCCGGCACGCTCAGCGCATGGATCGAATCGATTTCATCTCCGAAGAAGTCAACCCGAATGCCTTCCGTCGCGTAGGCGGGAAAGATGTCCACCGTATCCCCCCGCACGCGGAAGTTGCCGGGCGAATAGTCGAGATCGTTGCGCGTATACTGCGCCGCGATGAGGCGTTCCACCAGATTGCCGCGTCCGCACGTGTCGCCCACCGCGAACTTCACTGCAAGGTCGCGGTACTCGGTGGACTCTCCCAATCCGTAGATGCAGCTGACGGACGCCACCACGATCACATCGCGCCGCGCGATGAGCGCGTTCGTCGCCGCCAGGCGATAGCGCTCGATCTCCTCGTTGACGGAGGCATCCTTTTCAATGTAGGTGTCGGTCTGCGGAATGTACGCTTCCGGCTGGTAGTAGTCGTAGTACGAAATGAAGTACTCGACGGCGTTCTCGGGGAAGAACCCGCGCAACTCGGCGAAGAGCTGGGCCGCAAGCGTCTTGTTGTGGCTCAAAATCAGCGTCGGACGGTTCCAGCGCTGGATGAGGTTCGCCATTGTGAACGTCTTGCCGCTACCAGTCACGCCTTGCAGGATCAATCGCTTCTCGCCGCGTTCGAGACCCTTCACCAATGTGTCGATCGCCTCCGGCTGGTCGCCCATCGGCTTGTAGTCGGATGTCAGCTTGAATAACTGTTCGCTCATTAGACCAGCTCGCCAATCAGAATCTGCGGATGCGCTTCGGCGATCTTCACCGCCACGAGCTCGCCGGGGGCAAGCGGACGCGTCGGCTCGAAGACGACGATGCGATTGCCGGAGTCGCGTCCGCTCCAACGCGCGGCATTGCGCAGCGAGGGTCCCTCCACCAGCACATCGCGGACCGATCCCACGAGACGTTCGTTACGCGCCAAACCGCGCGTCTGCTGGTCGGCCAGCAGCACCTGGTCGCGCCGCTCCTTCTCTTCCGTCGGTACATCGTCCGGCAGGGCCGCCGAACGCGTACCGGGCCGCGGCGAATACTTGAACACAAAGGCATTGTCGAAGCCCGCCTCTTCCATCAGCGTGCGCGTCTCCTCGAAATCCGCCACCGTCTCGCCCGGATAGCCCACGATGATATCCGTCGTCACCGAGAACGTCGGATCGAACGCGTGCAGTTTCGCAACGGCCGCCAGATACTCGGCACGCGTATAGTGGCGCCCCATCTCGCCCAGGACGCGGTCGCTGCCGCTCTGCACGGGCAGATGGAGATGGCGGCACACTTTCGGGAATTCACGATAGGCACGCACGAGTTCGTCCGTGCAGCCTTTCGGATGCGCGCTCGTGAAGCGGATGCGCGCAAGGCCGGGGATTGCATTGAGCGCCTCCAGAAGACGCGGGAATGCCTCCGTATAGCCGCCGGGAGACGGTTCGTCCTCGGGGAACCACGCGGGGTTGCGGCGTCCGTAGCGCAGCACGCTCTGGCCGAGCAGGCAGACTTCCTTCACGCCGCGTTCGGCGAGACCGCGCACTTCGGCCACGACTTCACGGGCGGGACGCGAGTATTCGTGTCCGCGCACGTCGGGCACGATGCAGTAGCTGCAGCGGTTGTCGCAGCCGAGCAGAATCGTCACATAGCTCTGGAAGCGTGCGAACGGCGTCGCCCCGCGCTGGATGTCGGGATGCGCATCGAGTCCCGTCGGCACTTCGTTGTCGTCCGGCAGCTCCAGAAGGCGAATCTTCTTCTCGCCCGCCGCCCGGCGCGCGAGCACCTCGTCGACGAGCTTCGGGATCACGCCGAAGCGGCGCGGACCCACCGCGAAGTCGAGTCCGGGCAGGGATTTGAAGACGTCGGCGCCCAGGCGCTTGACGGCGCAGCCCATCAGGCCCACCATCTTCACGGCGCCGTCGACCCGCGGCTTGCCGCGTCCTTCCTTCACGGCAATGAGATTGCCGCACTTGCCGATCGCCTTGCGTTCGGCCATGTCGCGCACCGTGCAGGAATTGACAATCACCAGTTCAGCATCGACTTCCGCGTCGACGCGTGCGTGTCCGGCCGCCTCCAGCAAGGCCCCGACGGCCTCGCTGTCGCGCACGTTCATCTGACAACCATACGTATGGATAAAAAATTTCATTGCTTAAACTCGAGAATGCTTCAAAACCTCAGCCTTCCAACTCTTCCAATCTCACCAGGTCCGTTCCCTTGAACTGAAAGAGAATCAGATGGAGGCGCGTGCCGCGCGCGAGCTCGGGCACGAAGCGGTCAGACGCGTAGCGGCGCAGCTTCTCGATGCCGTCGGCCGCCTTCGCCGCGAGGTCGGAGTCGGGTGCCGTCGGCTTCGAGTACTTGAGCTCGACGATGTAGCTGTCGCGCACGTCGCCGTTGTAGACGCGCTCGGGGAAGAGGCAGAAGTCGCAGTAGCCGCGCGCGAGCTCCATCTCGGGACGCGCGAGGTAGTAGCGCAAATGGCCGAACTCGGCCTGCATGTAGCCCTGGATGCGGATCTCGCCCGAGATGTCGCCGCGAATCGGCGTCGTGTGCGCGAAATCGTCCGCGAGGCGGCGCAGGAACGGCTCCCATTCGCCGTCGTACGCCATCGCGCTGGCGAGGCCGTCCCACGCAAGCCAGTCGGGACGCGTCGTGCGGCGGTAGCTGTCGCGCAGGTAGTTGAAGATCTGC
>JAKSOY010000309.1 GCA_024405255.1 Kiritimatiellia bacterium
TCGCCGTCGCGGCGATGACACACGGCGCTCCGTCCTTCGGATACCCGAGCTTGCGAGCCACGGCCGTGGCGACGGCAGTGTGCGGATCAAGGAGATACCCGCAGGCCTCGCGCATCCGGCGCATCTCCGCCTCGGTCTCCTCGGGCGTCGCGACGCCGCCGACGAAATCGGCAAAGAGGCGCGCCTTCGCCTTTTCGGAAAGCTCGTAGCGCCCCTTCGTCTCGAGATCGCGCATCATGCGCGCCGTCTCGGCGCAGGCCCCGGCGATGTCGCCGTCCAGCCCGCCGGAGATCATCCACAGGAGCCGCTCGACGTTGGACGACTTGCGGATGTCCATCGAAGGCGAATTCGTGACGGTGAACTTCTCGCCCGGATCGTACACGCCCGTCTTCACGAACCGCGCCAGCACGTCGTTGACGTTCGACGCGACAACGAGCTTGCGGATCGGCGACCCGAGGAGCTTCGCATAATACGCCGCCAGGATGTTGCCGAAATTGCCCGAGGGAACCACGACATCGAACTGCGCGGCCGAGACGGCCCCGCCCCGCGAAGATCCGTCACTGTGGGGCGGGGGCGTCTCGCCCCCGCGTCGCGCCAGAAGCTTCGCACCCGCCAGCACGTAGTACGCGATCTGAGGCACCAACCGCCCCGTGTTGATCGAGTTCGCGCTCGAAAGCGTAATGCCGTGCGCGGCGGCCTCGGCGTTGATCTTCGGATCGGCGAAGATGCGCTTGACCGCGGCCTGCGCGTCATCGAAGTTGCCCCTGATGCCGACGGCGTGGACGTTCGCATCCGCCGGCGTCGTCATCTGGAGGCGCTGGACCTTCGAGGTTCCCGTCGCCGGATAGAAGACGATGATCTCGGTGCCCTCGACGCCCGCAAAGCCCTGCATCGCGGCACTGCCCGTGTCGCCGCTCGTCGCCGTCAAGATGAGAACGCGCTTGCCGTTGGCCGCGTGCTTCATGAAGACCGGCAGCATCGACAGCGCCACGTCCTTGAACGCGCCCGTCTTGCCATGGAACAGCTCGAGGATCTGCAACCCGTCCTTCTCGACAAGCGGAATCGGATCCTCTGCGGGGAACCGCGCGCAGAGCCGATTCACCGCGGCTGTCCGCACCTCCGCCGGCAGATCGTCGAAGAGCGTCCCCATGACATACTCCTCTGCCTCGCGCAAGGTCTGGCACCCCACTGGGGGCGGGGGCGTCTCGCCCCCGCAGAGTGGAACGTACAGCCCACCATCCGGCGCCAGCCCCTGAAACACCGTTTCGGCGCTCGTCGCCTCAATTCCCCTTCTCGTCGATACGTACTTCACTGCTTCACCTCATCCTCTCCGAGCGTCGTGTAACCCGCCGCCTTGAGCGCGTTCTCCGCCTTCACGTTGTCATCGAAGCGGAAGACCAGCACCGCCTTCTCGCCTCTGTGGAAGGCGAACGCATAGCTGTACTCGATGTTGGCGCCGGCGGCATCGAGGACCTGCATGACCTCGGCCATGCCGCCCGGACGGTCGGGAACGCACACGGCGATCACCTCGCGCACGTTGACGACGTGTCCCCGGTCCGTCAGCACCGTCTTCGCCTTCTCGTGGTCGTCCACGATCATGCGCACGATGCCGAAGTCGGCCGTGTCGGCGAGCGACAGCGTCACGATGTTGATCGCCGCGTCCGCAAGATCGCGGCAGATCGCCGAGAGCTGCCCCGGCCTGTTCTCCAGAAAGATCGAAATCTGACGTATTCTCATTGGTCTAATCCCATTAATTCAGGCATATTATACCAAATCCGCCACGCCATCATCCGCAGCAAACGGCGATCGGGCACAGATGGCAATTTTTTATCTAAGTGTGCCCGAGCGATTCAACCCCCACGAACCCGGTGCGAACTCGCAAGCGACGGGTTCGCCTTGCATCTCAGCGGCGCACTCGCCCACGCGACTCTGATATTCCACATCAAATCGTTCCAGTGATCACGCCAAGGGCTACAACGACGACACCAACAATGCCAGACATACGGCATTTCTGCCGTATGTCTGGCATTCATAAAGTGTCATTGCCAAAAATACGGCGTTTTTGCTACAATATTGGCATGACGAGCTACGCAAAGATATATGAGATCGCAGCCGACAACTATGGACTGATTACGAATGAGCAGGCCCATGAAATCGGTGTCTCAACGCGCAACCTGAATGACCTTGCACGCCGCGGACGCCTCATGAGACTTGGATTTGGCGTTTACCAGCTTTCTCATTACACGCCGACTGAACGCGACCCTTATGCGCAAGCTGTCGCCCTGGCCGGACCCGGTGCCTTTCTTTACGGAGAATCCGTTCTTGCACTTCTCAACCTGACGCCGACAAATCCATCCCGCATGTACATCGGGACGCCGGGACGCATGCGCCGGACCTTGGGCAATGGGTACCGCATCCGTCAGTTCTTTTCCAGCGCACGAGTGGCGCCAATTGAAGGCATTGCCGCGCAAACAGTCCCCGATGCAATTCTTGCTGCGAGGCCAACCGTCAGAACCGACCGACTTATAGACTCAGCACATGAGGCCTATCGACGAGGCATAATCGACGAAGAGGAACGCGACAATCTCATCAAGGAACTTGAGCATCATGGAAACGAAGTCCATTAAAACTCCCAACTCGCGCCGTCACCTCGACATGGCAATTCAACGCGCCTATGGCGCTGGTAACGCATTGACGGAAGCGCGAAAGCTGATGGCCAATGTCGTCGCCGGACAGTTTCTGCCTGAAGGAGTCGTGAAAGGCGGAAGTTCCATTCGCTTGCGCTATGGCACGACTGCCACTCGTTTTACATTTGACCTTGACACGGCATGGAAATCCGACCTTGACGTTTTCCTCAAAGCCATGAAAAAGAACGCGCGTGAAGGTTGGTCCGGTTTCACCGCTGAAATCATCGCCAAGCGACCAGCTTCTCCGCAAGGGATTCCGTTCGACTACATCATGCAGCCCTTTGATGTGAAACTCTCCTACAGGGGGCAATCCTGGTGTACGGTCGAACTTGAAGTCGGCTACAATGAAATCGGCGATGCCGACGAACCAGATCTTCGCCCGGTGGCGAACGACATCTCGGAAATGTTCACCAGAGTCGGCCTCCCAATCCCCGGCCCCCTGCCCCTGATGCCTGTCGAATATCAAATAGCACAAAAGCTGCACGGCCTGACCTCCACCAGAGCCAACCGTCCCCACGACTTGACCGACCTTCAGATCATCGCACACAACAGCAAGCTTGACTTCGACAAGCTCATTCGAACCTGCACACGTCTTTTCACTTATCGCAAGCAACAGCCCTGGCCACCAAAGCTCGATCTGTACGAAGACTGGCGCGACGCCTACAACGAATGGGCCGACCTTGACGGCGTCAAGCCAACGCTCGAAGAAGCCGTAACCTGGGCCAACGATTTCATCTCCAGAATCAACTCCGCAGAATAACGCCGTAATTTATACTCTATCACCCGCGCTGCCTGCTCTCAACTCGATCTGAATCAACCCAAAGCCTTGCGTGTTTTCACCCCGAGCGCAGCCCTCGCCAAGTTCCGCATCGTCAAACTGCGTCTCTCCACGTCGATCATCCGTCGTCCAGAACTGGATGCGATCCCCATGAACCCGGCTCGGACTCGCAAGCGAGGAATTCGCCTTGCATTTCAACGGCGCTTTCGTCAATGCGTCTCTGATATTCCACATCAAATCGCTCCAATGATCGCATCCGCGCGGCTTGCGTGGCTTTATCGTCCGTCCGGATTGTTTGGATTTAAAAGACAAGTTTTTCAGCAAAAGGGGCACGGAATCCCGTGCCCCTTTTGCTGAAAAACCGAATTTCCATTCGGCTGTCTTGTTTAGAGGTAAGGCATAATCCGCTGAGTGTTGATCTTCTTCACCCGCCCCATAATCGTGAAGACATCAATGAGGTACAGGATGCCGAAAACACCAAACGTCAAGAACTTGAGAACCGCCATGCCAATCTCTCCAAGAAGGAGCCGATCAACGCCAAACTCCCCAAGCAGAAGAGAGACGACGAACGCAAGAAATGGGCTCTTCAGGCTAACCTGATTCAGCATCATCCCTTTGTCGTCGCTCATTTCGGAGCATTTCTTCTGGATGATCGCACGTTGCGATGACTCCAGCTTTCCCTTGTTCTTGTTGAACCAAACCATTGCTTGATTCATTGTTCTTTTCCTTTCTTTGCCTCAATAACTTTCGTCGCCTATGAATGAGGGCTTGTCCACACACGACGTTTCCCGTTGCGCAACTGGAAATTCTTAATCGAATGGAACACCTCGCCCATCATTTGTCATGACACACAACTCAACAAGTGCCCATATCCATGAGATCCAAAATAGCAATCCAAATGATAAAATCGTAATCAACAACTGGGCAACACCGCGCCCCGCATATCCAGCGTAAAAATTATGAA